>CAZXLV010000219.1:0-4099 GCA_964641405.1 uncultured Limnobacter sp. | reverse complement strand
CTACGCGCCGCGCTATCGCCACGAACGCCATGACCGTCGCGACGAATATCGCCGCGATGGCCGGCGCGGCAACGGCCACGGCAAGTTCGACAACAGGGGCCAACGGAAGGGGCACGGCCGCGACTGAATGAGCGCACCGCCCCGCTCGACGCGATGGCGGTGCTTCGACTGATCCGGCTTCTCGGCCGCCATGCCCGCTGGGCCTTGCCCGCCGGCGTTTTTCTCGGCGTGGTGGCTCCCCCGCTTGCGTCGGCGTTGCGGCCAATGCTGACGCTGGCGGTGATCGGCACCCTCGCTACCGCCCTGTTGCGGCTCGACTGGGCGCAACTGCGCGCCGCGCTGCAGCGTCCGGCGCTGCCGGCCGCGCTGGCCGCCTGGATCCTGCTGGCGTCGCCCCTGCTGGTGTGGTTCGGCACCGCGCAGATCGGGCTGCCTCCCGATCTGCGCATGGTGTTGCTGCTGCAGGCCGCTGCACCGCCGATCGGCTCGGCGGCAGTGTTCGCCCTCATCCTTGGCCTCGACGGCGTGCTGGCAGTGATCGGAACGGTGCTCACCACCATGCTGCTGCCACTGACGCTCACGCCGATGGTCGGCGTGCTGCTGCCCGAGACCGGCGTGCAGGTGGCCCTCGTGCCGTTCTTCAGCCGCGTCACGCTGCTGGTGGCCGCGCCCTTTGCGCTTGCCTGGCTGTTGCGGCGTATCGCGGGAGCCGAGCGCCTGGCGCGCCACGACGACGCGCTGGGCGGCCTGAACGTGCTGCTGCTGGTGGTGTTCGCCATTGCCGTGATGGACGGCGTGACCGCGCAACTGCTACGCGAGCCGCGCACCATCCTGGTATTGCTGGCCACCGCCTTCATCGCGACGGCACTGCTGCACCTGGCCGGCTTCCTCGTGTTTCGCCGCACCGGTCTGGCGACCGCCTATGGTGCGGCGGTCCTCAGCGGCAACCGGAACGTGGGCCTGATGCTGGTCGTTACCGCGGGTACGGCCGGCGAAACGTTCTCGCTCTACGTCGGCCTGGCGCAAATCCCGATGTACTTTGCGCCATTGCTGCTGACGCCGTTGCTGGCCCGCAGCTTCGCTCGCCGGCCACCGTCCTGAGAGCCTCCTGGATCAGGCGGTGGGGCGCTGGTCGAAACCCACCAGCGCCTCGGCCCCGGCCGCCTCGGCCCCGGCCACTTCGGCCGCGCCGCTCGCGTCGGACCCGGGCTCGGACTCGGACTCGATCGCGACGTGCGAAACCTGTGCCAAGGGCGGCCCACGGCGCGACCAGCGCAGGATCGCCTCGAGGGCCGCGGCCTCGCCGACCACCAGTGCCTCCACGCTGCCGTCGCGCCGGTTGCGCACCCAGCCCGCCAGGCCCAGCCGGCGCGCCTGCTGCACCATCGATGCGCGAAAGGCCACGCCCTGCACCTTGCCGTGGATGCGCAGGCGCCAGCGTAGCGAGCGCTGCATGTCGACTCAGGCTGCTGCGGGGCCCAGCCGCAACAGTCGCATCGCGTTGTCCTTCAGGATCGCCGGCCTGACCTCGTCGCGAAACCCCGCCTCCCCGAAATCCTTCAGCCATCGATCGGGCGAGATCAACGGGAAGTCGGAGCCGAACAGCACCCGGTCCTTCAGCAGCGTGTTGGCGTACTGCACCAGCGACGCCGGGAAGTACTTCGGGCTCCATCCGGACAGGTCGATCCACACGTTCGGCTTGTGCATCGCCAGCGAAAGCGCCTCGTCCTGCCACGGGAAGGACGGGTGCGCAATCACGATCTCCATGTCCGGGAAGGCGATCGCCACGTCGTCCAGGTGCATCGGGTTCGAATACTCCAGGCGCAGGCCGCCGCCACAGCGCATGCCCGAACCGATCCCGGAGTGCCCGCTGTGAAAAATTGCGGGCAGCCTGTATTCGGCGACCACTTCGTAAATCGGCCAGGCCATGCGGTCGTAGGGGTGGAAGCCCTGCACCGTGGGGTGGAACTTGAACCCCCTGATGCCATGCTCCTCGACCAGCTTGCGCGCTTCGCGTGCGCCCATCCTGCCTTTGTGGGGGTCGATGCTGCCGAAGGCGATCATCATGTCGGCATTCTTCTTCGCCGCTTCGGCGATCTCCTCGTTGGGGATGCGCCGACGGCCCATCTGCGTCTCGGCATCGACGGTGAACATCACCAGGCCGATCTTCTGCTCACGGTAGAAGGCCACGGTTTCGTCGATGGTCGGGCGGCGGCTCGACTTGAAATACTTGTCGGCCGCCCGGTCGTACTCCTCGCCGTAGGCATCGAACGGATTCCAGCACGAGCGCTCGGCATGGGTGTGGATGTCGATGGCGATGAGATTGGCGGTGTCCATGCTGCGCTCCCGGTCAGCGTACGAGCGAGGTGTCAGGTGCCCGAGTGACTTGATTAGACACCATCCCGACAGCCCCCTGGGTGCGAACGATCGGGGAATACCCGCATGGAGCCCATCCCTCCAAATCGTTATTCTTCATAACTAATTACCCCGGGAGGCGTCGAGCTCCGGGCGCGCAAGTCACCCTGTCAATTCCGGTTTCCCTTCATGCCAGTCCCGTCCAGCCGCGCCGGCAAGCTCCTCTCCAGCCTGGACCTGCTCCAGGTCGAACTCGCGGGCGCCATCGCGCAGGTGCGCCTGAATCGACCGGCCAAGCGCAACGCCCTCAGCGACCCGCTGGTCACGCAGTTGCATACCTGCTTCGTGAACCTGCCCGAGAGCATTCGCGCCATCGTGCTGAGCGGCGAGGGGGAACACTTCTGCGCCGGGCTCGACCTGTCGGAGCTGTCGGAGCACAGCGTGGCCGGCGGCATCGCGCATTCGCGCTTCTGGCATGCCGCGTTCGACCAGGTGCAGTTCGGTCGCGCGCCGGTGATCGCGGTGTTGCGCGGCGCAGTGGTGGGCGGCGGCCTGGAGTTGGCCAGTGCGGCGCACATCCGGGTGGCCGAGGACAGCACCATCTATGCGCTGCCCGAAGGCCAACGCGGCCTGTTTGTCGGCGGTGGCGGCTCGGCGCGCTTGCCGCGGCTGATCGGCTGCTCGCGCATGAGCGACATGATGCTGACCGGCCGCGTGCTCGACGCCGACGAGGGTCAGCAGTGCGGGCTGTCGCACTACCGGGTCGCCAACGGCGAGGGCGTGGCCAGGGCGCTGGCACTCGCGCAGCAGATCGCCGGCAACGCGCCGATGTCCAACTTCGCGGTGATGCACGCGCTGCCGCGCATCGCCGACCTGTCGCAGGCCGACGGCCTGTTCGTCGAGTCGCTGATGGCAGCGATTGCGCAGGCCGAACCCGCCGCCAAGGATCGGATGCGCGCCTTTCTCGAAGGCAAGGCGCGCAAGGTGCGCAAGGCGTGAGCCGCTATCGCGAAGCGCACGTCGGCGCGTGCCTGGAGGCCGAGCACCGACAGGGCGCCAACGGCGTCGAGTTGCTGCGCTCGGCCAGCGCCCTGCAGCCCTACCCCGAGCGCCTGACCGACCGCCTCGAACAGTGGGCGCGCGCGGTGCCCGAGCGCACGCTGGCGGCGCGCCGCGACCGGGGCGGAGACTGGCGTCGCATCGGCTACGCGCAGATGCTCGAGCGGGCGCGCGCCGTCGGCCAGGCACTGGTCGAGCGCGGCCTGTCGGCCGAGCGACCGCTCGCGATCCTCTCGGGCAACGATCTGGAGCACCTCTCGCTGGCGCTGGGTGCGATGTGGGCCGGCGTACCCTACGCGCCGGTGTCGCCGGCGTACTCGCTGGTTTCGCGCGACTACGGCAAGTTGCGCCACATCCTGAACTCGCTCACGCCCGGGCTGGTGTTCGCCTCGGGCCCCGAGTACGCGAACGCGATTCATGCAGTGGTCGACGCCGACGTCGAACTGGTGATGGTCGAAGGACGCATCGATGGCCGCTCCGCCACCCCGTTCGACGCGCTGCTGGCGTCGAGGCCCGGTGCGGGCGTCGACGCAGCGCACGCCCGCGTCGGCCCGGACACGATCGCCAAGTTCCTCTTCACCTCCGGCTCGACCCGTGTGCCCAAGGGGGTGATCAACACGCAGCGGATGCTGTGCGCGAACCAGCAGATGCTCTGCCAGGCGATGGCCTTCCTGGCCGACGAGCC
>CAZXLV010000218.1:0-4101 GCA_964641405.1 uncultured Limnobacter sp. | reverse complement strand
AGGCCTCGGCGCGGGGACGATCGTAGTGTGAACAGGCCCTAGCCGTCGGCCTCGGCGGTGTCCGCGATCAGGTCGGGGGAAAGGACAGCTTGCCCAGGCTGCTCTCGATCGCGATCTCCCAGATCGACCCGAGGCTGAAGCAGGCCTGGGCGCCGCGAGCCGTCAGCCGCTTGCGCGCCGGGGCGCCCAGTCGGGCATCGTCGGACAGCGCCGAGAGATGCGAATCGACCACATGGCCGAGCGCCGCTTGCTACGATTGCACATCGAACCCGGCTTCCCGGACACGGGGTAGCGGGGTACCAGGGAGGGTCCCGGAGGGTCCACCGATGACCAGCAGCGATCAGCAGCGAAACAGTCCGGCACCGTCTGCCACCGCGGCGGGCACCGACGGGAACCCGCACGCGCCATGGCCGCGCATCGCGGTCTACGGTGCGGGTGCGGTGGGCTGCTACTTCGGCGCCCTGCTCGCCGAAGCCGGCGCCCCGGTGACCCTGATCGGACGCGCCGCACACGTCGAGGCGATGCGGCGCGAGGGGCTGCTGTTCGACAGCCCGGGGGCCATCCGGCGCATTCGCATTGCGGCCGATACGAGCCCGGCAGCGATCCATGAAGCACAACTGGTGCTGGTGTGCGTGAAGACGCGCGACACCGCCGATGCGGCGCGCACGCTGGCGCCGCTGCTGGGCGCCGGGGCAATCGTCGCAAGCATGCAGAACGGCGTCGACAACGTGCCGCGCATGCGCGAAGCGGCCGGCATCGACGCACTGGGCGTGGCCGTCTACGTGGCCGCCTCGATGCCCGCACCGGGCCACCTGTTGCACGCCGGGCGCGGCGACCTGGTGATCGGCGAGTTCGGCGCGCAGCGCGTCTCCACGCGCGCGCAAATGCTCGCCGGCTGGTTCGAGCGCGCCGGCGTGCCGTGCCGTCTGGAGGCCGACGTACGCGGCGAACTGTGGGCCAAGCTGGTCATGAACTGCGCCTTCAATGCCATCTCGGCGCTGACACGCTCGCGCTACGGGGCGATGATCGCCGACGCCGGCACCCGCGCGCTGATGCGCGAGGCGATCGCGGAGTGCGTAGCCGTGGCGCAGGCGGACGCGGTGAGCATCCAGGACAGCGACGCGCAATACGAAGCGGCACTACGCCTGGGCGAGGCGATGACCCTGGCCAGTTCTTCGATGAACCAGGACCTGGCGCAGCGCCGACTCACCGAGATCGATTCGATCAACGGCTACGTCGTGCAGCGCGGCGCGGCGCTGGGCGTGCCGACGCCGGTGAACCGGGCGCTGTCGACAATGGTGCGACTTCGAGAGCAGAATCGCGACTGAGCCGCAGCACGCCGAGCCGCACCGATCCGGGACGCGCCACCCTGAACCCTGCCCCCATTCCGCTGATGCCAGGCCCGTGGCGCGCGCTGCCATCAATGCACAGCGCCGGCTTGCTGGCGCGCGTGGCTCCCCTGCTGGAGCAAGCCAGCGGCTACCCGCAGGCAGCGGGCCAGCGCATCGAGGCGCTGCGCGCAATGCCGCTGTCCTTCTATCCGGGCTGGGCGCTGATCGAAGGCGAGGCCCTGCTCGCCCCGGGCGTCAGCGGCACCTTCGACCTGCTCTATGGACCGGGACTGATGTGGCTGATCGACGGTGACAGCCGCGTGCTCAATGACCTCAACGCCGGACGCGTGTCGCTCGACATCGAAGGCTATCGCGACGGCCAGGCCACGGGAGAGGCCTGCCTTGCCAGCCCACTGGGCACGCTCGATGCCGTGCACTCGGGCCCCGATTTCCTGCGCTTCTTCTGTGCCAGCGTGTGGGGCGAGGAAGGCCCGTTCATGCTGGTCGAATCGGTCGATTCGCCGGTGCTGCGCGGCGTCGATGCACGCAGCACCGATTGGGCGGGCGAGATCGGGCCGCTGGCGGTGCACCTGGACGGCAGCGACCTGGTTGGCGAAGGCCTGGTCGCCTACGGCCGTTCGCTCTACCGTGCCAGCTTGCGCGTGCGTGACGGCGTGGTCAGCATGGAAGATGACACGCCGATCGCCGCCGACGCGCTGCCCGGGCACCGCCACCGATCGCCGCTGCGCGACCTGCACGATGCGCGCGAAGCTGGCGATGGAGCCATGGCCCGCGCCGGGGATGCCGGATAGCGACGCGGGTCCATCGATGCCCTTCATCACCGCCTCCAACCTGCGCCTGCCCGACAGCCTGCCCGACCCCGGCCTGCTGGTCGGCTGGTCACTCGAGAGCCGACGCGCACGCCGTGCAATCGGCTTCACCTACGGCCATCCCCTGCGCTCGCCCGATTCCGGCTACCTCGATCCGATCCTGCTCGCCGGCGAGGGCCACCTGATGACGATCGCGCCCACTGGCGCCGGCAAGGGCACCGGCTGCATCATTCCCGCCTTGCTGCGCTATCCCGGCGCGGTGATCGTGGTCGATCCGAAAGGCGAGAACGTGGCGATCACCGCCCGCCATCGGCGCGAGATGGGCCAGGCGGTGATCGTGATCGACCCGATGGGCATCACCGACGAGGTCTCCGACACACTCAATCCGCTCGACGCCATCGACATCGATGAAGCCGACGCCGTCGACGAAGTCGCCGTGCTCGCGCAGGCGCTCAACGCCGGCGCGCTGGATGAGCGAAATCGATACTGGTCCAACCGGGGCATGCACCTGGCCATCGGTGCGATGCTGCAGGTGCTGGTCGAGGCGCGCGAAAGCGGCAGCGGCAGGGGCAACCTGATCGCAGTGCGCGACATGATCAACGAGGCCGCCGCCGACCCCGCGAAGCTGGCCGGCCGCATGCTGGCCTCGAGCCATCCCGAGGTGCAGCGCATTGCGCACATGCTGAACATCGGGGCGGCCGAAACCATCGGCGGCATCATCTCGTTCAGCCAGGAAATGGTCGACTTCCTGCGCGGCGAACGCGTGCAGGCAAACATCGCGAGCACCTCCTTCGATCTCGACGCAGTGACCCTCGGCACGCCGCTGTCGATCTTCCTGGTGCTGCCGCCGCACATGCTCGAATCGCACAGTCGCCTGCTGCGCCTGTGGCTGAGTGCGCTGATTTCCTGCTTCACGCGCCGGCGCGCCCGTCCGCCGCTGTCGACCCTGTTCGTGCTCGATGAGGCCGCGCAACTCGGCGAGTTGCCGCAACTGCGCCAGGCGGTGACGCTGCTGCGCGGCTATGGCCTGCAGACCTGGAGCTTCTGGCAGGACGCAAGCCAGCTGCAACTGCTGTACGCGCACGACTGGAAGACGATGGTCAACAACTGCCGGGTGCTGCAGTGCTTCGGCGCCCTGAACCAGGTGGCGGCCGAAGGCATGTCGGAGCTGACCGGATTCGGCAACGGCGACATGGTGCTCGATCTCGGGCCCGACGAAATGGTGCTGCAACTGGCCGGCGACCAGGCAGTGGTGGCGCGCCTGCCCAACTACCTCAGCGATCCGGCCTTCGCCGGCCTGTACGACAGCAACCCGTATCACGACCAGACGCGCGCGGTGATGCCGCCCAAGCACGCGCCACAGCGGATGTACACGCGCCCGGAGGGCTCGCAGCGCTACCGGCCGGCGATCGCGTCGGTCGCTGCCGACGATCCCTTGCTGGCAGCGCTGATGGAGCCGTGAGCACCGTACCGGCCGGCAGCGCGGGTCAGTGCATCACCCGCCCGAACCTGAACTCCCCGTTCGCGTAATCCACCGGGATCACGTCCTTCGGCCCGAACTTCCCTTCGAGCACCAGCCTGGCCACCGGGTTCTCGATCTTCTGCTGGATGGCGCGCTTGAGTGGTCGCGCGCCGTAGAGCGGATCGAAGCCCACCTTGGCGATCTCGGCCAGTGCGGCGTCGCTCACCTCCAGCCCCATGTCGTGCTCGGCCAGCCGCTGGCGCAGGCCCTGCAGCTGGATCTTCGCGATCGCGGCGATGTGCGACGTGCCCAGCGCATGGAAGACGACCATCTCGTCGATGCGGTTGATGAACTCGGGCCGGAAATGGGCGCGCACCTCGATCATCACGGCCTCCTTGATGATCTCCGGGTCGTTCAGCTTGTCGTCGGCGCCCAGGCGCTGGATCTCGTGCGAGCCCAGGTTCGAGGTCATCACGAT
>CAZXLV010000217.1:0-4106 GCA_964641405.1 uncultured Limnobacter sp. | reverse complement strand
CGGAGGTCGCGCCCCGGGCCGGAACTGCGCCTTGGACGCGGGCTGCATCGGGTTTGGCGGCCACGCTCGTCACAGGCTGGGCGTCCTCGTCGCGGGCGGGTGTCAGGGCGGCGTCGTGCTCGGACTGTGCCATGTCGTAGCGGCTCTCGCCGGGATAGTCGGTATTCAAGAAGACCCTCGTTGGGTTCGGTGGTTCACGGGTTCACAGCTTCTCAGGCCTCGGGCGCACGCTCTCGCGCCTCGGCCAGGTGCGTCTGCGCCCCGGCATCGGCCGGCGGGCCGGCGTCCTGATCGTTCGCAAGGGCAGGCTCGGTGCGACCCTGCTCGTCGTTGACCGCGTCGGGCGGCCAGCCCGGTTCGGCAATCGCGGGGGCGGCCGCCATGCCGACCGTGGCCAGTTCCACGACGCGTTGCGTGATCGCCTGCACACCGTCGGAGGCGGCGGGATCGGGCAGGGGCGGCAATTCGCTCAATGCGCGCAGCCCGAGATCATCGAGGAACTGGCGGGTGGTGCCCAGCAATTCGGGGCGTCCGAGCACATCCTTGTGGCCGATGACCTCGATCCAGCCGCGATCCTCGAGGGTCTTGACCAGTTGCGAGGCTACGCTGACACCGCGGATCTCCTCGATGTCGCCGCGCGTGACCGGTTGCCGGTAGGCGATGATCGCCAGCGTCTCGAGCAGCGCGCGTGAGTAG
This sequence comes from uncultured Limnobacter sp., assembly GCA_964641405.1. Taxonomy (GTDB): domain Bacteria; phylum Pseudomonadota; class Gammaproteobacteria; order Burkholderiales; family Burkholderiaceae_E; genus Zeimonas. The sequence goes on along the minus strand of CAZXLV010000217.1, from coordinate 3,410 downwards.
CGCGGCGGCTTTTCCGGGTTGAGCCGTTCCAGGTAGGGCGCCATCTGCGGCGTGCTCTGGAAGCGCCAGCCCGACGCCAGGGCGACCGGTTGAACACCGCGCCCCTGCCAGTCCTGGCGCAATTCATCGAGCAGGGCGCGCACCGTGTCGGCGGCAATCTCCTCGTCGAAGAGCTTGCGCAACTCGGCAACGTTCATCGGCTGCTGCGCGCACAGCAGCGCGGTTTCGATGATGATCTTGGCTTCCTGCGTGTTCATCGGAACGATATGGATCGGCGCTGACCGGCGCTCATCGGCGCGACTCGTGCGAAAACGATCGAATGGGCAATTCGCCGTGCCCGTTGGCACAGCCTCGCATGCTACGAACCGGCCGGGCCTCGATCGACGAGGGCGGCCGACTAACGACAGACGGGTATCGGATCGTGCGGCTTCGGATGCAATGTCGCCGAACCGGCGTACCGGAGTTCGAGCGCGGGACTGCGGTCGATACGACGGCCCCTGCGCCGCTGGGCGGGATTCACGCCACCCGCATCAACGACATTGCAAATCATACACGAAGCCGGAGCAAGCAGGCCCCTGCGAGGCTGTCGCGTTCCTTGCAGCGGCCGCATTCGCGCGGGATGGTCTCCCAGTCACTGTCCCGACTCGCGCTCGCGCAGGCTCTTGCCTCCGTACTTGGCCACGATCATGTCGTCGTACTTGTCGGCGGCACCGAGCACCGCCGACATCGACGTCTGCAGTTCCTTGCGGTCGCAGGTCGAGCCGATGATGGTGTGCTCGTAGGTGATCGACTCGCCCTTGCCGTCGATTCCGAAAGCGCCGAACCAGCAGTTCTCGCGGTTGGTGGTGAGCAGGAAGCCCAACAACTCGGGCGTGAGATTGGCGCCCTTGACCACCGTCGACATGACGTTGATCGCCGCCTCGTCGTCGCCATAGGGAGCGATCGAGACGCGCACCCCGGCGCTGCCGCTGCGCACGAAGAAGGCCGGCTCGTTCTCGTAGCGCTGGATGACGCCGCTCTTCAACTCGGACTCGAACCAGCTCGACACCATGACGTAGACGTTCTTCTGCATCTCGTTACGGAATTCCATGGGCCAGCCTCCGTTTCATTCCAGGGGGTGTTCGGTGCGATAGGCCTCCACCACCCGAGCAAGCTCGTCGCCGGAGACTTCCTGGCGCTCGAGCAGCAAGCCTGCCACCCGATCGAGCAGCGGACGGTGGCGCTGCAGCAGGGCGAGCACCCCGGCGTACTCGGCTTGCAGGATGGCCTCGGCACGCTCGCGCAGTTCGGGGGCATCCTCGAAGCGCCGCTCGAGGAACAGCAGGCCCTGGAAACCGCTGCGCGTCATCATGTGCTGCAGGTACTGGGTGGCCTTCCAGAGGTCGTTGCTGCAACCCGAGGTGACCGCCTCGGGGCCGGCCAGTGCCTCCTCGGCAGCGCGCCCGGCGAGCAGCGCGCGCACCGAGTCCATGATGTCGCGCTGGGTCTCGGAGTTGCGCGACTCGTCGATGCCGGGCATGACGAAGCCGAGCGTGCCGTTCTCGCGCGGGATGATGCTCGCGTACCTCAGGCGCGGGCCGCGGCTGCGCATCATTTCCAGGATCGCATGGCCGGCCTCGTGGTACGCGGTGTTGCGCAGTTCGTCCTCGGCCATCAGCCGGCGATGGTTCTGCGACTCCGGGCCCAGGCGCTCCTGGATGATGGCCTGCGCCAGGTCGTCCCGCGAGACCGCGCGGCCCTTGTCCTTGCGCGCGCGCCGCAGCGCGCGGCGCACCACCAGGTCCACCTCGCGCCCGCCCATGCCGAGCGACAGCAGCCCGACGTGCTCGAGATCGGCCTGCGCCAGCTGGTTGCCACTGCGCCGCAGCATCACCTCGTACATCTTCGCCAGCGCCTGCGAATTCGGCTGCGGCATGGTGAGCAGCGTCTCGAGCGCACCCGGGCGACGCAGCTCGAAGCGCACGCTCTCGGACGCTTGTGCGCCGGCGACCACCAGCACGCGGTCGTCGGGCAGCAGCCCCTTCAATGCCGCAAGGAAGGCCGGCAGCATGCCCGACCACGGCGGCTGCGCGAACACGTCGACGTCGTCGACGAAGAACAGCACCGGCGCGGCGGCGAACGCCTCCTGGAATTGCGCATTCATGCGCGCCCAGCCGGCGCCCGCGTCGTCCTGCGTCGGCGCCCAGGCGCTTGCCGAGGCCTCGACATAGCGCAGGCCCGCCGCCTTGGCGATCGCCCGAACAAGCGTGCTCTTGCCGACCCCGCGCGCCCCGAGCAGGATCACGCGCGCCCCCACCTCGCCCCAGGGGATCGAACCGGCGCGCGCCAGGCGGACCTCGTCGATCAGGCCGCGCGCCCACTCGTGGGCCTCGTCCATGCCGGCCAGATCGGCAAAGTCGAACGCATCGTCGGTGGCGTAGCGGCGCAGCCGTCGCAGCACCGATTCGCGCACCGCGGCCACCACCACGTCGTGCGACACCTGGCTGTTGAGCAGGAAGTCGCGCGGCACCACGTTGCGTACCCACTCGGTGTCGCTGGCGGAATCGCGCGCGCCGACCAGGCGCGCGAAGAATCCCACCGCACCGTCGCCGAGCGCGGGAGCGGCCGCCATCTCGTAGAAGTCCACGCAGGCTGCGGCAAAGCTCGCCGCATCGAAGCGCGGGATGGTGATGGTCTCGTCGACCAGGTCGACGATCGCATCGGGAAGCTGCCAGGCGCGCGTGCACAGCACGTAGGCGTCTTGCCCATGGTTGATGAAGCGCACGATGCGCTCGAGTTCCTGGGCTGTCTCGACCTCGCGATCCACCACCACCAGAGCGCTTTGCGGCACGTCCTCGCCGGCCGGCACGCCGGCGGCCGCCAGCACGGCATCGAGTCCGAGCGCCAGCACGTAGGCGACGTCACGCTCGAAGTCGATGAAGGGAAACTCGATCGCGTACAGGCGCGGTCGCAGCGACGTGCCGCGCAGCGCATCGCGCAATTCGACAACGCGCCGCGCGAAGTAGCCGGCGATCTCCGCGCGCGTGACCTCGGGACCGGGCGCGCGCCCGTTTGCTGCGCCCTGCTGCGCTGCGCCCCGCTGCTGCGCCACGTCGCCCGCCGGTGGCGCCACCACGCCGCCCGCGGCGACCGCCGGTTGCAGCGCCGCGGCGGCCTGCGCCATCTCGGCGGTGAAATTCTTCGGCAGCGAACCGGTGCCTGCCTCGCCCGGCGACGCGGCCGGGCGGCCGGGGAAGTTCTTGGGGAGATTGCTGCTCATCGGGCATTGTCCCTGACAGCAGTGCAGATTTGGAAGAAAAAAATGATACTCGCGCCACCAGGGGGCGACAACGACCGCGACACGACCGCGATGCGGCGACCCTGTGCAGCACCGCATGATCGCGGCCAGGCAACTGATCGGCGCGAGGCGG
>CAZXLV010000216.1:0-4166 GCA_964641405.1 uncultured Limnobacter sp. | reverse complement strand
CCGGTCACCGAGCACCCGTTCTACGGCTCCTGGGGCTACCAGACCACCGGCTATTTCGCTCCGAGCGCGCGCTACGGCACGCCGCAGGATTTCATGTACCTGGTGGATTACCTGCACCGCAACGGGATCGGGGTGATCCTCGACTGGGTGCCGTCACACTTTCCGACCGATGCCCATGGGCTGGTGCAGTTCGACGGCACCCACCTGTACGAACACGCCGATCCGCGCCAGGGCTTTCATCCGGAGTGGAGTTCGAGCATCTTCAACTATGGCCGCCACGAGGTGGCCGCCTTCCTGCTGTCATCGGCACTGTTCTGGCTGGGGCGCTATCACGTCGACGGGCTGCGGGTCGACGCGGTCGCTTCGATGCTGTACCTGGATTACGCGCGCCGCGACGGACAGTGGATCCCCAACCGCTACGGCGGACGCGAGAACCTGGAGGCGGTGGCCTTCCTGCGCATGCTCAACGAGGCCGTGTATCGCGAGCATCCCGACGCCATGACGATCGCGGAGGAATCGACCGCCTGGCCGATGGTGTCGCGACCCACCTGGCTGGGCGGCCTGGGCTTCGGCATGAAGTGGAACATGGGCTGGATGCACGATACGCTGGCCTACGCGCGCGAGGATCCGGTCAACCGCAAGTATCACCAGGAACGGCTCACCTTCTCGCTGTGGTACGCATTCAACGAGAACTTCGTGCTGCCGCTGTCTCACGACGAGGTGGTGCACGGCAAGGGTTCGCTGATCGGCAAGATGCCCGGTGACGACTGGCAGCAGTTTGCCAACCTGCGTGCGCTGTTCGGCTACATGTGGACGCACCCGGGCAAGAAGCTGCTGTTCATGGGCTGCGAATTCGGCCAGCGGCGCGAGTGGACCCACGACGGTCAGCTCGAGTGGTGGGTGCTCGAGCGCCCGGAGCACGGCGGACTGCGGCGCTGGGTGTCGGACCTGAACCGCGCCTACCGCGAACAGCCGGCGCTTCATCAACTCGACTTCGACGCCGCCGGGTTCCAGTGGATCGACTGCAGCGATGCACAACTCAGCGTGATCGCCTTCCTGCGCAAGTCGCGCGAAGGTGGGCACACGCTGCTGGTGGCCTGCAATTTCACGCCGGTGCCGCGCAGCAACTACACCCTCGGCGTGCCTGCCGCCGGTCACTGGACGGAAATCCTCAACAGCGATGCGAAGATCTACGGCGGTGCGGGCTGGGGCAACCTGGGCCGCGTCGAGGCGATGCCGCTACCCAGCCATGGCCATGCGCACTCGGTCACGCTGACGCTGCCGCCGCTGGCAACGGTGATCCTGATGGAGACCGATGATGGCTGAGCGCGCGCCGACGCGCGGCGTGCGCAACAACATCGGCGATGGCGTGAGCGACGGCGCGGTGCGCGCAGTCGTCGATCGCGTGACACCGGCCGTCGATGGCGGACGCTTCCCGGTGAAGCGCGTTGCCGGTGAAGCGCTGACCGTGCAGGCCGACTGCTTCGCCGATGGCCACGATGCGATCCGCGTGCTGCTTCGCTGGCGCGCCGAGGCCGATCCGGCCTGGCGTGAGACCCCCATGACGGCGCTGGGCGACGACCGCTGGTGTGCGACGATCGAGGCCGGCCCGCCCGGACGTTATCGCTACAACGTGGTGGCATGGGTCGATCGCTTTGCCACCTGGCGCAGCGAGTTCGCCCGTCGTACCGAGCCCGCCGATCTGCGGCTGGCTGCCGCCGTGGGGGCGGTGCTGATTGCCGAGGCGGCCGCCCGCGCCGAAGGATCGGCCAGCAGGCAACTCGCCGACTGGTCCGCCGCGCTGGCTGCTGCCGGCGCGGCGCCGGACGGTGACATCGATGCCTTGCACGCGCTGGCGCTCGACGAGCGCGGTGCCCGGCTCGCCGAGCGCTTTCCCGACCGGCGCTTCGAGGCGAGCTGGCCGGTCGACCTGCCGCTCAGGGTCGATCGCGCGCGGGCGCGCTTCTCGTCGTGGTACGAGTTGTTTCCGCGTTCGACCTCCCCCAAACCGGGGCGTCACGGCACGCTGGCCGACTGCGCCGCGCGACTCGACTACATCGCCGAACTGGGCTTCGACGTGGTCTACCTGCCGCCCATCCATCCCATCGGCCGTGAGCGCCGCAAGGGTCGCAACAACACCATCGGCGCCGATCCCGGCGACGTCGGCAGCCCCTGGGCAATCGGTGCGCGCGAGGGCGGGCACAAGGCGATCCACCCCGAACTGGGCACACTGGACGACTTTCGACGACTGGTCGCCAGGGCGCAGGCGCTGGACATGGAGTTGGCCCTGGACATCGCGTTCCAGTGCGCGCCCGATCATCCCTACGTGAGCGCGCACCCGCAGTGGTTCCGCTGGCGCCCCGATGGCAGCGTGCAGTATGCCGAGAATCCGCCCAAGAAATACGAGGACATCCTTCCCTTCGACTTCGAGACTGCGGACTGGCCGGCCCTGTGGGAAGAGCTGCACAGCGTGTTCGAATTCTGGATCGGCGAAGGCGTGCGCATCTTCCGGGTCGACAACCCGCACACCAAGCCGTTCGCCTTCTGGGAGTGGGTGATCGGGAGGGTCGGTGGCGAGCACCCCGACGTGATCTTCCTGGCCGAGGCGTTCACGCGGCCGAAGGTGATGCACCGGCTGGCCAAGCTCGGATTCACCCAGTCCTATACCTACTTCGCCTGGCGCAACAGCCGCGCCGAACTGACCCGCTACTTCACCGAACTGACGCAGGGGCCCGCCAGTGAGTACTTCCGCCCGAACGCCTGGCCGAATACGCCCGACATCCTGACCGAGACGCTGCAGCATGGCGGGCAGCCGGCGTTCATGGCGCGCCTGGTGCTGGCGGCCACCCTTGCGGCCAGCTACGGCATCTATGGTCCCGCCTTCGAGTTGACCGAGCACCAGGCGCTCGTGCCGGGCAGCGAGGAATACCTCGATTCCGAGAAGTACCAGCTCCGCTCCTGGGACCTGGCACGCGCCGGCAGCCTGCGCGAGCTGGTCGCCCTGGTCAACCGGATCCGGCGCGAGAACCCGGCGCTGCACGCCGATCGCAGCCTGGTTTTCTTTCCGACCGACAACGAACAGCTGATCTGCTACGCCAAGCGCTCCGCAGATGGCGCGAATACGATCGTCGTCGTCGTCAACCTGGACCCGCATCACACGCACGGCGGGTGGATCGAGCTCGATCTTGCGCAACTGGGCATCGCCGGCGATTCCGCCTACCAGATGCATGACCTGCTCTCGGGCGCACGCTACCTGTGGCAGGGCGCGCGCAACTTCGTCCAGCTCGACCCGGCGCGCATGCCCGCGCACCTGTTCCGCGTACGCCATCGCCTGCGTCGCGAACAGGACTTCGACTACTTCCTCTGAACGGTGACGCCCCGGCATGGATGCCCCCAGTGACCCGCTCTGGTACAAGGACGCGATCATCTACCAGTTGCATGTCAAGGCGTTCTGCGATTCGAACGGTGACGGCATCGGCGACTTCGCCGGCCTGAGCTCGAAGCTCGACTACATCCGCGACCTCGGCGTCGATACCATCTGGTTGTTGCCGTTCTACCCCTCGCCGCAGCGCGACGACGGCTATGACGTGTCCGACTACCGCGGCGTGCATCCGTCCTACGGCACCTTGGCCGATGCGCGCAACTTCGTGCGCGAAGCGCACCGGCACGGCCTGCGCGTGATCACCGAGTTGGTGGTCAATCACACGTCCGACCAGCACCCCTGGTTCCAGGCCGCGCGACGCGCGCCACCCGGTTCGTCCAAGCGCGACTTCTACGTCTGGAGCAACGATCCGAACCGGTATGCCGGCACGCGGATCATCTTCACCGACACCGAAACCTCGAACTGGGCGTGGGACGAGGTCGCCGGTGCCTGGTACTGGCATCGCTTCTTCAGTCACCAGCCCGACCTGAATTTCGACAATCCGAGGGTGCTCAAGGCAGTCGTGCGTGCGATGCGCTTCTGGCTGGACATCGGAGTGGACGGCTTTCGCCTCGACGCCATTCCCTACCTGTGCGAACGCGAGGGCACCAGCAACGAAAACCTGCCCGAGACGCACCAGGTGATCAAGCGCATGCGGGCAATGCTCGATGAGCGCCATGCCAACCGCCTGCTGCTGGCCGAGGCCAATCAGTGGCCGGAGGACGTGCGCGAGTATTTCGGCGAC
>CAZXLV010000215.1:0-4195 GCA_964641405.1 uncultured Limnobacter sp. | reverse complement strand
GCCGAACTGAACTGAACGGTTCAGGATGCCGGCCTGCCGGCACAGGCGGGGTCGCCCCTGCTCTCGCGCCCTGTCCTCGTCGCGATGCCCGCAAAGTCCTTCTGGTTGATGAAGTCCGAACCCGACGAGTGCTCGATCGACGACGCCTGGTCGATGCCGCAGCACACGGTGCCGTGGACCGGCGTGCGCAACTATCAGGCGCGCAACTTCATGCGCGATGCCATGCGCCCCGGCGACGGCGTGTTGTTCTATCACTCGAGCTGCGCCGAACCGGGCATCGCAGGCCTGGCCGAAGTTGCCTCCGCGCCCTATCCCGACCCGACCCAGTTCGACCCCGCATCACCGTATTTCGACCCCGGGAGCACGCCCGATGCGCCGCGCTGGACGCTGGTCGACGTGCGGGTACTGCGCAAGACCCGCCACTTGCCGCTGTCCGAACTGCGCCGACACCACGCGCTGGCCGACATGGCGGTGCTGCGCAAGGGCAACCGCCTGTCGATCACGCCGGTGTCGGCCGGCGAGTGGCGCTACCTGAACACCAGGTTGCTCGAGGATCCTTGGACCCCATCCTGATCGCAGGCTTCCTGTCGCTCGGTGCAGCCACCGGCTTCGCAGCCGGCCTGCTCGGGATCGGCGGCGGCATGGTGATGGTGCCCTTCATCACCATGCTGCTGGGCGCCAGCGGATTTCCGCCCGGGCAGATCGTCAAGGTGGCAATCGCCACCTCGCTGGCCACCATCCTGTTCACTTCGGTCTCGAGCGTGCGTGCGCACGCACAACGCGGCGCCGTGCGCTGGGACATCGCGCGCACCCTCGCCGCCGGCATCGTGCTGGGCTCGCTGGCAGGCGCCCAGATTGCAGCGGCGCTGCGCGGCAACCTGCTGGCGATCGGCTTCGGCATCTTCGTGGCCCTGATGGCCACCCGCATGCTTTTCAGCGGCACGGTCAAGGCCGACCGGGTGCTGCCGGGAACGTCGGGACGCATCGGCATGGGCGCTGCGATCGGCATCGTGTCGGCGATCGTCGGCGCCGGCGGCGGATTCATCACAGTACCCTTCCTCACGCGCGCCAACGTGAGGATCCACGAGGCGGTCGCCACCAGTGCGGCCTGCGGTTTCCCGATTGCCCTGGCGGGTACCCTCGGCTACATCTACGCCGGTTGGCAACTCGAGTTGCCGGCCGGCACGATCGGCTACATCTACCTGCCGGCGCTGGTGTCGATCGTGGCAACCAGCGTGCTGACCGCACCGCTGGGCGCGAAGGTGGCGCATGCGATGTCGGTCGGGCGCTTGCGCAAGGTGTTTGCCCTGCTGCTCTACGCACTGGCGGCGTACATGTTCGTCAACGGCCTGCTTCAGGGACGCTGATATCGCTCGCGCAACAGATTCTTCTGCACCTTGCCCATCGCGTTGCGCGGCAGTTCATCGATCACGTGGATGCTCCTGGGCACCTTGAACGCGGCGATGCGCTGGCGCAGTGCCGCCACCAGTTCGGCTTCGTCCAGCACGGCGCCGGGCTTGCGCACCACCACGGCCGCCACCTGCTCACCGAAGTCGCGCTGCGGCAGGCCGAACACGGCGGACTCGGCCACCCCATCCATCTCGTCCAGGCAGGATTCGATTTCCTTCGGATAGACGTTGAGCCCGCCGGTGATGATCAGGTCCTTGCTGCGCCCGACGATCGAGAGGTAACCATTGGCATCCAGCAGGCCGACGTCGCCGGTGCGAAAGAAGCCGTCGGCGGTGAATTCCTCCCGGGTCCTGTCCGGCATGCGCCAGTAGCCTGAAAACACGCTCGGGCCGTTCACCTGCACCGCGCCGATCTCGCCGGTGGCGCAGGGCCTGCCGTCGTCGTCAACGACACGCAGCGCCACCCCCGGCAGCGGCAGGCCGACGGTGCCGGCCATGCGGTTGCCGTCGCAGGAATTGGAGGTGAGCATCACGGTCTCGCTCATCCCGTAGCGCTCGAGGATGCGCTGGCCAGTGCGCGCTTCGAACTGCCGGAAGGTGTCGGCCAGCAGGGGCGCCGAGCCCGAGACGAACAGGCGCATGTTGCGACACGCCTGCGCATCGAATCCCGGCTCGTCGAGCAGGCGCACATACATCGTGGGCACGCCCATGAACACGCTGGCCTGTGGCAGCAGGCGCACCGCCTCGCCGGCATCGAATCGGGCGCGCCAGATCATCTTGCTGCCCGAGTACAGTGCGCCGTGGATCGCCACGAACAATCCATGCACGTGGAAGATGGGCAGCATGTGCAACAGCACATCGCCGCGGCGCCAGCGCCAGTAGCGGTGCAGGGTGAGCGCGTTGCTGCCGATGTTCGCGTGCGAGAGCATGGCGCCCTTGCTGCGCCCGGTGGTGCCCGAGGTATAGACGATGCAGGCGAGGTCATCGGCGCCACTGGACACCGTCTCGAATCGCGTCGCCTGGCCCGCCGCAGCCTCGAGCAAGGTGCCGCTGCGATCGTCGCCCAGGGTGAACAGGTGCGCCACCCGGTGCCGCCGCGCGATCGGTTCGATCCAGGCGCGGTTGGCCGGACTGCACACGAACACCGAAGGCTCGGCGTCGCCGACGAAATAGTCGATCTCGCTCGCCCGGTAGGCGCTGTTCAGCGGCAGGTACGCAAAACCGGCGCGCAGGGTCGCCAGGTACAGCAGCAGCGCCTCCGGCGACTTGTCCACCTGCACCGCGATGCGCGCGCCGCGAGGCAGGGCGAGGCCGGCCAGCAGTGTTGCCAGGGCGGCGCTGGCGCGTTCCAGGTCGTCCCAGCTGTAGCGCAGGCCAGCGCCGGCATCCAGCGCGCAGGCGCCGCGATCGTCCGGAAAACCGCCAGCCAGCAGTGCGTACAGGTTATGGTTGTCGCGCGCGTCCACGATACGCCCATGCCAGCAAGGCCAGCCCCGCAACGAACATCGGCAGCGACAGCCACTGCCCCATGGTGAGACCCAGCGAGAGCACGCCCAGGAAGGCATCGGGTTCGCGCGTGAATTCCACCAGGAAGCGCGCTACCGCGTAGCCCACCAGGAACAGGCCCGAGACGGCGCCCACCGGTCGCGGCCGGGATGAGAACCACCACAGCAAGGCGAACAGGATCAGCCCCTCGCCGGCGAACTCGTAGAGCTGGGAGGGATGACGCCCGAGCGCATCCACGCGCGGAAAGACCATCGCCCAGGGCACATCGGTCGGGCGTCCCCACAACTCGCCATTGATGAAGTTGCCCAGTCGCCCGGCCGCCAGGCCGATCGGCACCAGCGGCGCACAGAAGTCGATCAGGGGCCAGAAGGCCCTTTGCCGCCGGCGCCCGTACAGCCAGACGGCAACGATCACGCCGATCAGGCCACCGTGAAACGACATGCCGCCGTGCCAGACCGCGAGCACTTCGAGCGGATGCGCCAGGTAGTACCCCGGCTTGTAGAAGAGCACGTAGCCCAGCCGCCCGCCCAGCACCACGCCGATTGCGCCCCAGAAGAGCAGGTCCTCGAGATCACGTGGTGCGAGCCCGGCAGCCCTGGCGAATTGCGGCTTGCCCAGGCGCGCGCGCCCCAGCAGGTAGAAGGCGGCAAAGGCGAGCAGGTACATCAGGCCATACCAGCGCACCGCGATCGGCCCCAGGCTGATGGCGATCGGATCGATTTCAGGATGGATGAGCATGGTCGTGTCGGGGCATCATGCGTCTATTCTTGCATTACCCGCATAATCCGGGCACGGCACGCGACGGGAGGTGTTCCATGAAAGGCGACAAGAAGGTCATCGAGTGGCTCAACAAGCAGCTCAAGAACGAGCTGACTGCGATCAACCAGTACTTCCTTCATGCGCGGATTTTCGGTCACTGGGGCCTGACCGGGCTCGAGAAGATCGAGTACGACGAGTCGATCGGGGAGATGAAGCACGCCGATGCGCTGATGAAACGCATCCTGCTGCTGGACGGGCTGCCGAACCTCCAGGACCTCGGCAAGCTGAACATCGGCGAGACGACCGAGGAGATCCTCAACAGCGACCTGGCGCTCGAGCGCTCGGTGCTCGACACGCTGAAGAAAGCCATCGCCTACTGCGAAAGTGTCGGCGACTACGTCTCACGCGAGCTGTTCGTCAAGATCCTGGACGATTCCGAGCTTCACGTGGACTTCCTCGAAACACAACTGGAGATGATCGGGCGCGTCGGCCTGCAGAATTACCAGCAGACCCATATGGAA
>CAZXLV010000214.1:0-4211 GCA_964641405.1 uncultured Limnobacter sp. | reverse complement strand
GTGTCGGGTTCAGCAGCTGGGCCAGCATCCAGAACTGGAAGTGATTGCCCTGGTGGGGCGTTGCCGACAGCAGCAAGAGATCGCGCGAGTGATCCTTCAACGCTTCTGCCAGCTTGTAGTTCTCGGTTTTCCGAACCTTTCCGCCGTTGCGGTAAGCGGTCAGGTGATGAGCCTCGTCGAACACCACGAGGTCCCAGCGCGGCGCTTCAAGAAGTCGCTTGATGCGCGCTGGCCGCTTGAGGGTGTCGATGCTGGCGATCAGCCGGTCGTGCTTGGCGAAGGCGTTCGTCTTGCGGTCGGTGATGTCGCCTTCCGAGCCGAAGATCTCGAACTCGAGATTGAAGACCTCGTTGAGCTCGCGATGCCAATTGTTAACAAGCCCCGCGGGGACCACCATCAGGGCGCGCCTGAGTTCGCCACGGCTTGCAAGCTCTCGCAGGATGAGGGCAGTTTCGATGGTCTTGCCCAGACCTACTTCGTCCGCGATCAAGTACCGACGCGGTGACGCCGTGGCGATTCGATGCGTCAGGACTACCTGGTGCGGCAACAGGTCGATCTTGGCTGAAGTCAGCGCCGATGCACTCTCCATGATCGGCAGCGCGTGAGCCTCGTAGGACAACCATGCCCTGCGCGCGCGATCCGCGCCTCCGGCCACGGCACGCAGAATCCGCTCGGTGCGCGTGAGCTCACGCCGTACCGACCCAACCGGTACGCGGCGCTCGCCGACGCTGAAGAATGCGCGCAGGTAGCCGTCACGCGCAGGGTCAAGAACGACGCCCTGTCCGAACTCGTGATGGGTGATCCGCTCGCCGGGCTGATACTGGGTCGCTGCTTCCACGCGCCGACCTCAGGTGATCCGCAGGTGGAACAGGCCAACTGCCTTGCCGCCTTCGCGCAGAAGAATCTCTTGTGGGTACTCGTTGGCTTCGCCCCAAAGGATGCGGCCGAAGTCGAGCTGGCTGCCCCGATGCGGTGCTTCGCAAAGCCAAGTCACTGCGTCGGTGGCGGCGTGTACCTTCAGTCGGCTGTGGCCGAGCGGCAGCCAGAAGATCAACGCTGCTTCACCGGCGTACCCATCCTGGAAGGACAGGATGGCGGACTTGATCGCGTCGCCCAGCCAGGATTCCGCTTCATCGGGGGGCAACAAGTCGATGCTGCCCTCCAGTCCCGCCACCACTAGGGTTTGACTGTCGTTGCTGGGTAGATCGTCAGGCCAGTTCCCGACCGCCTGCAGGAACTGGCGCAGGCTCCAGACCTCCGACGCTGCGCAGACCTGGTTGCGCGCCTCTTCGTCCCAGATCCAGCTGGTGCCCCGCCGTTGCCAAACGGTGTCGAGCATCTGCCTCATAGCTCGTACTCCTCGAACAGCGAGCCCTGCGTGGGCTTCACCGCTTGGCTCGCGGCCCAAGCGTTGTAGATCGACACGGCGCGGGAGGCGGCATTGCGCGTGGCCTGATCCGGCCCGCTGCGATGCAGCCACTCCAGCAGGGGCTTGAGCGCCACGTGAGGCCTGAAGTTCTCGTTCTTCAGCGTGTCGGAAGCATTGATGCCGCTGCCGTCGACGCACGCGCCGATGAGAACCAGCGCCTGATCCAAGTCGGAAGTCAGGCGCCGCCGATGCTTGCCCGACCATTCGTGCGCAAACTCCAGCGGATTCGTGCGCGTGAAGACCTTGTTCTTCTCCGTGCACCAGCCACGCTGCACGAAGTCGTCCGGCGTGGTGATCGTTCCACGCAGGAACTTCTGCAACTGATCGCGCTTGAGCTCGCTGGCTGCGCCGAAGGTGCGCAGGAACTGGCGCGTGATCGGCTCTGCGTTGACCGGCGGTGGCTCTTTGCCCTTGTCGGCATCCTCGTCAATCAGCTGGTTGATACCGACGAGCGCATCCTTGACCGAGATCGTGCGCCCCTCGTCGACGTATACCTTGCCGTAGTGGCGGGAGAAGTACTCCAGCGCCTTGCCTCGCCGGATCACCTGGATGTCGGCGGCGGGCAGACCTTCCTTAGCGTGGTTCTCCAGCATGGCCTGCAACTGGCGCACGTCGGCCATTACTTCGCGGCGCATCCGGCCCCAGCTCACCGGCTTGGGCTCTTCGGTGCGTTTGCGGCAGACGTGGATGATGTCGTATTCGATCTTCTGTGCACCGAACTCTGCGTTCTCGCCTTTTGTTTCGTCTGAGCGGATCGGATATGTCGCTTCGAGGTAGTAGCCCGCATCGAACAGCGACTCCAGCACCGCCACCCACGGCTCGTCCTCGCTGTGGTGGAAGGTGAAGGCGAGGATGCCACTTGACTTCAGAGCACGATGCGCCTCGCGCCAGCACTGAGTGAGCACCCGTTGGTAGAAGCCGTCCGGGTCTTCGGGCTCGCGGAATTTGTTGGCAACCGCTTCCAGCGACTTTGGGGTGTAGTCGGTGAGAAAGTAGTCGGGGTACTTATCCTTCAGCGCGAGTCGCATCCACACGTAGAAGAAATCTGCGAACTCAGAATACTGAACCAACTCGCTAAAAGGGGGGTCGGTGATAACCAAGTCCAAACTGTTGCTTGCAATGTTCGCCAAGTCTGTGGATGACCCGCAGAACACCTCCGCTTCCTGCATTGCATCGCCAGGGTAGACCTTCTCACTCTTTCCGCCAAACTCGCTTGCAAGAGCAGGTTCTTGGCGACGCAAGCCTTCACCACTGACAATCTCCCACGGTCGAACTGCCCAATCGCGACCTTCACAGATACCTTCGACGCTGGATGCCCAGTTGCCACGCCCCAGGGAGGCAAAAACACAATTCTCGACGGGGAGAGATATAGGGCGATAGTTGTTGCCGGAGAAGAGAGGCTCCAGCTTGTCTGCCTGGGTATTCCAAAAGCAAAACAAGCTCTGATTCCTCAGGTACTGCTGGAAAGCACCGAGGACAAACTCACGTACAGTCCAATGGTGAGAGCCAACGGTCACGATGGCCTTCAGTAGTTGCGCGTGGACGAGCAACTGCCGTGGATGGAACATCATCCACCAGTGGGTCTGCCAATGCGCTGTTTTGAAAACGTCCTTCACTGTTGCGCGCAAGCTATCGGGGACTTCCGAGCGTGGCCAGTAGTCCTTCAGATCCGCGTTCTTACGTGCGTCCCATTCAGCAAGCGCAGCGTCGTACTGGCGGGCGTGTGCCGTGTCGTAAGCGGCGAAGAAGCGACCGCTGTAGGGCTTGCCCGCTTCGTCTCGCTTGGGGGCGTAGCCCTGCACCGCGTATGCGGCCATCGGCGCAGTGTCGTGGGTCTGTGCTAGAGAACTGACGAGCGTTTGCTTCGTGCCACAAGCGGCACACGGGTAACTCCCACGAGCAAATGCGCTGCTAGGTGCCGTACTGAACTTTGTGTTCGTCTCTGGATCGGTCACTTCATCCGGGAGCGCGCCGCGCACTTCCAGCAGACGAATCTTCGCTGCGCGTGCCGCATCCCATCGGGTGGTCGCCGCCACGTCGGCCTGCGCCGAACCGCCGTAGGGCTGGCCGTTCGCGTCCTGCTTCGCTTCGCCCGCCAGCCATTGCGGATGCACCAGCACGCTCAGTTCCACCTTTTTGTTCGTGCCTTTGCCGAGATTGACCAGCGCGGTGTGGCCGCAGTGCGGGCAGATCACGCCCTTCTTGCGGTCGAGCACAGAAAACGGCCGCTCGTCGGGCGAGACGTAGAGCGGCGCATCGGGTGCCATGCGCGCGGCTTCCTCCTCCACATCGAACGCCTCGCCACACTTGCCGCAGCGGTGTGCCCAGTGTTTGACGGTGAGCGTCTTCACCGCCATCACCGGGCTGGTCATGATCGGCGTGCGGTGGCCGCAGCCCGTCACCTGACACGGCCCGTGCTTGGCCCAGAAGGTGTAGATGATCTCCGGACCTTCGTACTGATAGTCCTTGCGCTCGTCGCGCGGGATGGCGAGCGGGTCGAAGTCGGCAGGCATCACCTTGTTGCTAGGCAGATGCGTCCACTTGCCCTTCTCGCCGTTCGGGCCGTCGCAGTAGTAGTACGGCATGATCTGCGGCTTGACCACTGCCTCGATGTCGGCGAGGAGATTTTTCACTTCCCCCAGATCGACGTTGGCGAGTTCCTGCTTGACCACGAACCACGCGACCGGATTGAGGTCGTTGCCGACCATCTGCATCCCGAGGCGCGAACCTTCCACCAGCGTGGTGCCGCCGCCCATGAAGATGTCGGCCACCTTCAGGTGCT
>CAZXLV010000213.1:0-4212 GCA_964641405.1 uncultured Limnobacter sp. | reverse complement strand
GCACGGTGGTACTGCCATGGACTTGATTGGTGTTGTACAGGCTGCGCGCGCGGTCGGTGTAGGGGTTTCCGTTGGGCAGAGTGGCGAAGCTGTCGTTGTTGCCATATTCGTTCACCATGGGCATGAACACGTTGCTGCCGTGCACGTCCACCACCTGTTCTCCGGTGGTAGGCACGATCACGGTGCCGGCCCCAAAGGGTGCAAAGGGGTCGAACACGGTTTGGAAGGCCAGCATCGGCACGTCACCCGGCTCCAACCAGCTAATATCGGCCAAGGAACCGCCGGCGTTCACACAGAAATTGATGTGGCTGTCGAAGCCATTGGGGCGGTACAGGGTCAACTGCCCCCCGAACCCTTCGATGTTGCCCACCTTGAGGGTGTCCACGTAGCTGGAATCCGGGTTCTCTAGCGGGTTGGGGATGAACTTATCGATGAACAGCTCGGAAGGCTTGTCCAAGGTGGCCGTGGCTAAGGTGATGTAGCCGCCGGTGCCTTCGCCATAGAGAATGACCTTCGTGGGGTCGATGGCGTAGGTGTTGGCGCCGGCCGCGTCGGCCTTCAGGTTGCGCACGCACTGCTTCACGTCGTGGATGGCGCGGTAGATGGCATTGAGCAAGGTGCCCCTGCGCACGTCCGGATCGGTGCTGATGGGGTTCCATCCAAGGCGGTAGCTCATGCTCACGGCCACATAGCCGCGCCGGGCCATCTGCTTGCAGATCTCCACGGCACTGCTGTCCTTGCGGGTGCCCATCGGGCTTCCGTTCCTGGGCGGTGGCAGCGCATTGCCCGTATGCACGAAAATGAACACGGGCCGGGCATCCTCCGTGTCGGCGCCTTGGTCGGGTTCATACACGTCCATCTTCAGGTCAACGACCTTTACCACCGTGCCGGCATCATTGGGGTTGAAGAAAGCAGGCGGGATGGGCGTACCCATGGTGACCGCTGTTTGCAGTTGAACCACTTCCGGCCCGGCCAATGCGGGGTTGGAAAAATTGGAGTAAAAGAAATCGATGTTGGTGCCGAACGTCACATCGTTCGTAACTGTGACCTGCGCCGGCGTAAAGACCTCGTTGAGGTACCGGTCCTGGGCTTGGGCGGTTATGGCCAATACCGCCAATGGCAGGGCAAAGGGTAATTTCTTGGACATGGGCTGTTGGTTTTGAAGGTTTTCGAAAGGTATGGATTTCAACGTTTGGAGAATTCGTAGCTCAGTTGGATGTACGCCAGCCTGCCAATGCTGGGGCCGCCGTACACTAAGTACACCTTGTTGTTCAGCGCACGTTCCAGCCGATCGCCGTCGGGAACATCCTCGCTCCACAGGGGGGCCAGGCCGAACAGGTTGCTGGCGCCGAGCTTCACGCTGAGGTGCTGGGCGGGGAATTTCACGGTCACTTGGGCGTCCACCATGTCATAGCTGGCAATGGGGCCCGAGAATTGGGGCGAACCCTCAAAGAGATAACCCTGCACATACTTCCAGTTCAGGCCGTAGCCCAAGCGGTTCAAGGAGGTGAAGGGGATTTTCCGGCCACCAGCATTGAAGCCGGCATTGAACTTGTTCTCGGGGGTGTTGAACGCGGGGATGATCGGGTCGTCCTTGCCGCTGATCAATTTGTTGTAGCTGTAATTGAACGTGTAGGTGAGCTTGGGCCGGTACCAGTTGAAGCCTGCGTTCAGTCCGCGCGTCAACACCTGCGAAGAGGCATTGGCGGCCACGCGGAACACGTGCAGGCCCAAGGGTATCCCGCCTTGTGCGAAGTCGGCGTCCATGCCGATGATGTAGCCGATGAAGTCCGTGTACCAGCTATTGTATGCGCTCAGATCGAAATAAACGCTCTCCCAGTGCGTGCCCCTGTAGCCGACCTCGATGGTGCGAACCTGCTCGGGCCTCAGGCGGTCCACATGGAACCAGTCCAGTTTGGACAATCCTTCCACCAACGACGTGGTGTTGCGGTATGCATCGAAGCTGTCCACGGTGAACATCGAATCACGCCCGGCTTCAAATTGGCCGCTCACGTTGCCCAATAGCAAGGCGCGGCCCACGTTGTAGTACAGGTACTGGTCGGCCAGGGTGGGATTGCGGATGGCACTGCTGAAGCTTAGCCGCCACACATGGGCGGGCGTATTGGCATAGACCAGGGAAACGGCGGGGGAGAGCAGGGGCTTGAAATTCTGGTTCTTGTCCAAGCGGACGGTGGCCGTGGCGGTGAGCTTGTTTTCCAGGAATTTCTTTTCCAGCCCGGCAAACAGGCCGAACTCGCTGTTGCGGATCACCACATCGCCCGTATCGCGGAAGATGGTGCCGGCACTATTGGGCAGGTACTGGCGGACGTTTCCGCCCACGGTCACCTCGCCAAAAGCGGGCTTGAACTTGTATTCCGCCATGGCGTGGGCCAGGATGCTCTTGTCGAAGAAGAGGGAGCCGCCTTCGGTGAAGCGCTTTCCGGTGATCTCGTCGAACTTTTCGTTGAACCGCGCGGTGCCCGGAGCGAAGAAGGGATCGAGGTAGGCCGTGTTCAGTGCATTGGTATGGGCCTGGGCCTGCTGGTGAAATGACAGGAAGGTGTCGAAGTGCTCCTGGATGAACGCGTCCTGCCAAGCGAACCACTGCGCCTGGTTCCACCCCAGCTGGCCGGCCTGTTGAAGTGTGATGAATCCGGGCATGGCTTGTACCATGGGCCTGATCACCGAGCCCCAGTACGTGGCGTACTCGGTGTTCCAGTTGATGGTGCGGCCTTGCGCCGACTGAAGGCGCAGCGCCGTGGTGTAGATATCATAGGTCTGCCCGGCGTCTTCGTGCGTTACGTAGCCGCGGATGAACCATTTGCCTTCGCGGCGAAGCTCCAACCGGTGCTGAAAAAATTGGATGCCCTTCAGGCGGTACCGGTTGTCGCCCTGGTACACGGTGCTGCCCGTGCTGAAGTTGGTGGCGGCAACCAGCTCCAAGCTGTCCCTCACCATGAAATGCAGCGATCCGCCCAGTTTCAGGTTGTGCGTGCCATAGTCCACCAGGTCGCTTTCCTTGTACCCGTTGCGCAGGAAGATGCCTAAGCCCGGGTAGTTGCGACGCCCGTCGAAGTTGGAGTAATTGTTGTTCGTGCTCACGTCCTCATCGCCGTAGATGTTCACCGCGTCGTAACCGCCCGGGTTGCTTTCCCCCGTGGGGCTGTCGGAGGTGGGGGCATAGTTCTCCGCCCACCAGTCGTCGGCGCGCAGTGCGAAGGCGTTGAGTTTGTAGGCCCAGCGCGGGTTGGCGCTGTCGCCGATCACGTCGGCCCAGCGCACCGCAGCCTCCAGCATGTTGCGTTCGCCGCCCTTCACGCTCACGCTCAAGCCCCGGAACAGCCACGGGCTTTTGGTGGTCATATTGATCACGCCGTTGAAGGCGCCCGGCCCGTAAAAGGCGGTGCTGGCGCCTGCGATCACGTCCACTTTCAGCACGTCCAGGTCGCTGGCACCGAGGAAATTCCCCAGGGAGAAGTTGAGGCCGGGGCTTTGGTTGTCCACGCCGTCGATCAGCTGCAGGCTGCGCACCGGGCTGGTGCTGTTGAACCCGCGCGTGTTGATCACCTTGAAGCCGAAGCTGGCCGCGGTCATGTCCACGCCCTTGAGGTTTCCCAAGCCTTCATAGAAATCGCCCCCGGCCACTTCCTTAATGGCCAGCAGGTCCATGGTTTCCACGGTCATGGGTGCCTGCTTTTGGCGGTCGCTGATGCGTTCGCGCACCACCTCGGCATCTTTCAGCAACACGGCATCGGCCTCCAGGTTCACCCGCAGGTCCTTCTCCAGCGTGCTTACGGGCACCTCTTGGCTTTTGTATCCGAAATACACCACCGTGAGGGTGAATGGCGGCTGGTGCTCCACCACCAGGTTGAAGCGGCCGTCGAGGTCGGTAACTGCGCCGCCGGGCAGGTCCTTCACTTTCACCACGGCCCCGATAATGGCTTCGCCGGTGCCAGCATCATGCACGCTGCCCTTGAGCCGAAGGCTTTGGGCTTGGGCCGCCGTACAGAACGCGGAGACGAGGAAGAAGATCAGGGACCGGAACAAGTTCAAAGCGGTGCGCGGGTGGGTTGATGGTGAATAGGGGAGCCAATATAGCCGCATCGGGTCATGGGAGGTAGGCGCGCATACATTTTTCTGCACGATCGCCACATCCGGCCACTGGTGTGGCCCGGCGGCCTGCTGCCCCTTACTTTGCCGCCCTTCGGTGCA
>CAZXLV010000212.1:0-4238 GCA_964641405.1 uncultured Limnobacter sp. | reverse complement strand
GGCAGGCCGGAGAGGATCGTCAGCGGATGGATGAAGCTCTCGTAGAGGATGCCGAGCACCAGGTAGATGACCAGGACCGCCATCGCGAGCAGGATCCCCATGCCCTGCAGGGACGACTGGAACGCCTGGGCGGTGCCCTGGAAGGAAGCCGAGATCGTCGTCGGCAGGCGCATGGCGCCGGTGGCCGTGCCGATCTCGCCGATCGCCTCGCCCAGCGAGGTGCCCGGGCGCAAGTCGAACGAGATCGTCACCGAGGGCAGTTGCCCGAGGTGGGTGATCGATAGCGGTCCGACCGACGCGCTCAGCGTCGTTACCGCGTTCAGCGGCACCAGCGCGCCGGTGCCGGATCGCACGTACAGCAGCGACAGCAGCGCCGGATCGGTCTGGAATTGCGGGGCCAGTTCCATGATCACCCAGTACTGGTCGGTCGGTGCATAGATAGTTGACACCTGGCGCGACCCGTAGGCGTTGTACAGGGTCGACTCGATCGCCTGCGCCGACACGCCGAGTGCGGCGGCCCGGTCGCGATCGATCTGCACGGTCACCTGCGCCTTGGCGATCTGCAGGTCGCTGGCGACGTCGACCAGGCCCGGCAGCGTGCGCAGCTTGCGCTCGACCAGCGGTGCCCAATGGAACAGGTCCGAGGTATCGGTGGCCTGCAGGGTGTAGGCGTACTGGCTCTTGGTGAGTTGCCCGCCGATGCGGATTGCCGGGATGTTCTGCACGTAGGCCCGGATGCCGCTGACCGCGAGCAGTTGCGGGCGCAACTGCCGCATGATCTCGTCGGCGCTCGGGCGACCCGCGCGCGGCTTCAGGCTGATGAAGATCCGCCCCAGGTTCAGCGAAGTGCTCGAGCCGCCGGTGCCCACCGAGGACATCGCCCCCTGGACGTGGGGATTGGCCTGCACGATCGCGGCGACCTGCCGCTGCATCGCCACCATGGCATCGAAGGACACGTCCTGCGCGGCCTCGGTGAACACGAACAACTGCCCGGAGTCCTCGCTGGGCAGGAAGCCCTTGGGCGCGATGGCAAACAGGTAGCCGGTTCCCGCGAAGATCGCCGCGAACACGAGCATGGTCAGCCGGCGGTGTCGCAGCACCAGGTGCAGGCTGATCTCGTAGGCGCGGCGCAGCGCCTCGAAGCCGCGTTCGCTCAGCGCATACAGGCGCCCGTGCTGTTCGACGTGCTGCGTCCTCAGCATGCGGCTGCACAGCAAGGGTGTGAGCGTGAGTGAAACGAAGCCCGACAGCAGCACCGCCACCATGATGGTGACGGCGAACTCGTGCAGCAGGCGGCCGAGGATGCCGCCCATGAACAGCACCGGTATGAACACCGCCATCAGCGATATGGTCATCGACACGATGGTGAAGCCGATCTCCTTCGTGCCGTCGAGCGTGGCCTGCAGGCGTGGCTTGCCCATCTCCATGTGGCGGGTGATGTTCTCCAGCACCACGATCGCATCATCGACCACGAAGCCCACGCACAGGGTGAGCGCCATCAGGGACAGGTTGTCCAGGCTGTAGCCGAACAGGTACATCGCCGAGAAGGTGCCGATGATCGACATCGGCAGCGCCAGGCTGGGGATGATGGTCGCCCGCACGTTGCGCAGGAACACGAAGATCACGCCGACCACCAGCACCAGCGCGATCAGCAGGGTTTCCTGCACGTCGTTGACCGAAGCGCGGATCGACTGCGAGCGGTCGTACAGGCGATCGAGCGTGACCGAGGGCGGCACCTGTGCGCGGAAGGTCGGCAGCAGCGCGTCGATCGCATCGACCACCTCGATGGTGTTGGTGCCCGGCTGGCGCTGGATGGCCAGGATCACCCCGCGGGTGCCGTTGTACCAGGCGGCGACCTTGTCGTTCTGCACGCTGTCGAACACCCGCCCGACCTGGTCCAGGCGCACCGGCGCGCCGTTGCGCCAGGCCACCACCAGCGGCGCATAGGCCTGCGCGTCCATCAGTTGCCCGGTGGCCAGCACCGCGGTGGCGCGCTGGGCGCCGTACAGGGTGCCGGTGGGCAGGTTCACGTTGGCGCTGCCTATGGCCTGCTCGACCTCGGTGAGCGCGATGCCGCGCGTGGCCAGCGCATTGGGATCGAGTTGCACCCGCACGGCGTACTTCTGCGAGCCGAACACCTGTACCTGCGCCACTCCGCTGATGGTCGAGATGCGCTGTGCGAGCAGGTTCTCGGCGTAGTCGTCGACCGCTGACAGCGGCAGCGTCGAGGAAGTGAGCGCCAGGTAGAGGATGGCCGCGTCGGCCGGGTTCACCTTGCGCAGCGTTGGCGGGGTCGGCATCGAGGCCGGCAACTGGCGTGCCGCGGTGGCGATTGCCGACTGGACGTCCTGCGCCGCGGCGTCGATGTTGCGATCGAGCGCGAACTGCAGCGTGATCTGGGTCGATCCCTGCGACGACACCGAGGTCATCG
Organism: uncultured Limnobacter sp.; assembly: GCA_964641405.1. GTDB lineage: Bacteria > Pseudomonadota > Gammaproteobacteria > Burkholderiales > Burkholderiaceae_E > Zeimonas. The sequence goes on along the minus strand of CAZXLV010000212.1, from coordinate 1,807 downwards.
AATCGACGCTGGCAATGGTCGAGAACTGCTTTTCCAGCGGCGTCGCTACTGCCGATGCCATCGTCTCGGGGCTCGCACCGGGCAGGCTCGCCGAGACCTGGATGGTCGGAAAGTCCACGTTGGGCAGCGCACTCACCGGCAGCAGTCGATAGCTCGCGATGCCGAAGATCAGGATGCCCATCATGACCAGCACCGTCATCACCGGCCGCCGGACGAACAGTGCGGCGATATTCACGATCCGCTCGCTGCAGCGTCCGGCTTCACCCGTGTTCCCGGCGCGAGCCGGATCTGGCCGGTCGTCACCACGCGCTCGCCGGGCGCCAGGCCCGAGGCGACGACGGCGTCGTCGCCTTCGACCCGCTCGATGCGCACCTCGCGCAGCGCGACCGCTGCATCCGGCCCGATGACGAACACGTACTGCCCGCCCGGTCCGTTCTGCACCGCGATCGATGGCACCACGACGGCGTCGGCCTGCTCGTACAAGGTGAGCGAAACATCGACGAACTGACCTGGCCAGAAAGCCTTGTCGGCGTTGGCGAATTTCGCCTGCAGGCGGATGGTCCCGGTGGTGGTGTCGGCCGCATTGTCGATGAACACCAGCTTGCCGCTGACCGGTGGCGGGACACCGGCGCGCTGCGCCTGCACCAGCAGGTCGCCGCGCGCCTGGTGCTGGCGGATCTGGCCCAGGTACTGCTCGGGCACCGAGAACGAGGCATAGATCGGCACCACCTGGTTGAGCACCACCAGCGCATTGGTGTCGTTGGCCTTGACCAGGTTGCCGGCCTGGATGAGGATCCTGCCGGCAAAGCCGTCGATCGGCGAGCGGATCGAGCAGTGTTCCAGGTCCAGGCGGGCACTGTCGATGGCGGCCCGGTCTGCGGCAACGGTGGCCGCTGCCGCTTCGGTGGTGGTGCGCACCTGCTCATAGGCGTCGGGAGAGATGAACTTGCGCGCGAGCAGGTCCTGCGAACGCGCCTGCTGCTGGCGCGCACGATCGAGCAGTGCCTGGTCCCTGAGCAGGTTGGCCTGCGCCTGCGCCAGGCGCGCCCGCGAGGGGCGCGGGTCGATCTCGAACAGCAGGGCGTTGCGGCGTACCGCTTCGCCTTCCCGGAAGTGCACCGCGACGATCTGGCCATCGACCAGCGCCTTGACCGCCACCGAGGTCCACGGCTCGATGTTGCCCACTGCCCGCAACCGGAACGGCACGGTCTTCGAGACCACCAGGGCGGCGCTCACCGGTACCGGCGCAGCCAGCGGCGCAGCGGTGCGGCCGGATTCGACGCTTCTCAGGCCATAGGCGCCGATGGCGGCGAGCGCGGCAAGCACGATGGCAAATGACAGCAGGATTCGCTTGCGCGGCATCTGGGTGTCGAAAGGGCGCGGGGAGGTCAATCCTAACCCGGACCGAATTGCCGGTGCGGCCGACCTCAGACGTTGAAGCGAAAGTGCATCACGTCGCCGTCCTTGACCAGGTAGTCCTTGCCTTCCAGGCGCATCTTCCCCTTCTCCTTCGCGCCGGCCTCGCCACGCAGCGCCACGAAGTCGTCGTAGGCGATGGTCTCGGCGCGGATGAAGCCGCGCTCGAAGTCGGTGTGGATCACGCCGGCGGCCTGCGGCGCGGTGGCGCCGACCCGCACCGTCCAGGCGCGCACCTCCTTCTCGCCGGCGGTGAAGTAGGTCTGCAGGCCGAGCAGCGCGAACGCCGCGCGGATCACGCGGTTCAGCCCGGGTTCGTCCATTCCCATGTCGGCGAGGAACACCGCCTTGTCCTCGTCGGGCAGGTCGGCGATCTCGGCCTCGATCGCCG
>CAZXLV010000211.1:0-4256 GCA_964641405.1 uncultured Limnobacter sp. | reverse complement strand
CGGGCAGCCGGCGTCGAGCGATCGGGCGAGCGCGCCCGATCCTTGATTCAGGGCTGCTTGCCGGAGGCCGGACGCGGCGGCGCCAGCAGCGCATTGACGCGACCGAGGTCGGCTTCGGCCAGCGTGCCGGTGGTGGACTTGAGCAGCAGTCCGTTGAGCAGCGTGTCGTAGCGCGCCTTGGCGAGCTGGGTCTGGGTGGCGAACAGTTGCTGCTGCGCGTTCAGCACGTCGATGTTGATGCGCACGCCGACCTGGTAGCCGAGTACGTTCGAGTCCAGTGCCAGGCGGCTCGAACGTTCGGCTGCTTCGAGCGCGCGCACCTGCGCCAGCCCGCTGTTCAGGCCCAGGAAGGCCTGGCGCGCGTTCTGCTCGGCGAGGCGGCGGGCGTTCTCCAGGTCGGAGCGCGAGCGCTCGAGCAGCGAGGTGGCCTCGCGCACGCTGGCCTGGATGAGGCCGCCGGTGTACAGCGGCACCGACAACTGCACCCCGATGGCGGCGGTGTTGGTGTTCGCACCAATCAGGTTGAAGGCCGGATTGCGCCCGTGGCCGAGGTTGCCGACCAGGTCGATGCTCGGGTAGTAGGCATTGCGCCGGCGCTCGATCTCACGCTGGGCGACATCGGTGGCGACGCGTTGCTGTTGCACCAGCAGGTTGTTCTCGCGCGCATTGCGCACCCACTCGGATTCGACCGCCGGCTGGGGGCCTTCCAGCGTCACGCCGGGGCGCAACTCGTCAATCTCGCCCACCGGCCGGCCGATCAACTGCGCGAGCGCTGCGCGGCGCACCTGGAGATCGTTTTGCGCGGTGATCTCCTGCGCCGAGGCGAGATCGTAGCGTGCCTGGGCTTCCTGCTGGTCGGTGATGGTGGCGGTGCCGACCTCGAAGTTGCGCCTGGCCGAGGCGAGTTGCTCGGAGATGGCGCGCTTCTGGGCGCCGAGCGTGGCGAGGTTGTCCTGCGCGGCCAGCAGGTCGAAGTAGGCCTGTGCCACCCGCACGATCAGGTCCTGCTCGGCCTGCAGCAGTTGCGCCTCGCCGGCGCCGACCTGCAGCTTGCTCTGTTCCAGGACGGTATTCTCGGGCAGGCGCATCAGCGCGTAGCTGAGCTGGATGCCGTAGCTTTGCGAGGTGAACTGGCGCGACGGCGCGAGATCGGTGTCGAAGCTCTGGCGCATCACCGCGGCGGACGCGCCCACCTGGGGGAGCAGCGCGGCGCGCGCCTGCGGCACGCGTTCGCGGATCGCCTGCAACTGCGAACGTGCGCTGGCAAGCTGCGGATCGCTGGCCAGCGCGTCGTTGTAGGCCTGCAGCAGGTCGAGGGCGAACCCTGGTGCGCTCAGGGTGAGCAGCACGACGCTCGCCAGTGCCTTCAACGGCGCGCAAACGCGCCTGCGCCGGGGACGTGAGGGGGTCGGATTCATGCGGACTTGCTCGGTGAAGGAGTGGGTGGGTGCTCAGTAAGTGGCCAGCGCCGGATCGACCTGCCGCGCATACGCGTCGATGCCGCCGGCAAGGTTGAATACGGCCACGAAGCCGTGTTGCTCGAGGAACCGCGCCACCTGCATGCTGCGCGCGCCCAGATGGCAGACGCACACCACCGGACGCGACGGATCGAACTCGGCCAGCCGCGCCGGCACCTGGCGCATCGGCACGTGCACGCTGCCGGGCAGGACGCACAGCCGCACCTCCCATTCTTCGCGCACATCGAGCAGCAACGGGGCTTCGCGGGCGAGCCAGTGCGAGAGTTCGAGTGCCTGGATCTGTTGCATGGTGCCGCCGCGCCTGCTCAGAACGCGAATTTCTCTTTCTGCGGGAACTCGCGCAGCGGCGCGGTGACCGTGTCGAACAGGTTCTCGGCCGCGAACTCGCGCCCGGCCAGCCGGGTGATCAGTTGTGCGGTCATCATCGGCGGTTCGCCCACGATGGCGACCAGCCGCCCGCCGTCGACCAGGCGATCGAGCAGGTCCTCGGGCACGAAAGGCACCGAACCCGACAGCACGATGACGTCGAAGTTCGCCCCCGGCGCGGCGCGCAAGCCGTGGCGCAGTTCGACGCTGACATTGGACACGCCGCTGCGCGCGAGGTTCCCGCTGGCAAAGCGCACCAGTTCGGCGTGGATGTCGCAGGTGATCACGCGTCGTGCGAAGTGCGCCAGCAGCGCCGCCATGTAGCCCGAACCGGCGCCGATTTCGAGCACCGTTTCGTGGCGCCGCGGTGCCACGGCCTGCAGCATGCGAGCTTCGACCTTGGGGGCCAGCATCACTTCGCCGGTGGCGCCGCTGTCCAGCGTGAGCGGGATCTCCATGTCGGTGAAGGCGAGCGTGCGCCAGGCCGGCGGCACGAACTCCTCGCGTCGCAGCCTGTAGAGCAGGTCCAGCACATCCTGGTCGAGCACGTCCCAGGGGCGGATCTGCTGTTCGACCATGTTGAAGCGGGCACGTTCGATGTCCATTGCACTTTCCGGAAGAGGCGTCAAACCCGTGAGTCTAGCAATGTGGGATCCGGCCGGCCCCGGCGCGTGGCCAGGTCGTCCAGGATGGAATAGAGCACCGGCACCACCACCAGCGTGAGCAGGGTCGAGGCCAGCACGCCGCCGATCACCGCGTGCGCCAGCGGCGCGCGCTGCTCGGCGCCTTCACCGCTGCCGATGGCCAGCGGCAGCATGCCGAACACCATCGCCAGCGTGGTCATCAGGATCGGGCGCAGACGGATCTCGGCGGCCTGCAGCAGCGCCCGGGTGCGCGCCAGGCCGCGTGCGCGCGCCTGGTTGGCGAAGTCGATCAGCAGGATCGCATTCTTGGTCACCAGGCCCATCAGCATGATGAAGCCGATCATCGAGAACATGTTGAGCGACGAGCGCCAGGCCAGCAGCGCCAGCACCACGCCGATCAGCGACAGCGGCAGCGAAGCCATGATCGCGACCGGCTGCAGGAAGCTGCCGAACTGCGAGGCCAGGATCATGTAGATGAACAGCACGGCGAGCACCAGCGCCTGCAATGCATAGCCGAAGCTCTCGGTCATGTCGCGGTTGGAGCCGCCGCTGGCCAGCCGGTAGCCGGGCGGCGGCACGATGCGATCGAGCTTTGCCTGCAGCAGGCTGCCGGCGGTGCCTGCGCCGATCCCTTCGGCGTTGGCCGAAATCAGGATCTCGCGCGCCAGTGCCTTGCGGTTGATCTGGGTCGGGCCGAGCCCTTGCCGGAAATCGGCGATCTGGCGCAGGGCCACCATGCGCGGGCTACCGTCGGCATCGCTGCGTGCCGACACCAGCGCCAGGCGCTCGAGGTCGGCGACCGAACTGCGTTGGCTGCGCGGCAGGCGCACCCGCACGTCGTAGTTCTCGTCGTCGGGCGCGCGCCAGGTGGTCGCGGCGTCGCCGGCGAGCAGCGGGCGCAGCACCGCACTGACCTGGGCAACGCTGACCCCCAGGTCGGAGGCGAGGGCGCGATCGATCTCGGCCGAGACGGTCGGCTTGGCCGGCTTGGAGCTGGTGTCGACCTCGACGATGGCGGCACGCCCCAGGTCGGCATTGACCGCGTGGATGGCTTGCGTGACCTGGCCGGCCAGCCGGTCGAGCACCGCATCGTCCTGCCCCTGCACGCTGATCTGGATCGGCTTGCCCGAGCTGACCGCATTCAGGTTGCCCAGGTCGGTGAGGGTGACGCCGGCGATCTGCGTGAGTCGCTCGCGCACCGGCTTGCGCATCTGCTGCACCGACAGCGGGCGGTGTTCGCGATCGACCAGCAGGGCGAAGGCGGTGGCGTAGTTGCGCCCCAGGGCGATACCGGTGTTGATGGTGCCGTAGGTCATGGTGACGCCATCGAATTCGTGCAGCGCCGCCTCGACCTGGCGCAGCTTGTCTTCGGTGAACTGCAGTGACGAACCGATCGGCGTGTAGAACTGCACGTAGATCTCGTTGTTGTCGGCCTCGGGGACGAACTCGGTGCCCACCAGCTTCATCAGCGGGACGGCGGCGGCAAACAGCGCCGCGGCCGCCAGCAGGGCAAGCAGGCGATGGTGCAGGCTCCAGCGCAGCAAGGCGACGTAGCCGTTTTCCAGCCGCTGCATCAGCGCCTGGAAGCGACGCAGGATCCACGCCAGCGGTCCGCGCCCGCGTGGCCCCTGCGCATCGGGATCCTTCCAGACCGAGGACAGCATCGGGTCGAGCGTGAAGGCGATCAGCATCGACAACAGCACCGCGAAGGCCACGGTGACGCCGAACTGCTTGAAGAAGCGCCCGATGATGCCGCCCATGAAGCCGA
>CAZXLV010000210.1:0-4270 GCA_964641405.1 uncultured Limnobacter sp. | reverse complement strand
ACAGCGAGTGGCCGGAAGATGCCTCACGGGCCATGAAACTGTTGGCCAACGTTACCGCCGAGGAACGCCACAAGATCCTCTGGGCCAACGCCGCCAGGTTCTATGGCCTGGAAGCGTGAGCGCTCCAGCATCTGCATGGCATAGAGAAGAGGGAGGTCGAATGACAGACAAAACTGCGGTTCCCGTAGACCGCTCGAAGCTGCCGCTGGTGTATTCGTGCTCTGGCTGCTCGAGTGCCGCACAGACGAGCAATGCCGTTGCTCTTGCGCTGGACCGCCGCAACCTGGCGGAAATGTCCTGTATCGCTGGTGTCGGCGGCGATGTGCGCAAGCTGGTGAAGGTCGCCAAATCCGGACGCCCGATTGTCGCTATCGACGGCTGTGCGCTTGCCTGTGTAAAGGGCTCACTTGCCCGGCACGACGTCAAGCCGGCCATCTGGCACGAACTGTCGCAATACGAGGTACAGAAAATCTACCAGGCGGACCCCGATAAAGAACAGGTCGAGAAGGTACTGAACATCGTCATAGATTCCTTGGCCTCGATCCCGCGCGAATGATGGGGTGGCCACAATTGTTCGTTGCTGCCTCCTTGGGAGGACTGCGACGGCGACAGATTCGCTGAGCATGATCAGGGCGCAACAACAGCCTGGTGCAGTGCAGGCGGCGCGCTGCTCGCTATCGGTAGTGCTGGCAGGCAGCGGCGGCGCAGGATCGATTTCGGCGGCGACAATGCTACTGGAGGCAGCCGGGCGGGCCGACTGGTATGCGTACCTGACGCGATCGGTGGGTGCCCAGATACGCGGCGGGGAGGCGGCGGCGATGTTGCGCTTCGGCCTCGAGCCGATCGCATCTCATGATGATCGTTTCGACGTGCTGGTGGCACTGGATTGGCAGAACCTCGGCAAGTTTGCCGCCGAGATACCCTTGGGCGCCGAGAGTCTGATCATCGGCGATCCCGAGCAGGGGCCGGTGCCCGAGGTCCTGGCGGCCTCCGGCGCCCGTCAGATCCAGGTGCCGATCAGGCAGCTGGCGCGGGCTATTTCCGGTGGCCGCGGCAATATGGTCGCCTTGGGCATCGTGGCGGGTCTGGCGGGCTTGTGCCCGAAGATCCTGCGCGCCGTAATCGACAAATCTCTGGCCAATAGAGAAGAGAGGGTGCGGGCGGCGAGCACCCGGGCGTTCGAGGCGGGGATTGAGGCAGTCGCGGCTCTCGGGAGTGCTTACCATCTTTCCCCGGGGCGACAACCGCTCGATGGACCGCGCTGGAACATCACCGGAAACGAGGCGACGGGGCTTGGAGCTCTTCGGGGCGGTGTGCGCTATGTGGCCGCTTACCCGATCACGCCGGCTACGGAAATTCTCGAGTGGATGGCACTGTCTTTGCCGCGTGTCGGTGGTTCGCTGGTACAGGTCGAAGATGAACTGGCTGCCATCAACCATGTCATTGGTGCGTCCTTCGGCGGTGTGCCGTCGCTGACGGCAACCGCGGGCCCCGGCATGTCGCTAATGTCTGAGTCGCTGGGGCTGGCCGTGGCCTCCGAGACACCCGTAGTCGTCGTCGATGTGATGCGCGGGGGGCCTTCGACCGGTGTTCCCGGCAAATCGGAACAGACAGACCTCAATATCGCGCTCTATGGTCTGCACGGCGAGGCGCCGCACTTGGTGCTCGCACCCAATTCGGTCGCGGATTGCCTGTTTACGACGCAGTGGGCCGTGCACTTGGCCGAGACGTTACAGGCGCCAGCCTTGGTGCTTTCGGACCAGATGCTGGGACAGTCCCGCGCCGTGCTGGATCGCCCAGCGGTCGGGCGATGGCCCACCCGTCGCGAGGTGGCGAGTACCCCGACTGCAGGGGAGCGATATCATCGGTATGCCCTGACCCCCTCAGGGGTGTCGCCCATGAGCATCCCGGGTACGCCGGGCTGTCAATATACGGCAGAAGGGCTCGAGCACAATTCGACGGGCACACCTTCCTCCCAGGCCGAAGATCATCTGGCGCAGCTCGATAAGCGCGCACGCAAGCTTGAGTCCTACGACTACGGCGATCTGTGGGCCACACTGGAAGGGGAGGGAGACTGGGCGGTCATCACGTGGGGCTCGTGCACCGGTGCAGTGCGGGAAGCAGCACGTCGTTGGCGCAATGGCGGCGGCCGACTGCGGGTGCTCAGCATTCGGCTCTTGTCACCGATGCAGCCGCAGAAGTTCGCCCAAGCCCTGGCCGAGGTTTCCCGCGCGCTGGTGGTGGAGCAAAGCCACAGCGCCCAGTTCTATCGCTATCTTCGGGCCCACTACGCCTTGCCGAACCACTGCGAGGTGTTGCATCGACCAGGGCCGCTGCCGTTCCGGCCGGGCGAGATCGTCGCGCGATTAGCTGCCTGCAAGGACGCGTCGGCGGTCCTTTACCACTCACCGATCACACGAGTCGATCAACTCACGGCTTGCGGGTAAGCGGCATTGAGCATCAGAGCGCAATATCAGACGCAAGGCGGTTGCTCGAGTGGATCGGCCTACGAGCCGGAAGCTTATCGGTCCGACGTCAAGCCGGTGTGGTGCCCCGGATGTGGCGACTACTCGGTGCTAAGCGTAATCACCGATGTCCTGGCCCACCTGCAACTGCCGCCGGAACAGGTGGCGCTGATTTCGGGCATTGGATGCTCATCGAGAATACCCACTTACACCAATGTCTATGGTTTCCATGGCGTCCATGGACGTGCTCTGCCGCTCGCGTGCGGGCTGAAGCTGGCGCGGCCTGACCTGACTGTACTGGTGGCGGGTGGCGACGGCGACGGCTTCTCGATCGGCGGCAACCATTTTCTGCATGCCTGCCGTCGCAACGTGGACATGACCTACATCGTGATGGACAACCAGGTTTTCGGGATGACGAAAGGTCAAGCTTCACCCACTGCCACGCCCGAGTGGACCGGCAGTGACATGACGCCGGAGGGTACCGGGCTACCGCCCTTTCAGCCACTGCTCATCGCACTGACAGCAGGTGCCAATTTTGTCGCCCGCTGCTTCAGCGGTGAGACTGCGAATATGGCTCAGATCCTGATGGAAGCGATTTGCCACCCCGGCTTCTCCGTAGTGCAGCTGCTGAGCCCCTGTGTGACATTTCGGCCGGAACAGCGCCAATGGAAGAACCTCGTACGCATGGCACCGGAAAGCGCAACAGTCGATCTACGCAGTGCCATCAACCATCTGACAGAGGATGACGGCATGAGCATCGGCCGTGTGCTCTACCGCGGGAAGCGCGATCCCTTTGTCCTGGCGAGCCAGGCAAGCGGCGATCTGGAGGATATCGAAGAAGGATTCAGGCTTTGAGCAGCGGCGACAGTATCAGACCGGCCCGTTCGCTCGAAGACCTTCTGGCCTACGCGCGGGTCATGGAGCGCACTGCGGCGCAACGCTACAAGGAACTCGCCGATATCATGGCCACGCACAACAATCAGGAGGTCTCCGAGCTGTTTCGCCGCATGTCCGAGAACGAATGGCTGCACGTGCGCAGCGTCGATGAGTTGTCACGGGAGTTGTCGGTGGTGGATGAAGCCGTGCTGCCGGGCAGTGGGGACCACTCGCTGGGCAGCGAAGTTCCGCAGTTTGCAGACCTTCATTATCTGCACTCGCCGCATCACGCCGTGAAACTCGCGCAGCAATACGAACGCAACGCGCACGAGTTCTACCTGCAGCTTGCCGAGGTGGCCGGGGATGCGCAGCTGCGCTCCGCAGCCTTGCGACTCGCGGCAGAGGAGGAAACACACTTGCGGGAGCTCGACCGCTGGTTGCTGCGTTATCCGAACCCAGATCCTGATTGGGACAGAGACTTTGATCCGCCAGAGTCACTCGACTGAAATGCGCCAACTGTGAGGTAGGGACTTATGCCATTGAGAATCACCAGCCTCTGCACTGCTTGCGACGCCTGCCTTTCCGAATGCCCGAACGAGGCCATTACTGCGGGTCGGCCCTACGTCATCGATCCCGGGAAATGCAACGAGTGCGTCGGCTTCTTCGATTCGCCACAGTGTCTGGACATGTGTCCCGTCAATGGCGCCATCGTTCCGGGGACGCCATGACCCAGCCGCTCGCGGGAATCAAGGTTGTCGAGGTGTCGATGTGGGCCTTCGTGCCTGCCGCAGGCGCGGTGCTCGCCGACATGGGCGCCGAGGTCGTCAAGATCGAGCCGCCGGCGGGCGACCCGATGCGCGGGCTCACGTACTGTGGCATTGCACCCGGTGCCGGCGGCTTCACCTTCCTGTGGGAGATCTTCAACCGCG
>CAZXLV010000209.1:0-4292 GCA_964641405.1 uncultured Limnobacter sp. | reverse complement strand
ATGGCAACACCAGACCAGCATCCGGGCACCGACGCTTTCCGGGCAGCCGTCGTGCGAAGCAAGGGCGGGCCCTTCGTGCTCGAGCAGGTCGGGCTGGGCGCGCCGCGACCCGACGAGGTACTGGTGCGCGTGGTCGCCACCGGCATGTGCCACACCGACATGGTGGTGCGCGACCAGGTCTATCCGGTGCCGCAGCCGATCGTTCTGGGCCACGAGGGCTCCGGCGTGGTGGCAGCGGTGGGCGCGAATGTCGGGAAGGTGGTGCCGGGCGACCACGTGGTGCTCACCTTCCTGCCCTGTGGCGCATGTCGTGCCTGCCTGGAGGGTGCGCCGGCCAGTTGCGAGAACTTCAACGCGCTCAACTTTTCGGGCCAGCGCCCGGACGGCTCGCATGCGTTGCACGACCAGGCGGGCCATGATCTGCACGATCGCTTCTTCGGCCAGTCATCGTTCGGCAGCTTCGCCCTGGCCAACCAGCGCAACGTAGTGAAGGTGCGCAAGGATGCGCCGCTGGAGTTGCTCGGCCCGCTGGGCTGCGGCATCCAGACCGGCGCGGGAGCGGTCATCAACGCCCTGCAAGTGGGCCCGGGCGCGAGCTTCGCCACCTTCGGCGCTGGCGCGGTCGGCCTGAGCGCGGTGATGGCCGCACGGGTGGCAGGCGCCACGACGATCATCGCCGTCGACATCGTGCCTACGCGCCTGGCGCTCGCGCAATCGCTCGGTGCCACGCACGTGGTCGATGGCAGCTCCGAGGACGCGGTGGAAGCGATCCGCCGGGTCACCGGCCTCGGCGTGGATTTCGCGCTCGACTCGACCGGGCTGCCCGAGCGCATCCGCAGCGCCGTGCTGGCCCTGCGCCCGCGCGGTACCTGTGGGGTGGTTGGCGCGTCCCGGCCCGGGGCCAACGTGGAGATCGATGCCAACGACTTCATGCAGAACTGCAAGCGGCTGCGCGGCATCGTCGAGGGCGACAGCGTCCCGGAGGTGTTCATCCCGCAACTGGTGGAGCTCTACATGCAGGGCCGCTTCCCGATCGACAAGCTGGTCAGGTTCTATCCTTTCGAGCAGATCAACGAGGCGGCCCGCGACAGCGAAAGCGGCGGGACGATCAAGCCGGTGATCCGGATCGGCGCGTAAGTGCCGTCGCGCACTCAGTACGCGCCGCCCTCGCCGCCCGCACCCGCATCGCGTCCGTAGCTGCGCGCCAGGCTGCGCGCCGCCTGCACCAGCAGCGCGGTGTCGGAGCCCACTGCGACGAACAGCGCACCGGCCTGGAGGTACTGCTGCGCCAGCGCCGGGTCGGTGGCGAGGATGCCGGCCGCCTTGCCGGCGGCGCGCACCGCCGCGATCCCCTGCAGGATCGCCCGCTGCACCTGCGGGTGGCCGGGCTGGCCGCGGTAGCCCATCGAGGCGGAGAGGTCGGACGGCCCGAAGAACACGCCGTCCACGCCGTCGGTGGCGGCGATCGCCGCCAGGTTCTCCAGCGCCCGCGGGGTCTCGGCCTGCACCAGCAGGCACATCTGCTGGTCGGCCAGATCGAGATAGTCGTCGATCTGGTTCCAGCGTGCCGCGCGAGCAAGCGAAGCGCCCAGGCCGCGTATGCCGGCCGGCGGGTAGCGCATCGCGCGCGCCATCAGTGCGGCCTGCTCAGCCGTGTCGACCATCGGAACCAGCAGCGTCTGCGCGCCGATGTCCAGGTACTGCTTGACCAGTGCCACGTCGGCCTGCACCGGTCGCACGATCGCGTGCACCGGATAGGGCGCCAGCGCGCGCAACTGGGCGAGCACAGTGCGCGGATCGTTGGGCGCATGCTCGCCGTCGAGCAGCAGCCAGTCGAAGCCGGCCAGCGCGAGCGCCTCGGCGACGTTAGCCTCGGCCAGGCCGACCCACAGGCCGATTTGCGGGCGGCCGGCGCGCAGCGCATCGCGGAACTGGTTGGCGGGGATCTTCATGGGCTCACACGAAACGAAAGGACACCGTGCCCAGCGGCCCGTAGTCGGCATGCAGCGTGTCGCCGGCCACGGCTGGCGTGGGCCGCGTGAAGGAGCCGGCCAGCACCACGTCGCCGGCGTTCAACTGCTCGTCGTAGGGCGCGATCCGGTCGGCCAGCCAGGCGACGCCCGTGGCCGGGTGGTTGAGCACGCCGGCGGCCAGGCCGGTCTCCTCGATCGCGCCGTTCTTGAACAGCATGGCGCCGACCCAGCGCAGATCCAGCGCGTCAGGCTTCACCGGCCGGCCGCCGAGGACGATCCCCGCGTTGGCGGCAAAGTCGGAGATGGTGTCGAACACCTTGCGCGGCGCGCGCGTCTCACGGTCGAACTGCTCGATGCGGGCATCGATGATCTCCAGCGCCGGCGTCACGTACTCGGTGGCGGCGAGCACGTCGAACAGGGTCACCCCCGGCCCCTGCAGCGGCTTGCCGAGCACGAAAGCCAGTTCGACCTCTACGCGCGGCGCGATGAAGCGCTGCACGGGGATCTCGCCGCCCTGCGCGAAGAACATGTCGTCCATCAGCGGTGCGTAGTCGGGCTCTTCGATCTGGCTGGAGAGCTGCATCGCGCGCGAGGTGAGCCCGATCTTGCGGCCCCGGATGCGATGCCCGTCGGCCAGTTCGAGCTTCACCCATGCGCGCTGGATGGCGTAGCCATCCTCCACGGTCATGGCGGGAAACTCGCGCGAGAAGTGGCGCAACTGCGTGCGGCTCTTGCGAGCGGCGTAGAGCTGGCGCGCGAGAGCGGTGACGGTGGTCGCATCGAGCACGATTCAGCCTTTGCGGAACAGCGGGTGCAGGTTGCCGAACCTGGCGTCGAAGACTTCCGGCCCCTCGTCGACCTGCAGGGTCAGGCCGATGCGGCGGCGCTCGAGCAGCGGCGCGAAGTGCGCCCTGGCCGCCCCGGCGAGCGCCGCGCCCGCGGCCTGCTGGGTGGCCGCGCTGCGGCCGCGGCCCATGCGCAGGTTGATGTAGCAAAAGCCGAACTCGCCCGAGCCGTCGGCCACCGCGCCGTACGCGGCCGGGTAGGCGAACACCCGCACACCGCCGGTGGGGAACACCTGCGCACCGGCCTCATCGCGCACGGTCAGCATCGCATCGGCGAGGGCGCGGCACAGCGTGCCCATGTCGGCATCGGCTTCGAGATCGGGCGTGTACAGGATCACCACGTGCGGCATCGCCGTTTTCCGCTCTCAGGCAGGTCGCTACAGTTCCGGGTGGCTACAGTCGTGTGGCGATCGAGGTATAGCCCTCGGCACTGCTGGCCACCGCCCTGGGGATTGCTGCACCGCCTTGCGGCGTGACCGGCAACACCACGTTGACCTGCCCGGTGCCCGAGGCGCCGAAGTAAGGCGTGACGATCTCGGCGCGGCCATCGTATTCGCTCCAGCCCAGCGCACCGAGCAGCATCGCGGTGTCGTGCATGAAGCCTTCGCCATGTCCCTTCGCCGCGTACTCCGGCAGCATGCCGCAGAAGGTCTTCCAGTCGCCGCGCTTCCAGATCTCCAGCACCTCGTGATCGAGTGCCTCCAGGAAGGGGCTCCAGATCCGGAAGCCGTACTCGGGCGCGAGGCCGTTTTGTGCGAAACGATGCGACAGCGAGCCGCTCGCGAAGAAAGCCACCGTGCCCTCGTAGTGCTCCTCCACCGCGCGGCGAAAGGCCCAGCCCAGGCGCGCACTGTCATCCAGGTAGTGAACCTGGCACATCGCCGACACCGACACCACCTTGAAGTGCTGATCGGTGTTCATGTAGCGCATCGGCACCAGCGTGCCGTACTCGGGCGCAAGCGTGGTGCGGTCGTGGGCGAGCGTCTCCACGCCCATCTCGTTGGCCACCCTGGCCAGCAGCGTGCCGAGCATGGGGTTGCCCGGGAACTCGTACGTCATGTTCGAGATGAAGTGCGGCAACTCGTTGCTGGTGTAGAGGCCCTTGAAGTGCGGCGCGCAGTTGACGTGGTAGTTGGCATTGACCAGCCAATGGGTATCGAACACCACGATGGTGTCCACGCCGAGTTCCCGGCAGCGCCGACCGATCTCGATGTGGCCATCGATTGCATCCTGGCGCGAGCCCTTGCGCGGGCCTTCGTGTTCACTGAGGTACAGCGACGGCACGTGGGTGATCTTGGCGGCGAGTGCCAGCTTGCCCATGTCGATTCCGCCTTCGCGTTGTCAGCGAGCGTTCATGCGCCCCAGCGCGGAATGTGGTGGGCGCCCAGCGACACCGCCACGTTCTTGGGCTCGAGGAATACCTCGTAGCTCCAGGTGCCGCCTTCGCGGCCGGTGCCGCTGGCCTTGGTGCCGC
>CAZXLV010000208.1:0-4340 GCA_964641405.1 uncultured Limnobacter sp. | reverse complement strand
CGATCCGCCAGGCGGCGATCGCGCTGATCGCCGAGCGCGGCTTCGAGGCGATGACGCTGCGCGAACTGGCGCGCCGCGTCGGCGTGCAGCCTGGCGCCCTGTACCGCTATTTCCCGAGCAAAGGCCGCATCCTGGTCGAGTTGCTGCTCGGGCACCTGCGCTTCCTGCTCGAGCACTGGGCGCGCGAGCGCCCCGCCAGCACCGACCCGGCCGAGCGGCTGCGCGCCTTCGTCGACTTCCACGTGCGCTCGCACACGCTGCGCCGGCGCGAGGTGTTCGTCGCCAACATGGAACTGCGCAGCCTCGCGCCGGCCGACTATCGGCGCGTCGTCGCGCTGCGCCGCCAGTACGAGGACATCCTCACCGCAATCCTGCGCGACGGCGTCGCCACCGGCGCATTCCGGGTGCCGGACGCGCGCATCGCAACGTTCGCGGTGCTGGCAATGCTGACCGGAGTCGGCAGCTGGTTCAGGGAGGGCGGGCGCCTGGGCAAGCGCGAACTGGTCGATCATTACACGCAACTCGTGATGCAATGCGTGGGCGCAGCGCCTCCGGACAACGACAGGAGACCCTCTTGAACCGAATCGAAAGCAGGCTCGACCCCCGCGAGCCGCAGTTCCAGGCCAATGCGCAGGCGATGCGCCTGCTGGTCGCCGACCTGCGCGCCACGGTGGCGCAGGTGGCCCTGGGCGGCGGCGAAGCAGCGCGCGCCAGGCACGTCGCGCGCGGCAAGTTGCTGCCGCGCGAGCGCGTGCAGATGCTGCTCGATCCGGGTACGCCTTTCCTCGAACTCTCGCCACTGGCGGCGCTCGGCCTGTACGACGACGAAGCGCCCTGCGCCGGTGTCATCACCGGCATCGGGCGCGTGGCGGGCATCGAGTGCGTGGTGGTCTGCAACGACGCCACCGTCAAGGGGGGCACCTACTTCCCGCTGACCGTCAAGAAGCACCTGCGTGCCCAGGAGATCGCGCGCGAAAACCTGCTGCCGTGCATCTACCTGGTCGACTCGGGGGGCGCCAACCTGCCCAACCAGGACGACGTGTTCCCGGATCGCGAGCACTTCGGGCGCATCTTCTACAACCAGGCGACGATGTCGGCGCTGCACATCCCGCAGATCGCCGTGGTGATGGGTTCGTGCACTGCCGGCGGTGCCTACGTGCCGGCGATGAGCGACGAGGCGATCATCGTGCGCAACCAGGGCACCATCTTCCTGGGCGGCCCGCCGCTGGTGAAGGCGGCCATCGGCGAGGTGGTCAGCGCCGAGGAACTCGGCGGCGGCGACGTGCACACGCGCCTGTCCGGGGTGGCCGACTACCTCGCCGACGACGACGCGCACGCGCTGGCGATTGCACGGCGCCTGGTGGGCAACCTGAACCGCCGCAAGCCGCTGCAACTGGACGTGGCCGAACCGGTCGAGCCGCACCATCCGCCGGAAGAACTCTACGGCGTCATCCCCAGCGACACGCGCAAGCCCTACGACGTACGCGAGGTGATCGCGCGCATCGTCGACGATTCCGCCTTCGATGAATTCAAGGCCCGCTACGGCACCACGCTGGTGACCGGCTTTGCGCGCGTGCACGGCATGCCGCTGGGGATCCTGGCCAACAACGGCATCCTGTTCTCCGAATCGGCCAACAAGGGCGCGCACTTCGTCGAGCTGTGCGCGCAGCGCAAGATCCCGCTGCTGTTCCTGCAGAACATCACCGGCTTCATGGTGGGCCGCAAGTACGAGAACGAAGGCATCGCGCGCGCCGGAGCCAAGCTGGTCACCGCGGTGGCCTGCGCCCAGGTGCCCAAGTTCACGGTGATCATCGGCGGCTCGTTCGGCGCGGGCAACTACGGCATGTGCGGGCGCGCCTACTCGCCGCGCTTCCTGTGGATCTGGCCCAACGCACGCATCAGCGTGATGGGCGGCGAGCAGGCCGCCTCGGTGCTGGCCACGGTGCGCCGCGACGGCATCGAGGCGCGCGGCGGCCTGTGGAGCGCACAGGAGGAGGAGGCATTTCGCGCGCCGATCCTCGAGCAGTACGAGCGCCAGGGCCATCCCTACTACGCCAGTGCGCGACTGTGGGACGACGGCGTGATCGATCCCGCCGATACCCGCATGGTGCTGGCGCTGGCCATGTCGGCGACGCTGAACGCGCCGATCCCGCAGACGCGCTTCGGCGTGTTCCGGATGTAATCCAACCGGACCCCCGTTCACCATGAGCTACCAGACCCTCGAAACGGCACTGAACCAGGGCGTCGCCCTGATCTGGCTGAATCGTCCCGAACTGCGCAACGCAATCGACGACACCCTGATCACCGAACTCGGCGACGCCTTCGAGTGCGCCATCGAAGATGAGGCGGTGCGCGCAATCGTGCTGGCCGGGCGCGGCAAGGCCTTCTGCGCCGGCGGCGACCTGAACTGGATGAAGCGCGCGCGCGAATTCACCGCCGCGCAGGCGCACGAGGATTCCGCGCGGCTGGCGCGCCTGCTGCGCACCATCTACGAGTGCCCGAAGCCGGTCATCGCGCGGGTGCATGGCGCAGCCTTCGCCGGCGGCCTGGGGCTGGTGGCGGCCTGCGACATTGCGGTGGCCAGCACCGACGCCCGCTTCTGCCTGTCCGAAGTCAAGCTCGGACTGATCCCCGCGATGATCAGCCCCTACGTGGTGCGCGCCATCGGCGAAACGCAGTCGCGGCGCTACTTCCTCACCGCCGAAGTGTTCGAGGCCGCCGAAGCGTTTCGCATCGGACTGCTGCACGACCTGGCCGCGCCCGAGGAACTCGATGGCAAGGTCAACGCCCTGCTCGGCCACCTGCTGCTGGGCGGGCCGCAGGCACTCGGCCAGGCCAAGCGATTGATCCGCGACGTCGGCACCCGCCCCATCGACGATGCCCTGATCGACGACACCGCCGCCCGCATCGCCGCGATCCGTGCCTCCGACGAAGGCCAGGAAGGGATTGCCGCATTCTTCGAGAAGCGCAGGGCAGCCTGGGTGCCTCCGGAAGCAGCCTGAGCAACCATCGACGAATCAGCATCGGGAAGCACCGAATGTTCAGCAAGATCCTGATTGCCAATCGCGGCGAGATCGCCTGCCGCGTCGCCGCCACGGCGCGCCGCCTCGGCATCCGCACCGTCGCGGTCTATTCCGACGCCGATGCCGGCGCGCGCCACGTCTGCGCCTGCGACGAGGGCTGGCGACTGGGTCCGGCGCCGGTGCGCGAATCCTACCTGCGCGCCGACCTGATGCTGGATATCGCACGGCGCAGCGGTGCGCAGGCGATCCATCCCGGCTACGGCTTCCTGTCCGAGAACGCGGCGTTCGCGCGCGCCACGACCGCCGCCGGCCTGGTGTTCGTCGGTCCACCGCCGGAAGCGATTGCAGCAATGGGCAACAAGTCGGCGGCCAAGGCGCTGATGCAGCGCGCCAGCGTACCGCTGGTGCCCGGCTACCACGGTGACGACCAGCATCCACAACTGTTGGCGCGCGAGGCGGCACGAATCGGCTTTCCGGTGCTGATCAAGGCCAGCGCTGGCGGCGGCGGCAAGGGCATGCGGGTGGTCGAAAGCGCCGACCTGTTCGACGCGATGCTGGCCGCGTGCCAGCGCGAGGCGAAGAACGCATTCGGCGACGACAGGGTGCTCCTCGAGCGCTACGTCACGCGCCCGCGCCACATCGAGATCCAGGTCTTCGCCGATACACAGGGCCACTGCGTCTACCTGTTCGAGCGCGACTGCTCGGTGCAGCGTCGCCACCAGAAGGTGCTCGAGGAAGCGCCCGCCCCCGGCATGACCGAAGAGCGGCGGCGCGCCATGGGCGAGGCGGCGGTGGCGGCCGCGCGCGCGGTCGGATACGTCGGGGCCGGCACGGTGGAGTTCATCGCCGAGCAGTCGGGCCGCTTCTTCTTCATGGAGATGAACACCCGCCTGCAGGTAGAGCACCCGGTGACCGAGATGATCACCGGCTTCGACCTGGTCGAGTGGCAGCTGCGCGTGGCCGCCGGCGAAGCGCTGCCGGCAACGCAGGAGGCGCTGCAGATTCGCGGCCATGCCATCGAGGCACGCGTCTACGCCGAGAATCCCGACAACGGCTTCCTGCCTTCGATCGGCACGCTGCGCCACTTGCGCACGCCCCCCGCCGCGTCGTTCGCCGTCACCGCCGATGGCGCGCGCGGCGAGCCCGCCGCCGTGCGCATCGACAGCGGCGTGCGCGAGGGCGACGCGATCTCTCCGCACTATGACCCGATGATCGCCAAGCTGATCGCCTGGGGCGAAGATCGTGACCAGGCGCTGGCGCGACTGGGGCAGGCGCTGTCGCGTTTCGAGGTGGTCGGACCCACCACCAATGTCGACT
>CAZXLV010000207.1:0-4348 GCA_964641405.1 uncultured Limnobacter sp. | reverse complement strand
ACCTGGTCGCCGGGCGCAGCCTGCCGCTGTACATGAACATGGCCACCGTGTTCGCCACCTGGTTCGGAGCCGAGACCGTGCTGGCGGTTTCCTCGACCTTCCTGCGCGACGGCCTGCGCGGCGTGGTCGCCGATCCGTTCGGTGCCTCGGCGTGCCTGGTCTTCGTGGCACTGTTCTTCGCGCGGCCCTTCTACCGCATGGAATTGCTCACCATCGGCGACTTCTATCGCAAGCGCTACAACCGCACGGTGGAGATCGGCACCGGCATCGCGATCACCCTCTCCTACCTGGGCTGGACATCGGCGCAAATGGTGGCACTGGGCATCGTGTTCAACACGCTCTCGGGCGGCGCCATCACGCTGCCGCAGGGAGTGGTGCTCGGCGCGCTGGTGGTGCTCGTCTACACCCTGTTCGGCGGCATGTGGTCGGTCGCATTCACCGACCTGTTCCAGACCGTGATCATCGTCATGGGACTGCTCTACATCGCCTGGCTGCTGGCCGGAATGGCGGGGGGATTCGGCACCGTGATGAATGCCGCCTTCGCCGAGGGCAAGCTCGAGTTCTGGCCTTCGGCCTCGCTGAAGGACTGGATCGCCTTCGTGGCGGCCTGGGCCACCATGGCCATCGGCTCGATTGCGCAACAGGACGTATTCCAGCGCGTCACCTCGGCGCGTGACGAAGCCACCGCGGTGCGCGGAACCTTGCTGGGCGGCGGCTTCTATTTCGTGTTCGCGTTCGTGCCCATGTTCATCGCCGTGTGCGCCATGCTGATCGAGCCCGGCCCGGTGCACGAGGTGCTGTCCGACGGCTCGCTCGACTTCCAGCTCATCCTGCCGCGCCTGATCCTCGATCGCACGCCGCTGTTCGCACAGGTGATGTTCTTCGGCGCGTTGCTGTCGGCGATCCTGTCCACCGCCAGCGGAGCCTTGCTCGCGCCCACCGCGGTGTTCACCGAGAACGTGCTCAAGCCGCTGATCGGCGGGCGCATCGCCGAAAGGCAGATGCTGGTGATGCTGCGCATGGTGCTGGTGATCTTCGCGCTGTGCGTGATGCTGTTCGCCCTCAACAGCCACTCCTCGATGTTCCAGATGGTCCAGAACGCCTACAAGGTCACGCTGGTGGCGGCATTCACGCCGCTGGCCTTCGGCCTGTTCTGGCGCCGCGCGACACCCCAGGGGGCGATGCTGTCGATCGTGTTCGGCCTGCTGGCCTGGATGGTGGGCGAACTGAGCGCGCCCGAGGCCCTGATCCCGCCGCAGATCGCCGGCTTGCTGGCAGCCATCTTCGGCATGGTGGCCGGTTCGCTGGCGCCGCAGGTCGCCGGCGGGCATGGGCATCCGCAGGCCGTCGAACGCCACCGGCCGACCCACTGAGAGACCCCTGCGGCCCGGGACGGCCGCCGCAGGCAAGGCGACGAGCGGCACCGCGCCGCACCCGGGCTGCGTGATAAGCTTTTCGACCGATACCGTGAAAGCGGCCGACAAGTATCTGAAACAAAAAGGAAAGATGAACGTCGTCATCCTCGCGGCCGGGATGGGCAAGCGGATGCGTTCCGAGCTTCCGAAGGTCTTGCACCGGTTGGCGGGCAAGACGCTGCTGGGCCACGTCGTCGACTGCGCACGCAGCCTCGGACCGCAACGCATCGTGGTGGTGTACGGCCACGGGGGCGAAGCCGTCCCGCAGGCGGTCAGCGGCGAGAACCAGCGATTTGCGCTGCAAGAGCCGCAACTGGGAACCGGCCATGCCGTGATGCAGGCGCTGCCGCAACTCGACCCCGACGTGCCCACCCTGGTGCTCTACGGCGATGTGCCGCTGACCCGCCCGGCGACGCTGGCGCGCCTGCTGGCGGCCGCCGGCGCCGATCGCGTGGCACTGCTCACCGTGGAACTGGACGATCCTGATGGCTACGGGCGGATCGTGCGCAAGGGTGAGCGCATCGTGCGCATCGTCGAGCACCGGGACGCCGACGCGGCCACGCTGGCGATCCGCGAGATCAACACCGGCATCATGGTCGCCCCGACCGCGGCGCTGGCACGCTGGCTGGGCGCGCTGTCCAACGACAACGCGCAGAAGGAGTATTACCTCACTGACGTGGTAGCCGCTGCCGTGCACGATGGCGTGCCGGTCGTATCGGCCCGACCGGACGATGCCTGGGAAACACTGGGTGTCAACAGCAAGCGGCAACTGGCCGAACTGGAGCGCATCTTCCAGGACAATCTCGCCAACGCACTCATGGAAGGGGGCGTGTGCCTGATCGATCCGGCGCGGATCGACGTGCGCGGCGAACTGAGTTGCGGGCGCGACGTGACGATCGATGTGAACTGCGTGTTCGAGGGAACGGTGGTGATCGACGAGAATGCCAGCATCGGCGCGAACTGCGTCATCCGCGACGCGCGTATCGGCGCAGGCGCCACCATCCTGCCGTTCACGTACATCGAAGGCGCTGCCATCGGCGCGAGCGCACGCATCGGCCCCTATGCGCGCCTGCGTCCCGGCACCGAACTGGGCGAACGCGCGCACGTGGGCAATTTCGTGGAAATGAAGAACACCCGCATGGCGGCCGGCTCCAAGGCCAACCACCTTGCCTATGTCGGCGATGCAGTGATCGGCGAGCGCGTCAATATCGGCGCCGGCACCATCACCTGCAACTACGACGGCGCCAACAAGTACGAAACCGTGATCGAAGACGACGCCTTCATCGGCAGTGACAGCCAGCTGGTGGCGCCGGTGCGGGTGGGCCGCGGCGCGACGCTGGGCGCCGGCACGACACTCACCCGCGACGCGCCCGCAGACCGGCTGACGATCTCGCGCAAGCGGCAGATCACCATCGAGTCCTGGCGGCGCCCGGTGAAGAAGCCTGCCGCCAGTCCCGGCAGCAAGGAGTAGGGGAATGTGTGGAATCGTCGGAGCGGTTGCGCAGCGTAACGTCGTGCCGATCCTTCTCGAAGGACTTCGAAAGCTGGAATATCGCGGTTACGACTCGGCCGGCATCGCCATCATGAACGGCGCGATGGAACGCGTGCGCGCGGTTGGCCGGGTGGCCGACCTCGAAGCGCGCACGCGCGCGCTGCACGCCGACGCGCCGACCGGCATCGCACACACCCGCTGGGCCACGCACGGCAGCGTCACCGAGCAGAATGCGCACCCGCACGCATCCTCCGGCCACGATATCGAAGTGTCGGTGGTGCACAACGGCATCATCGAGAACCACGACGTGCTGCGGCGCCGGCTGATCGCCGATGGCTACCAGTTCGCCAGCGACACCGACACCGAGGTGATCGCGCACCTCGTGCACAGCCACATCGCCGCCGGATCGAACCTGTTCGACGCCGTGCGCAAGACGGCAAGTGAACTCGAAGGCGCATACGCGATCGCCGCCATCTACAAGGGCGAGCCGAACGCCGTCGTGGGCTCACGCAAGGGTTCTCCGCTGTTGCTCGGAATCGGCAACTCCGGATCGGGCAAGGGAGAGAATTTCCTTGCTTCCGACACCTCCGCGCTGCTGCAGGTCACCCGCTATGTCGCCTACCTCGAGGACGGCGACGTGGTGAAGATCGGGCTCGATGGCTACTCGATCGTCGATCACGACGGCCAGGCGGTGCACCGACCGATCGTGGAGAGCCAGCTCTCGGCCGACGCCATCGAACTGGGCAAGTACGACCACTTCATGCAGAAGGAGATCTTCGAGCAGCCAGGCGCCGTCGCCAACGCGCTCGAGATGGTCGTCAACGCCTCATCACTGTCGGCCGGCCTGTTCGGCGCCGAAGCCGAGGACATCTTCGCGCGCACCCGGCAGATCCTGATCCTGGCCTGCGGCACCAGTTACCACGCCGGCTGCGTGGCCCGTTACTGGCTCGAAGCCATCGCCGGGGTGCCGGTGTCGGTGGAAATCGCCAGCGAGTATCGCTACCGCGACTCGGTTTCGCTGCCCGACACGCTGGTGATCACCATCTCCCAGTCGGGCGAGACTGCCGACACCCTGGCCGCCCTGGAGCACGCCCGGACCCTCGGGCTGCGCGACACCCTGTCGATCTGCAACGTGCCCGAGTCGGCGCTCATCCGCCAGAGCAAGCTGCGCTTTCTCACCCGTGCCGGCCCGGAGATCGGCGTAGCCTCGACCAAGGCGTTCACCACGCAACTGGCCTCCCTGTTCGTGCTCGCACTGGTGCTGGCCAAGCAGCGCAACCGCCTCGCACCGGCGCGCGAGATGGAACTGCTCGCGCAACTGCGTCACCTGCCCGCCGCCATCGCGCGCGTGCTCGGGTGCGAGCCGGCGGTGCGCCACTGGGCGCAGCGCTTCGCGCCCAAGCAGCACGCGCTGTTCCTTGGCCGCGGCGTGCACTTTCCG
>CAZXLV010000206.1:0-4442 GCA_964641405.1 uncultured Limnobacter sp. | reverse complement strand
AGGTGTTCAACTGGACGGCCACCATGTGGCGCGGCTCGATGACCTTCGAGACGCCGATGCTGTTCGCGATCGGCTTCATCTTCGT
The DNA here is from genome assembly GCA_964641405.1 of uncultured Limnobacter sp. GTDB lineage: Bacteria > Pseudomonadota > Gammaproteobacteria > Burkholderiales > Burkholderiaceae_E > Zeimonas. The sequence goes on along the minus strand of CAZXLV010000206.1, from coordinate 4,357 downwards.
GTTCACCATCGGCGGGTTCACCGGCGTGGTCACGGCACTTGCCCCGCTCGACCTGCAGATCCACGATACCTACTACGTGGTGGCCCACTTCCATTACGTGCTGGTGGCGGGATCCCTGTTCGGCCTGTTCGCCGGCGCCTACTACTGGATGCCCAAGTGGACCGGCCACATGTATGACGAGCGCATCGGCAAGTTCCACTTCTGGGCCTCGATGATCACCTTCAACATCACGTTCTTTCCGATGCACTTCCTCGGACTGGCCGGAATGCCGCGTCGCTATGCCGACTATCCGATGCAGTTCGCCGACTTCAACGCGCTGATCACCATCGGCGCGTTCGGGTTCGGCCTGTCGCAGCTGATCTTCCTGTGGGCCGTGATCAAGTGCATCCGGGGCGGGGAGAAGGCGAGCGACCAGGTCTGGGAGGGCGCTCACGGGCTGGAGTGGACGCTGCCCAGCCCGGCGCCTTTCCACACCTTCGAAACGCCGCCGGTGGTGAAGTGAGCCGACGCGACAACCTGCGCACGGCACTGGTCCTGTTTTCGATCGCGATCGCCTTCTTCCTGGGGGTGATCGCGAAGTACTGGCTGTTCAGCGGCTGAGGAGGCAGACGTGGCAGACAACGGCGCGCGCCATGAAGACACCCCCGGCCGTACGCAGAACCTGCGCATGCTCGGCAAGCTGGTCGTCGTGGTCGGCGCGATGTTCGCATTCGGCTATGCGCTGGTGCCGCTCTACGACGCGATCTGCGAAGTCACCGGGCTGAACAGCGTGACCAAGGTCGATCGCGGCGCGGCCGAGTTCGCCCGCAACACCCAGGTCGATGCGTCGCGCAAGATCGTGGTCGAGTTCGATGCCAACAGCCACGGTGCCTGGCGGTTCAAGCCCGAGGTGAATTCCCTCGAGGTCCATCCGGGCGAACTGGTCACGGTCGAATACCAGTTGATCAACACGCATGCCACGCCGAGCACCGGCCAGGCCATCCCGAGCTATGCACCGCAGCAATCGGCGCCCTACTTTCGCAAGCTCGAGTGCTTCTGCTTCAAGCAGCAGGTGCTGGCCGGCCACGAGACGCGGCGCTTTCCGGTGGTGTTCGTCATCGATCCGAAGCTGCCGAAGGACGTCAACACGATCACCCTGTCGTACACCCTGTTCGAAGTCGCGACCAGCACCGCCGGCGCCAGCGTTCCGGCGGTGCATGATTCCGGCGAATCCCGGGGGGGTTGATGCGTGCCCCGGATCCCGTGCGTCGGCAAAAGGTCCGATTCCTGGAAACGATCAGGGCGGTGGCATGGTCCTTTTTCGGTGTACGCGGCAATCGCGCCAGGGAACGTGATTTCGCGCGGCTGAACCCGGTGCATGTGATCGTTGCCGGACTGTTGATGGCGGTGTTGTTCATCCTGACGCTGATCGCGCTTGCGCGCGCGGCGGCGGGCTGAAGGCGGATACTCGAACAGACTTGCGGACCAATTCTCGGGGGAGACAGGATCATGGCTTCGGATGCAGGCTCTCAGGCACCGTACTACTTCATTCCTTCGCCATCGAAGTGGCCGGCGGTCGGGGCGTTCGCCATGCTGTTCTTCGGCTTCGGCCTGGCCAGCTGGTTCAACGACGCGACGTTCGGTCCGTGGCTGTTCGCGGTCTTCGTCGCCGTCATCATCTACATGCTGGCCGGCTGGTTCGGCACGGTCGCCGGTGAATCGGAGCGCGGCCTGTACAACGCGCGTGTCGACTCCTCGTTCAGGTGGTCGATGAGCTGGTTCATCTTCTCCGAGGTGATGTTCTTCGGCGCATTCTTCGGTGCGCTGTACTACACGCGTACCATCTCGATGCCCTGGCTGGGCGACCTCGACACGCGCGCCGTTCTGTGGCCGGACTTCCAGGCCGTATGGCCCAATGCCGGGCCGGCCGGCACCATCGAAGCGTTCCGGACCATCGGGCCGTGGCCGATCCCGACCATCAATACCGCCTTGCTGCTCAGTTCGGGCGTCACGGTCACGCTTGCCCATCATGCGCTCAAGGCCAACCGGCGCGCTCTGCTCGCCTTCTGGTTGACGCTCACGGTCCTGCTGGGCTTCACCTTCGTGGGTTTCCAGGCGTACGAGTACGCGCACGCCTACCAGGAGCTGAACCTGAAGCTTACGTCAGGCATCTTCGGCTCGACCTTCTTCATGCTGACCGGCTTTCACGGCTTCCACGTCTGCGTCGGTGCGGTGACCTTGTCGGCCATCCTGTACCGGGTGCTCAAGGGACACTTCACGCCGGAGCGGCACTTCGGCTTCGAGGCAGCGGCCTGGTACTGGCACTTCGTGGACGTGGTCTGGCTCGGTCTGTACGTGGCCGTGTACTGGCTGTAGCGCTGCCGCGCGCCGGCCTGGGCAGGCTGGCACGCGAGCCCTCCTGGTCAGCCCACCCGGATGCCGGTGGGCTGGATCCAGCCCATGTAGTGGGCAAACAGGATGAACAGGAAGAGCGCAATCGAAAAGCCGATGCGAAAGCCGAGCGCCCTGAGCGTATTGCGGGTTCGACCCTGATCGCGGATCAGGAAGATCCCCGCGGCGACGAGGCTGGCGATGATCAGGACGAATGCGATTGCAATGACCCACTTCACGAATGGCTCCGGTAACTGGTCAATTCTAGGCCCCGCCGGCTGCTGCCCGAGATGAAGGCGCGTGTACTGGTGCCAAGCGTCGCGGCACTGGTGATGGTGGTCGTGACGGGATCGCTGGGCAACTGGCAACTGCGCCGCGCTGACCAGAAGCGCGCGCTGCACGCGCAGCAAACGGCCGCCGAGCAGGCCGAACCGATCCGGATCTCCGGCAGCGTCTCCGGACTCGGGCAACTGCCGGGCCGACGCGTGGTGGCACGGGGACACTTGCTGCCACAATGGACAATTTTCGTCGACAACCGTTCCCATAGGGGAATTGCCGGGTTCCATGTGCTCGAACCGCTTAGAATCACGGGTTCGGATCGTCACCTGCTGATCCTGCGTGGCTGGATCGCGCGTGATCCATTCGATCGAAACCACCTGCCGCGACTGGATACGCCCGACGGCGAGGTCGAGATCGAAGGGATCGCGCAGCGCGACCTGACGCGCTTGCTGGAACTGGGGCGTTCGCCGCCGTCGGGGCCCGGCGAGCGCTTGTGGCAGAACGCCGACCTGGCGGAATTCGGGCGTTGGTCGGGGTTGGCGATGCAGGCGCTGGTGGTGCGCGAGACGGTGGCGCCGCGCGCCGCAGGCGTGCGCTACGACGATGGCCTGGTTCGCGATTGGCCGGATCCGGGCGTCGATGTCGACCGGCACCTGGCATACGCGTTCCAGTGGTACGGCCTGGCGGTGCTGGCGGCAGGATTGTGGATCTGGTTCGTGCTCCTGGGCAAAGGCAAGGCCGGGACAGTGAAGGCGGAAAGGCGAGGACCCAATTGACGGACGCGGGCGCGGCAATGGACGATGCGGCGAGTTCTTCGGCAAGGCCCGGGCAGCGTCGTCGCGCGCGCGCCGCGCGCTGGCAATTGATCGCGCTCTTCGCCTTGTTCGTCATCCCGGTCGTCGCCTCCTACTACACCTACTACGTGCTGCGTCCGGCCGGGCGCACCAACTACGGGACGCTGGTCGAGCCGATGCGCCAGCTCGGTTCGCTGGGCCATGGCGAGGCCGTGCCGGGGGGCCTGTCGTCGCTGCATGGCCGCTGGGTGATGCTGGTGGTGGGGCCCGCAGCCTGCGATGAAGCATGTCGCGAGCGCCTGTACAACATCCGGCAGGTGCGCCTCACCACCGGCAAGGATCGCGTTCGCGTCGAGCGCGCGTGGCTGGTGACCGACGCCGCCGATCCGGATCCGGAACTGCTTGCCCGGCACGAAGGGTTGCTCGTGCTGCACGCCGATGCGGCCGAGGTGGCGCGACTGGTCCCGGCCGAGGCCGGGAGCGCGGTGTCCGACCACATCTACATGATCGATCCACTGGAAAACCTGATGATGCGCTTTCCGAAAAACGCTGATCCCAGCCGGATGAAAAAGGATCTGGCGAAACTTCTGCGCGCCTCGAGCATAGGCTGACATGAGCGCTACGATGCCGCGCCCGGCGCCCGAACGTTCGACCTACCTGAAGGCACCGGTGGCCGGTACCGCCAGCTACCGGCGCATGGTCGCCCTGGCAGTCGTGCTGACCTTTGGCCTGATCATGCTGGGCGCGTACGTGCGCCTGAGCGACGCCGGACTGGGGTGCCCCGACTGGCCTGGCTGCTACGGCCAGATCTCGCCCTTCCAGGCACAGGATCAGATCGCCCAGGCGGTTGCCGAGCAAGGCGGCGAGCACGGCCCGGTGTCGATGGGCAAGGCGTGGCGCGAGATGGTCCATCG
>CAZXLV010000205.1:0-4443 GCA_964641405.1 uncultured Limnobacter sp. | reverse complement strand
AACCAGATCACCATCTCGGAGTCGCGGAAGGCGCGCGTGAGCGACATCAGCACCGCGATGTAGATGGTCAGCACCAGCAGCACGGGAAGGATGTTGATGGCGTTGAACGCAATCAGCGGCAGCACGCTGCCGGTGTCGATGCGCCCGGTGGCCGCGCGGCCCAGCAAGCGGATCAGCGAGGTCGTCAGCATGATGACGAACAGGGTCGCGAACACCACGCCGGCAAGATTGACCAGGTCGCGTCGCAGCGCCTTCGTGAACAGCATGGCCGTGCGACCCTCGCATGCCTCGTATAATCGGCCGGGCCCATCCCGGAAAGACAAGAGCGATGCAATTTAGCACAAGGACTTCGGCTGCCGGACGCCTGCGCGCCGGTTGCGCGTTGGTGCCGGTCATGGCTGGCAAGGATCTCACCGAGGGCGGCAAGGCGCTCGACGCGGCGCACGAGGGCCGGCTGGCGAAGATGATCCGCTCCGGCGACTTGCCCGGGAAGGCCGGCTCCACGCTGCTGGTGCAACTGGACGGCGCGCTGCCGCGCGTGCTGCTGGTATCGATGGGCGAGGCTGCCGAAGCCAGCGAAAAGTCATTCACCGACGGGGTGCGCGGCGCCATCAAGGCAGCCGGCCAGCTGGCTGCCGAGGAAGCCGTTTCGCTGCTTCACGAAGCGTCGGTCAGCGGGCGCGACCATGCCTGGAAGCTGCGCGCGCAGGTGCTGATCGGACGCGAACTCGCCTACCGCTTCGAAGCCATGAAGAGCCGGCCCGAGTCGCCGCCGCTGCGCCCGAAGCGGGTCGTCCTCGGCGTGGACAAGTCCGGCGCCACGGCAGCGGCACGGACCGTGGAGCAGGCCGGTGCAATCGCCAACGGCGTCGAGATGGCGCGCAACCTGGGCAACCTGCCCGGCAACGTCTGCACGCCGGTTTACCTCGCCGACACCGCGCGCAAGATGGCGCGCGAACTCGCCCTGAAGGCCGAGATCCTCGACGTGCGCCAGATGCAGGCGCTGAAGATGGGTGCGCTGCTGTCGGTGGCGCGCGGCTCCGAACAGCCACCCAGGCTGATCGTGCTGCGCTACCAGGGCGCCGCCGCCGCGCAGGCGCCGATCGTGCTGGTCGGCAAGGGCATCACCTTCGATTCGGGCGGCATCTCGCTCAAGCCCGGCGCCGAGATGGACGAGATGAAGTTCGACATGTGCGGCGCGGCCTCGGTGCTGGGCACGATGCGCGCCGCCGCCGAAATGAAGCTCGCGCTCAACCTGGTGGCGGTGGTGCCCACGGCGGAAAACATGCCCGACGGTCGCGCCAGCAAGCCCGGCGACATCGTCACCAGCATGTCCGGCCAGACCGTCGAGATCCTGAACACCGATGCCGAAGGACGCCTGATCCTGTGCGATGCACTCACCTACGTGCAGCGCTTCAAGCCGGCGGCGGTGATCGACGTCGCCACGCTGACCGGCGCCTGCGTGATCGCGCTCGGCCACCATCATTCCGGCCTGTTCTCCCCCAGCGACGCGCTGGCCGCCGAACTGCAGGAGGCCGGCCGCGAGATCGGCGACACCTGCTGGCGCATGCCGATCGACGAGGAATACCAGGAGTTGCTGAAGTCGCCCTTTGCCGACGTGGCCAACATCGGCGGTCGCCCGGCCGGTTCGATCACGGCGGCCTGCTTCCTGGCACGCTTCACCCGCAGCTACCAGTGGGCGCACCTCGACATCGCCGGCACCGCCTGGAAGTCGGGCAACAACAAGGGCGCCACCGGCCGGCCGGTGGCCTTGCTGACGCGCTTCCTGATGGCACGCGCCGCGGGCGCAGCCGCGTGACCCGCGTCGACTTTCATTTCAACGTGCCGGACAAGCTGCGTTACGGCTGCCGGCTGGTGCGCAAGATCTACCGCGCGCGCAGCAGGGTGCTGGTCTACTGCAACGACCGCGAGCGCCTGTCGCAGTTCGATCAGCTGCTGTGGACCTTCTCGCAGCACGACTTCATTCCGCACGTCGCAGCCGGCGATGCGCTGGCCGCCGAAACACCGGTCCTGCTGTGCGCCGAACCGATCGACAGCGCGAGTCACCAGATCCTGGTGAACCTGGGTGACACCATGCCGCCGATGTTCGCGCGCTTCGAGCGGCTGATCGAAGTCGTCGCCGCCGACGAGGCAGATCGCCAGGCCGCGCGTGCACGCTGGCGCTACTACCGCGATCGCGGCTACCCGATGGAACGCCACGAGATGGCCGCAGCATGAGCGTCAACGACGAGCTCGAGCAACTGGCCGAGCAGTTGCGCGCCGCGGCGGCGAGCGCTCCCGAGGCCGACGAAGACGCGATCCCCATGCTCACCGAAGTGGTCGAGCTGCCACGCTACGACCGCAGCGAACTGCCTGCGACGCTCACCGGCATCGACTGGTCGCAACTGGCGCTGCGCGTGCAGGAGAACGTGCTGGAGCGGCTGCTCAATCGTTCCGGGGCATTGCTCGATGCGCAACTGCGCTCGAGCCTGCAGGCGGTGATCGGTCGCGCCACCGAGTCGCTCGCGGCCGACCTCGGCGAGACGCTGCAGGAGTTGATTCGCGACCTGGTTGCACGCACGGTCACCGAGGAACTCACCCGCGTACACGACGAGGTGGTGCGCGCGCGCAGCGGCGCCAGCCCCGACCCGCGCTGACCGCGCGGCCACTGTCGCGCCGCTATACTCGCAAGTCGAATCGCAGACTTGCAGACATGCCCTCAGCTTCCCCTCCCGCGCCCTCTTCCGCTTCTCCTCCCGATTCCCCTTCGGCACCCCCGGTCGGCGCTGCCGGCGGCGCGCTCGCTTCGCTGGCAAGGAGCTTCGAGCCGGCCGACATCGAGGCGCGCTGGTACCCGCTATGGGAGGCGCGCGGCTACTTCGCGGTCGGCAGCGAGCCGGGCGCCGAGGCGTTCGCCATCCAGTTGCCGCCGCCGAACGTCACCGGCACGCTGCACATGGGACACGCGTTCAACCAGACGGTGATGGACGCCCTGACCCGCTACCACCGGATGCGCGGCGCGAACACCTTGTGGCTGCCCGGCACCGACCATGCCGGCATCGCGACGCAGATCGTCGTCGAGCGCCAGCTCGACGCGCAGGGCATCTCGCGCCACGACCTGGGCCGCCAGCAGTTCGTCGAGCGCGTATGGGCGTGGAAGCAGCAGTCGGGCTCGACGATCACCCGCCAGATGCGGCGCATCGGCGCCTCCACCGACTGGTCGCTCGAGTACTTCACGATGGACGCCAAGCTGTCCGAGGTCGTGAAGGAAGTGTTCGTGCAGCTGTTCCAGCAGGGGCTCATCTACCGCGGCAAGCGGCTGGTGAACTGGGATCCGGACCTGCTCACCGCGGTGTCCGACCTCGAGGTGGTCAGCGAGGAGGAAGACGGGCAGCTGTGGCAGATCCGCTACCCGCTCGCCGACGGCAGCGGCTCGATCACCGTCGCCACCACGCGACCCGAGACGATGCTCGGCGACACCGCGGTGATGGTTCACCCCGACGACGAGCGCTACGCGTCGCTGGTGGGCAAGTCGATCCTGCTGCCACTGTCGGGCGCGGCCGACGATCCTGCCTTCGAGGGTGGCGAACTCGCGCTCGCCGAACTTGCCCGTCGCGGCAAGGCGCTGGGCTGGCGCGAGATCCCGATCATCGCCGACGCCTACGTCGAGCGCGAGTTCGGCACCGGCGCGGTCAAGGTGACGCCCGCCCATGACTTCAACGACTACGCGGTCGGCCAGCGCCACGGCTTGCCGATGATCGGCGTGCTCACGCCGGACGCACGCGTCAACGAGAATGCGTCGCCCAGGTACCGCGGCCGCGACCGCTTCGAGGCGCGCCGCATGGTGGTCGCCGACCTCGCGTCGCTCGGGCTGCTCGACGCGGTGAAGCCACACCGCATGATGGTGCCGCGCGGCGACCGCAGCAATGCGGTCATCGAACCGATGCTCACCGACCAGTGGTTCGTCGCGATGAGCAAGCCTGCGCCCGCCGGTACGCTGCTCGCCGGCAAGAGCATCGCCCAGCGCTCGCTCGAGGTGGTCGCCGATGGCTCGATCCGCTTCATACCCGAGAGCTGGACCGCCACCTACAACCACTGGCTGACCCATATCCAGGACTGGTGCATCTCGCGTCAGCTCTGGTGGGGCCACCAGATCCCGGCCTGGTACAAGGCCGACGCCGACGGCGAGCCAATCCACGACGGTACGGTGTTCGTCGCCCGCACCGAGGCGGATGCGCGCGCGCAGGCCGACGCCGACGGCTGGAGCGGGCCGCTGGTGCGCGACGCCGACGTCCTCGACACCTGGTTTTCATCGGCGCTGGTGCCGTTTTCGAGCCTGGTCGACCCGCAGCAGCCGTTTCGCGACGGGCGCCCGAACCTGTTGCCGCAGCTCGCGCAGTTCCTGCCGTCGTCGGTGCTGGTCACCGGCTTCGACATCATCTT
>CAZXLV010000204.1:0-4490 GCA_964641405.1 uncultured Limnobacter sp. | reverse complement strand
AAATGGCATTGGCCGCGCCGTTGCCGCCCACGCTGAAGGTCCAGTCGGTGGTGCAGGTTGGCGTACCGTAGCTGTTCTTGGGCACCACGCTCCAATGGATGGGGGTGCCGATGCCGAACAGGGCCTTCATATTGGCCGTTGTGTACTGGGCATCGCTGATGGTGGTGCCGGGATAGTTGGCCACCACCAAGTCGCCTTGGAAGTACACGTCATAGCCCGTGGCCCCGAAGCTGGCAGGCCAGCTGAAGGTGATCGGCGTGGTGTTCACCGCGATGGTGGTGCCGTTGGCCGGGTAGGTGGGCGCAGGCACGCACTGGGGAATGCCCGGGCACAACACCGTAAAGTCCACGTTCTTCACCGATGCGTTCCCCTTCATCAGAATGTAGTGGTCGCCGGCATCCAAGTGGAAGGTGTAGGCGCCATTGGTCTGCGAAGTGGCATAGGTGGTGGGCGGCACGATGAAATAGCTGCCACCGATGCAGTTGAAGGCCGCGGCTGCGCAGCCGTTCTCCACCGGTGTGGTCAGGAAGTATTCATTACCCGTACCGGAGGTCCTTGTAAAGCTGAGCTGGTAGTCGCCAGCCAGATCGGCGGTGATCTTGTACAGGAACTCCTCCCCGTCCGTCCCGTTCATCTGGCCCGGGAAGCAGGTCATGGCGTTGCTGAACTGCGAACTATGGTAGGCTGGAGAGCCTTGTACACCGGTGAATTCCTCCGTGTTCGTGACCGCGCAGCTCAGCACTGTGGCTTGGCTACAGTCCATGCTGGTGGCAAACCAAGCTTTCCAGCTGTTGGCCCCGTAGCTGGGCCCGGCGCACACCTGGCGCACGTACACGTCATACTTGGTGAGGGCATTCAGGCCGGTGAGGGTGCCGGTGCCGCCGTTGAAGGGGCCGACAACCGTGCCGTTGGTACCTGCCGTGGCGCCCGAGCCGGGCGTGAAGCCCGCCGGGCCGTACTCCACGATGCAGTCGCCGCTGGCGTTGCCCCAGCTTACCGTGGCTGTGGTGGTGCCAATGGCCGAGAAGACTACGTTGTCCGGCGTGCTACAGGCCGGTGCAGGGCCGCAGCTGATCATGGACTTCATGCCTTGATCGTAGGTGTAGCCGCTGAACGCTTGGAAGTGGAGCGTAAGGCAGCCATTGGGCGCCGTACTGGTGAAGGGCCCCGGGGCTACACCTCCCACGGATTGCGGGTTGTACGCCGTGCCCCAGAAGGCGCCTGCGTTCAAGGTGTGCACGCCGGAGGTCATCGGCAGCGTTCCGGAGTTGAAAATGGGGGCGGAAGTGCTGTTGCCGTTATGCACGAACAAGCCCACGGCATTGCTGTTGCCGCCGTTGAAGCTGAACTTGCTGATGGTCATGGTCACCACATCACCGGCATTGTTCGGGCAAATGGTGATGGTGCTGTCCGTCGGATTCGGGCTGGTCGAGTACGCCGCATACGCAGTGGAGGAATACAGGTCGTACGGTCCGCCGCAACCGATCTTGGTGGTGAAGTTCAGGCCGGGGCTCCAAGCGCTGGGGTCGTCGCCCACGCCTTGGTCATCGCACAGGCCGCGGAAGTACACGGTGAATTTCGTGTTGGCGGCGAGGGTGGCCGCCGTGGTGGCGCTGCCCGTGGTGCTGGTGCCGGTGGTGATGGCCGCATCACCGGGCAAGCCGCCGAAGGCCACCACCTTGTACTCCACATTGGGCGAGGCACCGGCATCCCAGCTGAAGCTGGCATCATTCACGGTGGTGGCTGTTACTGCGAGATCTTCCGGTGGGAAGCACGTGGGCCGCGGGGCGCAGGTAAAGTCGGCGCTCCAGCCCATGCCGCCGGTCCAGATGCCGGCGTTGTACACCTGCACGGTAAGGCAACCACTGAGGGCGGTGGAGGTGTAGATCGGTGGCTTGTTCGCCGCGTTGGTGGAAGTCCAGCCGCCTGCCGGGATCGTCCATTCGCTGCCGCTGTATGCAGGGCCGTTTCCACCCGGCACCATGGGTGCGGAGGTGTTGTCCCCGTCAAAGATGTACATGCGGGAAGCGTTCGGCGCATTCCAGCGCAGGCCGTTCCATGCGGTGAAGTCCACGGTGACCACATCGCCGGCGTTGTCCGGGCATATGGTGTGGGTTTGGGTGAACTGCGCATCGCTGAGGTTGTTCACCCCACCGGGGCTCACCCAGGTGCTTCCGCAACCCAGTTCGGTGGTGAAGGTCTTGTTCATCCACACGCTAAGGCCATCTACCGTACCGCAGTCGCTGCGCACATAGAAGGTGTAAACTGTGTTGGCCACAAGGCCGGTCGCGGATGCCGTGGTCACTCCCGGAAGGGTGGTGCCGCTGGCCGCGGGTGCGGGATCGCCGGGGTTGCCGCTGCTGCGCACTTCCCACGCGTAGCCCACAATGTTGCCGCCCACGCTGGCACTCCAGGCCAAGTCTGCCGAGTGGGCGAGGATGTTGCTCACGCTCATGGAAGAGGCTGATGGCGGGATGCAGGTCGCCGGGGTCACGTTCAGCATGTAGTCCTCCGTTTGGCCTCCCCATCCGGGGCCGGAGCAGGCCGTTGCGGCCACTTCAGAATAGCTCACCACGATCCGCATGCGGCAATTGCCGGCCAGTGCAGCGGGGGAAATGTTGATGGTGCCGGTGAACACGGCCGGATTGGCCGTGACAAACCCCCCGATCTGCTGGGTGTCGTCAAACACGCCGTCCTGGTCCCAATCGAAGAATGCCGTGGCATACATCTCATTGTATGGGTTGTTGGCGGTCACGGTGATCGGGTAGCTCAGCGGGCTTTCCACGTTGCCCACCACGCTGGTGAAGTCCTCAAATGTGGAGGTGGTATTGGTACTCGCGTTGTTGATGTCCGCGATCTGCACCGAGGTGATCGCCATGACACCGTAAGCTATCGAGGCAGGCACCGGGCAGGGCAAGGTATTGAAGGTGGGCCCAGGGATCCACACACTGGTTTGGCCGCCGCCGCAGTTGGTGCGCACCCAGCTGCGGTACACGGTGCTGCCGGCCAGGCCGGTAAGGTTAACGCTGGACCCTGAAACGGTGCCGGTAAAGGGCGCCGCATTGGGGTCGTTGCCCGTGCTTACGGCATAGTCCACATCGCCGGTATTGGTCCAGTTCAGCGTGGCCGAGGAGGGGCCGGGGTTGGATGCCGTAACGCCCGAAACCGCCACTAAGCAAGAGGCCGGCGTCCAGGTAAAGCTCATCATGTCCGGCGTGTTCGCCTTGGTGCCACTGATGGTCTGGCTCGCAACGTTGTAAGGACTGCTCTCCAAGGGGCTCATTTCATGGAAGATGGCCGCATAGTAGTCCTGCGCGGAGCCGGATCCGAAATTATTGTACGGGAAATAGCCTTGAACACCCGTCCAAGGGATGCGCTGGCCGAGCTCGGTGGATCCCGGATAGCCGTTGTGGTTGGCTTGTGACGTAAAGGCATAGGGCCAACCGCGCCAGGTGTTGGCGCCTGCATCATAGAATCCGAAAGTCTTGTACTCGGTAGCGGTCTTTCCACCCACTCCGGTTTGGAAAACAGCCGTCGTGTTCGAACGCCAGGCCTTGCCAAAACGCACCTCCACCTCGTTGGTGGTTTCATACAACCGGATCTGGAAATCCATCCGGCGGTAGTACTGCTGGTCGATACTGTTGATGGTGAAGCCATAGTTGCGCCATTGCACCACAAACACGCGGTTGGGCGCCGTGCCGATGGTCTCATAGCGCAGCTCCGCACCCGGATAGGCCGGATAGGTGGGATTGTACACAATGGGCATGGTGTTGGTGCCCACATTGAAGCTGCCTCCGCTCACCCCGGTGGCCACCACGCGGTTGCGGCGGTTATCATTGGCCAGCAGCGTGGTGTTGCTCAGCGGCAGGTAGCTCGTGCTGTTAAGACCAGAAGTGTAAACTCCTACGGCCGTTGCGCCATCGGCACTATTGCCGAAGCCGATCCACCCTTGGCCGCTGATGCCCACCCGGTCAAACGTTTGGCCGTTGTAGGTAAAGTTGAATCCGATGGGATAGCCCGGGCCGGTCTTCAGCACCGGTGCGCCGCTCACTTGGTATTCGGCCTGGCTGCCGTCCGCATTGCCGGGCGTGTTTCCCACGAAAGAGGCATTGCCCAGGAAATCCTTTGGCCTGGTGGTACTGCCAAAGAAACCGCCGACGGTCTCATACTCGATGTAGCCCACCCCGAAGATGGTGCCCGCCGCCTGTGCGGCCTGGGTTCCATCGGCCAGTACGGTACCGCCGGTGATGGGTTCGAAGGCGGCATCCTCATCGGCTTGGAGCATGCTGCTGGTCTGCAGTAATTTATCGTAGGTCAAGGTGTACTGGGCCACCTGTGCCTGTGCGGGCGCGGCCCATGCCAAGGCGGTGGCCATGGCCAAGGGCGCTGCCCAAGGGCGCCAGCGCCGTGGAGTGCGGTAACGTAACGTTCGTTGGTCCATCATGTTGAGAGTTTGGTGAGTGTTTGGGTTGCGTTGGAAGAAGAACCAC
>CAZXLV010000203.1:0-4504 GCA_964641405.1 uncultured Limnobacter sp. | reverse complement strand
CCAGGTCTGGAACGTCGACCTGCACGGCGACCGCTCGCTCACGCTGCGCCATTTCCTGCGTGACCGGCGCCCGCTGGCCGACTCCTGCGAGGCAGTGCTCGATCACATGGCCTACCTGTGGGGGTTCACCGTTCGTCTGGAGCAGCAAGACGCCGACGGCGAAGTCGAACTGGTGGCCGAGCGCCGTAGCGACCGGCGCCGGCGCCACGACGGCTGAGCGGGCGCCAGGAGGCTGTCGGGCTCCGGGAACCAGGCCGGTTCACAGTGGGGATTTCCCTACAGCGCTTGTCAAGGATCCCTGCTGGGTGCGTGGCGGCAATCCCGCTAGATTGGCCGGAGAACGAAGCCACCGAGGAGGGACCTGACCATGACCACGATCGATCGCCGGAATTTCCTGAGACTGGCGGGACTGGCGGGTGCTGCCGGTGCGGCCAGCACGTTCCACGCCACCGATCTGCTGCCATCGGCGTTGGCCGACACGCCGCCCGATGCGGCCAGCATCATCCCGGGCAAGAGCGCGCGCATGATCGTGCACAACGCGAAGCTGGGCGTCATGGAGACGCCCCTCGAGTTGCTGCGCGAGCATCGCTACACGCCGGCCGAGATTCTCTACAACCGCAATCATTTTCCGGTCGATGGCGCCGGCAAGTGGGTGGCGACGCTCGCCCCCGAGCCCGAGGCAACGGTGCGCGGATGGACCATCCAGGTGGCCGGCCTGGTCCAGCGGCCCAAGACGGTGCGGGTTGCCGATCTGGCGGGCATGAGCATGGTCAAGCGCGTCGCGGTGATGCAGTGCGCCGGTAACGGGCGCTCGTACTATTGGGCCAAGGCCAAGACCGCCGGCTCGGGCTGGAAGCACGGCGGCATGGGCAACCTCGTCTGGGAAGGCGTGCCGCTGAAGCCGTTGCTGGCGAGCCTCGAACTGGGTGCCGACAACCGGGTGCGTTTCATCACTGCCAATGGCAAGGACGAGCCGGCGGTGCCTGGTGGCGCCGACCTGATCAAGAGCTACCCCGTCGATGCGCCGCAACTCGACGATGCGATCCTGGCGCTGCGCCTCAACGGCAAGCCGATTCCCACCATCCACGGTGGCCCGGTCCGGCTGATCATTCCCGGCTTCTACGGCAACATGAACGTGAAGTGGCTGACCGATCTGATGCTGATGGATCAGCCCACGCCAAGCGCCTTGATGCAGAAGACCTACCGCATGCCGATCATGACGGTGGAACCCGCCAAGTTCACCACCCAGGACCTGACGCGCCAGAACAGCACCCCCACTTACGGCTTCGCAATCATGAGCGTGATCTTCGCGCCGCTCATCGGGCAGAGTGTGAAGGCGGGCGAGGTGACCTTGCAGGGCGTAGCCTGGAACGATGGCGTGATCCCGATTGCGGAGGTCAGGGTGTCGCTGGACCAGGGCAAGACCTGGCAGCTCACCGCGATCGACTCCTCCGACGGGCCGTACGCCTGGCAGCACTGGCAACAGCAGGTTCGGCTTTCGGCAGGCAACCATGAAGTCTGGGTTCGCGCCGTCGACGGCTGGGGGCGCTCGCAGCCGCTGGACGGCCTGAGCACCTGGAATCCGGGTGGCTGGGACTGGCACGGCGTGGACCGGGTGAACTTCCAGGTGGTGTGAGTCGGCCATGCCTGCCGGAGCTCGGGCGCCGGCCGATGCGGGTCGCCGCCGGGGTGTGCGCGCCCGGCTGATCGGCCTGGCGCTGGCCTGCGCCGCACTCTGCGGTGCAAGCCTGGCGGCACAGGCCCAGGGCGTGCGCCTTCCCGAAGGCCCCGGAGCCGATCTTGTCTATGCCAAGTGCCGCACCTGCCACGACCTTCAGTACGTGGTGGACGCCAGGGGCCTGCAGCCGGCGCAGTGGCGTGCGGTGCTGGCCGGCATGAAGGAGTACGGACTCGAGATCGATGCGCACGACCAGCAGCAAGTGCTTGCCTACCTCGTCACCTACCTCGGCCCGGCTGCGCCGCCCGCTGCCACCTCACCATCGCAGGCGAGCGTTGTCGATGGCCGCGCCGTATTCGAGCGCAATTGCGCCAGCTGCCATGGCCCCGACGGGCGCGGTCGGCCCGGCTACTATCCGCCGCTGGCCGGCAATCCGGACCTGGCCAGGGACGTCGCGTTTCCGGTGCTCGTGCTGCTGCACGGACTCGCCGGCCCGATCCGGATCGGGGAGAGCAGCTATGACAGCGCCATGCCGGCTTTCGATCACCTCAGCGATGCCGAGATCGCAGCGGTGGTCAACCACATCCGTACGTCCTGGGGCAATGCGAAGGAGGCATCGCCAGGCCGCAGCACGGCCCAGGCCGTGGCGGCCCGGCGCACGCACCCGATGTCGCCCGCCGAGGTGCGCGCGTATCGCGCGTCGATGAAGTAGGGCCTGCTCAGGCACTCCTGCGCCTGGGCTGCAACATGGTTCCGGTGCATCCCGGCGCGCCGCAACGGCAGGCCCAGATGCGCTTCATGGCGCGCGTGTGCGGCACCCCGAGCACGATGCCGTAGTTGTAGGTCAGCTCTTCGCCCTTGCGGATGTCGCGGATCGACTCGATGAACACGCGGTCGCGACTGCGGTCACCACCCTCGTGCTCCTCGACCACCGCCTCGCAGTTGGGCGCGCATCCGTGATTGATCCAGCGCGCACTGTTGCCGTCCTGGTTGGCGTCGATCACGTACTGGCCGTTCACCGAGAACAGGAAGGTGTGGCCGGTGTCGGCGCCATCGGCGTACAGCCGATCGCTCTCGGCTTCCGTAAGCAGCTTGCCCTTGTACTGGATCAGGCGCGTACCGGCCGGGATGTCGGTGGCGGCGAACACGCCATTGCCGTGGATGGCGGAGCGACGGGTGACGATGCGGGCGGACATGATGCTCCGATGTGGATGAAAAGGCGTGCATTGTCGCTCATGCCGCTGCGCGGATCGCCGCCGGTGCCTCGCCGCGGGTCACGCACTGTCCTCCCGGCTGCCAGCGGCGCGGCTGTGCAGCTTCATCATCGCTCGTTCCAGGTTTCCGGCCACTGCGTCGGGAAGGCAGGCCAGCGCGTGGTCGATGGCCGCGTCGATGGCTTCGTGCTGCTCACGGCTGGGCCGGTGCAGCACGAAATCGACCACTTCCTGGTTCAATTGCAGCGTGCGCGGATGCCCGATACCGAAGCGCAGGCGCCAGAACCCGGCCTCCCCCAGGCGTGCCTGGATGTCCTTCAGCCCGTTGTGCCCGGCATGGCCGCCGCCCTTTTTCATCTTGACCTGGCCGGGCAGCAGGTCGAGTTCATCGTGCGCCACCAGGATCTCGTCGGGCGCGACGCGAAAGAAGTTGGCCAGTGCGGCCACCGCCTGGCCCGAGCGGTTCATGTAGGTACCCGGTTCGAGCAGCAGCACCGCCTGGCCGGCGATGCGCACGCGGCCGGTGGCACCGAAGAACTTGCCGTCGCGCGCCAGCGTGCCGCCGTGCGCCTGTGCCACGGCATCGACGAACCAGAAGCCGGCGTTGTGCCGGTCCAGCGCGTGTTCGGGGCCCGGATTTCCCAGGCCGACGATCAGTCGGATTGCCTTCATGTCGCGTCGAAGTGTAGAGGAAGCCGCCGGCGCGTCGCTGCCCGGCGCCTTCAGGCCAGTGCGCCGGCGTCGCGTACCGCATCCGGCCATCGATGGCGCAGGTACAGCCACGCCCCGAGGCCGATGCACAACATCGCCAGCGACGTGGCGGCCAGCGCCACCGTCGAATGCATCACCAGCGGCGCGATCACGCCGGCCACCAGGCCATTGGCGGTGCTGCCCACCACCGCCTGCAGCGACGATGCCATGCCGCGGCGCAGCGGGTACAGGTCGAGCACCATCAAGGTCACCACCGGCACGTTGAGGGCCCAGCCGAAGGCGAACACTGCGATCGGCAGCAGCGCCCACCACGCCTGTGGCGCAAACAGCAGGTTGGCTGCCAGGTTGACGATACCGACCACGAACATCACCACGAAGCCGTGCCGGATCTGGTGGCGCGGAGCAATGCGCCCGGCCAGCCTTCCGCTCGCCCAGGCACCCGCCATGATGCCGGCGATGGTGAGCACGAAGAACCAGTAGAACTGCGTCGGTCCCAGGCCGAGGTGACGTCCCAGGAACTCGGGCGCCGCCAGCACGTACAGGAACATGCCGTTGAACGGCACGCCGCTGGCAAAGGCGAGCAGCAGGAAGCGCCCATCCAGCACCAGTTGCGAATAGCCGCGCATCAGGTGCTGCACTTCGAAGGGTTGCACCAGCGTCGGGTGCAGGGTCTCGGGCAGGAACTTCCAGTTGGCCAGCCACAGCAGCACGCCGATGAGGGCGAGGAACCAGAAGATGCCGTGCCAGTCGACGTGCACGAACAGCCAGCCGCCGATGATCGGTGCCAGGGCCGGCGCCACGCCGAAGTAGATCGTGACTTGCGACATCATCCGCTGCGCTTCGTGCGGCGGGAACATGTCGCGGATGACGGCGCGCGAGACGACGATGCCGGCGCCGGTGG
>CAZXLV010000202.1:0-4518 GCA_964641405.1 uncultured Limnobacter sp. | reverse complement strand
TCTGGAACACCATGCCGATGCGCATGCGCACTTCGATCGGGTCGACGTCCTTCGAAATGAGATCGATGTCGTCGGGAAAGAGCCGGATCGAGCCCTCGTAGCGCGTCATCGGGGTCAGGTCGTGCATGCGGTTGAAGCAACGCAGGAAGGTGCTCTTGCCGCAACCCGACGGCCCGATCAGCGCGGTCACCCGTTTGTCGCTGATCTCGATGTCGAGGTTCTTGAGGGCCTGGACGTTGCCGTAATAGAAGCTCAGGTTGCTGGCGCGCGCCTTGACGGAAGTAGCGGCAGTCGCCGCCCGCTCGCCGTGCACGGCCACCTTGAGTCTTTCGGTTTCGATGCGGCCAGCACCCGGCGACGGCGACGCGGCCATGGCGGCCTCCCCGGCGGCCTGCGTTTGAATCTGGGTCACCAGTTGATCCTCTTGCGGAAGCGGTAGCGCAGCCAGATCGCAACGCCGTTCATCAGCAGGGTCATGCCGAGCAGGATCGCTCCGGCCGCCGCGGCGTTGACGCGGAACCCCGGGTCAGGGCGCGAGACCCAGTTGAACATCTGGATCGGCATCGCCGTGAATGAATCCTTCAGCCACGCGAAGGACAGGAACGGAAACTCCCCGGTAACTGGCGGGCTCGGCAGGAAGGCAATGAACGACAACGCACCGATCGTGATGATCGGTGCGGTCTCGCCGATCGCACGGGACAGGCCGATGATCATGCCGGTGAGCACACCGCCCATCGAGTAGGGCAGCACGTGGTGCGCAGTGACTTCCCAGCGCGTGGCACCGAGTGCATAGGCCGCCTCGCGAATCGCCCGCGGCACGGCACGCACGGCCTCGCGCGTCGCGACGATCACGATCGGCAGGATCAGCAGTGCGAGGGTCAGGCCCGCCGCCGCGATACTCTGCCCGAGGCTGAATTTGTAGACGAACAACCCGAGCGCCAGCAGTCCGTAGATGATCGACGGCACGCCCGCGAGGTTGGTGACATTGATCTCGATGATCGCGGTGAACCAGTTCTTCGGCGCGTATTCCTCGAGATAGATTGCCGCGGCGACGCCGATCGGCATTGCGACGCAGGCGGTGACCACCATGATCAGTGTGGTGCCGATCCAGGCGGAGAGAATGCCCGCATTCTCCGGTTTGCGCGAAGCGAACGAGGTCACGAAGTCCCAGTTGAGCCGCGGCGCCCCCTTTACCACGAGGTCGAGGAACAGCACGAGCAGCACCAGCAGCGATGCGAACAGCACCACCAGGCCAAGGATCACGAAGGCGAGATCGAACAGCTTGCGTCGCGAAACATCGGCGCGCAGCGCATGGATCGACGGATCTTCCGTGACCACGCTCATCAGTAGGCTTCCCTGAAGCGGCGCGTGAGCGCGAAGCCGGCGATGTTGAAGATGAGGGTGATGATCAGCAACACGAGGCCCGCCGCGAAGATCGACTGGTAGCCGATGCTGCCGTGTGGCAGGTCGCCGAGGCTGACCTGCACGATGAACGCGGTGATGGTGGCTGCCGACTCGGTCGGGTTCCAGGTGAGGTTCGGTTGCAGGCCCGCCGCCACCGCCACCACCATCGTCTCGCCGACGGCGCGCGAAATGCCGAGGATATAGGCCGCCGCAATGCCCGACAGCGCGCCCGGCACCACGACGCGCGTGGCCGTCTGGAAGCGTGTGGCGCCGGTGGCGTAGCTGCCTTCGCGCATGTAGTTCGGCACCGCGCGCATCGCGTCCTCGCTCACCGAGGCGACATACGGCACGATCATGATGCCGATCACGAGGCCGGCGGACAGCATGTTGAAACCCGGCAGGCCCGGGATCAGCCTCTGCAGGAACGGAGTCACCAGCGCGAGGGCGAAATAGCCGTAGACGACCGTCGGCACCGCACCCAGCATTTCGAGCGCGGGCTTGACGGTTTCGCGCAGTCGATGGCTCGCGAACTCCGACAGATAGATCGCGATGATGGTGCCCGCCGGGATCGCCACCAGCAAGGCCACGAACGTGGTGACCAGCGTGCCGGCCACCAGCGGCATGATGCCGTAGCGCGGCTCGGCGAACAGCGGGGTCCACATCGTGTCGGTCAGGAAATCCTTGAGCGCCACATGCTCGAAGAACGGCAGCGCCTCGGCGACCAGGATCCAGACGATCGCGAGCGTGGTAAAAACGGCAACGAGGCCCGCCGCGAGCAGCAGGGCCTCGATGCCGCGATCACGCAGCCTGCGCCGCCGGATCGAATCGCGGAATGGCGGGGGATTGTGGCTGTGTCCCGTCACGATCAGTTAGTAGATTAGAACTTGGCTTCGCGCGCAAGCAGTTCCTCGACGGTCAGGCCCACTTCGTTCCTGCCACCGAATGCCGTGCCGGCCTTGCCGGCGCGGAAGTTGGCCAGCGCCTTGCCATACGCCGTCTTCGCGAGCGGCACGTACTTCACTTCCTCGACCAGGGGCGCGCCCTTCTGCAGGTAGAACTCCACGAATTCCTTCACTTCGGGACGCTGCGCAGACGCTTTGCTCACGTAGATGAAGATCGGGCGCGACAGCGGCTCGTAGGAGCCGTCGAGCACGCCCTGCGGCGAGGGTCCGACCGGCTGGCCCTTCGAGTTGACGACTTTGAGCGCCTTCATCTTCGCCGCGTTCGGCGCGTAGTAGGCGTAGCCGAAGTACGCGAGCGCGTTGGTATCGGACTCGACGCCCTGCACGAGCACGTTGTCGTCCTCGCTCGCCGTGTAGTCGCCGCGGCTCGACTTCGACTTGCCGACGGTGGCCTCGGTGAAGTAGTCGAAGGTGCCCGAATCGGAGCCCGGACCGTAGAGCTTGAGCGGCTGCGCCGGCCACTTCGGGTTCACGTCCTTCCAGCTCGTGACCTTGCCCTGCGCGGCGGGCTCCCACATCTTCTTCAGCTCGGCGACCGTGATCGTATCGACCCAGGTGTTCTTCGGGTTGACCGCCACGGTCAGCGCGTCATACGCCACCGGCAGTTCGATGTACTCGATGCCCGCCTTGGCGCAAGTGTCCATTTCCGACCTGCTGATCGGCCGGGAGGCATCCGAAATGTCGATCTCGCCGCGGCAGAACTTCTTGAAGCCGCCGCCGGTGCCCGAGATGCCGACCGTCACGCGGACCTTGCCGCGCTTGCTGATCTGGAACTCCTCCGCCATCGCCTCCGAGATCGGGAACACGGTACTGGATCCGTCGATGCGCACGAGCTGCTGTGCCCGGGCATCCGCCGGGGCCAGCGCGAGGCTCGCAACCGCCAGGGCGGCCACGGCCGTGAAGGACGAGAGCTTCATGAGAGGAATCCCCATTTGAGGCAGGCCGCAAGGATAGGACCCGTCCATGACATTTTTGTGACAGCGCCGTCCGCAGCCCGCAATCCGGACTTGCAGCGCCGGGGTGCTACCCGTATAAGGCGCCGACCCATGTCCGACACACTCGACCTCACCCTCGACCTGATGGCCCGCAACTCGGTGACCCCGGCCGACGGCGGCTGCCAGCAGGTCATGATGGAGCGCCTCGCCGCCGCCGGGTTCGCAGTCGAGCCGCTGCGTTATGGCGTGGTCGACAACTTCTGGGCGAAGCGTGGCACGGGCGGGCCCGTCTTCTGCTTCGCCGGCCACACCGACGTCGTGCCCACCGGCCCCCTCGAGGCCTGGCAGTCCGATCCGTTCCGGCCGACGATCCGCGAAGGCGTGCTGTACGGGCGCGGCGCCGCCGACATGAAGAGCGGCCTCGCCGCCATGGTGACCGCCACCGAGGCCTTCGTGCGTGAACGCCCGCAGCACCAGGGTACGATCGCTTTCCTGGTGACCAGCGACGAGGAAGGCCCGTCGGTGGACGGCACGAAGCGCGTCGTCGAAACGCTCAAGGCGCGCGGCGAGCGCATCGACTGGTGCGTGGTGGGCGAGCCCTCGAGCGAGCAGGAGCTCGGCGACACCATCAAGATCGGCCGGCGCGGCTCATTGTCCGGGCGACTGACCGTGCATGGCGTGCAGGGCCACATCGCCTACCCGCAGCTGGCCGAGAATCCGGTCCACAGCTTCGCCCCGGCGCTGGCCGAACTCGTGAGCCGGACCTGGGACGCAGGCAACGAGCACTTCCAGCCGACCAGCTTCCAGATCTCGAATTTCAATGCGGGCACCGGCGCGCCGAACGTGATCCCGGGCGAACTGAAGGCGCGCTTCAACCTGCGCTACGGACCCGTGCAGACGCTCGCGGGCCTGCAGGAAACCGTCGAGGGGATCCTCCGCAGACACGGCGTGCGCTACACGCTCGAGTGGTACGTGTCGGGGGAACCCTTCTTCACGCCGGCCGCCGAGCTCTCGGGCGCGGCCATCGAGGCGATCCGCAAGGAAACCGGCAAGTCGCCCCGGCTCTCGACCGGCGGCGGCACCTCGGATGGGCGTTTCATCGCGCCGCTGGGCGCGCAGGTGGTGGAACTCGGCGTCGTGAACGCGACGATCCACAAGGTCGATGAATGCGTGCGCGTCGAGCAGATCGACGCACTGCATCGCATCTACCTCAACGT
>CAZXLV010000201.1:2215-4652 GCA_964641405.1 uncultured Limnobacter sp. | reverse complement strand
GGCAGTTGCGCGATGACGTAGGCGAGCGGATAGCCCAGGAGGAGGCAGATCCCGGTGGTGACGAAGCTCACCTCGAACGTCGCCGCGAAGATCCGCGCGTACGACGGCTGCGCGATGAGCCGCCGGTAGTGCGCGAGCGTCAGGCTGCCGTCGTCGGCGATGAACGACAGCCCGAAAAGCCACGCCACGGGCAGCGCCATCGTGACGGCGACCAGCAGCACCGCCGGTGCGGCGAGTACGACGAGGCCGATGCGCTCGCGGAAGGTGTCGCGGCGCAGCCCCGCGGCGTGCGAGACCGGCGCGTGCGACGCCGCGGTCATGTGGCGGAATCCGCGAGCAGGACCGCGTCGCGTGCGGCGAAGGCGAAGCCCGCCGTCTCGCCGCGCGCCGGCATGCGTGCGAGTGCCGCGGCGGTCGCGATGCCGCGGGCGCTGATGCGCGTTCCGTCGGCGAGCGTGCCCTGCACGAGGAAGCTGTCGCCCTGGTAGATCACGTCGACGATCCGGGCGGCGAGGACATTGTGCCCATCCGCTGCCGCAGCCTCCGCGAGATACACCCGCTCGGGACGCAGCAGCAGGTGACGCGGCGTCCCACCCGCGGGCCACACATCCACCGCGAGCGGCACGCCGGCGCAATGGCACACGCCGTCGCGCACGTCGACGGCGAGCAGCGCCGACTCGCCGATGAACTCGGCGACGAAGCGATTGGCGGGGCGCTCGTAGAGCCCGCGCGGGGTGTCGACCTGCTGCACACGCCCGCCGGCGATCACCGCGATGCGATCGGACATGGTGAGCGCCTCGCGCTGGTCGTGGGTGACGTAGATCGTCGTCATGCCGAGCTGGTCGTGCAGGCGTCGCAGCTCGATCTGCATGTGGTCGCGCAGCTGCTTGTCGAGCGCGGACAACGGCTCGTCCATGAGCACGATGCGCGGCTCGAAGACGATCGCGCGGGCGAGCGCCACGCGCTGGCGCTGGCCACCGGAGAGTTCGTGGACGCGGCGCTTGCCCATGCCGCCCAGCTCGACCATGTCGAGTGCAGCCTCGACCCGCTGCGCCGCCTCGGCCGCGGGAACGCGGCGCAGCTTCAGCGGATAGGCGATGTTGGCGGCGACGTCGAGGTGCGGAAACAGCGCGTAGTTCTGGAACACCATGCCGACGTCGCGCTTGTGCGGCGCGAGGCGCACGACCTCGCGCTCGCCGAAGCGCACGCTGCCGTCGTCGGGGCGGATGAAGCCCGCGAGCACCATGAGCAGCGTCGTCTTGCCGGAGCCGGAAGGCCCCAGCAGCGTCATGAACTCGCCGCTCGCGACGTCGAGGTCGACGCGATCGAGCGCGGTGGTATTCCCGTACGTCTTGACGACGCCGCGGACGGTGATCGGAATGGAGGCGGCGCGGGGAGTGCCCGCGCCGCTGCTGCCTGCGTGTGCCGTCACGTGGGGCGCCGTGGGTCGCGCACGCTCACTCGGTCAGCATGTTCTGGTACAGCTCGGCGGCGCGCGCCTCGTTCTTGATGTACCAGTCGAGGTTGATCGGGATCTGCTTCGCGGCATTCTCCGGCGACGACGGCAGCCGCTTCGCGTAGGCTGCATCGATCGTGCCGAGCTCGTAGGCCTTCTTGTTGGTCGGGCCGTAGGTGATGTACTTGGTGAACTCGGCCTGGTACTGCGGCTTGCTCATCTCGGCGAGGAGCTTCATGGCCGCCGCCTTGTGGGGTGCATCCTTGGGGATCGCGAAGCAGTCGTAGTCGAGCAATCCCTGGTTGTAGGTGTAGGCGACCTTGCCGCCGTCCTTGGCGACGACGTCGAAGCGGCCGTTCCAGCCGGTGATCATGTCGACCTCGCCGTCCTTCATGAGCTGCGCGTGCTGCGCGCCCGACGACCACCACACGGCGATGTGCGGCTTCAGCTCCTTGATCTTCTTGATCGCGCGCTCGATGCCGCCCGGCTGCGAGAGTACCTCGTACACCTTGTCCGGGGGAACGCCGTCGGCCATCAGCGCGGGCTCGAGCGCCCCGGCGACGCCCTTGCGGTAGGAGCGCTTGCCCGGGAATTTCTTCACGTCCCAGAAGTCGGCCCAGCTCTGCGGCCCCTTGTCGCCGTAGGTCTTGGTATTCCACGCGAGCACCGTCGAGAAGACGTCGCCGCCGACGCAGTACTCGCCGGCGAAACCGGGCAGGAAATTCGAGACGTCGATGACCTTGTAATCGAGCTTCTCGAGCAATCCCTCGGCGCCGGCGCGCGCGGCACTTCCCGAGCCGCTCGCCACGATGTCCCAGGTGTTGGCGCCGGCCTTCATCTTGAGGCGCAGGTCGCCGATGCCGGTGTAGGTCTCCTCCTTCACCTTCATGCCGAGCGCCTTGGCGGCCGGCTGGAAGACGGCCTTGCTCTGCCCGTCCTGGTACGAGCCGCCGAACGAGGTGATGGTGACCTCCTGCGCGG
>CAZXLV010000201.1:0-2115 GCA_964641405.1 uncultured Limnobacter sp. | reverse complement strand
GCATCCTCGATGCACAGCTCGAGGTACTTGCCGGCGTTGGGAATCGCGCCCAGGAGGTGCATGGTGAAGAGCGTCACCATGGTGAGGTTGGCGCTGTGCGGCGTGCACGGCAGACCGGCGTCGGCCGCGAGCTTCGCCACCCGCAGCGTGCGCACCATGCCGCCCATGTAGCAGACGTCGGGCTGCACGATGTCGACCGTCCGCGTGGCGATCATCTGCCTCCACACCGGCATGAAGCAGTCCTGCTCGCCGCCGGTCACGTCGAGGGCGAGCGCGTCGCGCACGGCACGCGTCTGGTCGAGTTCCCAGTACAGACAGGGTTCCTCGTAGTGGGCGACCCCGTGCTCCTGCAGGAGGCGGCCGACCTCGATCGCCCGCTGCACGCCGAATGCGCTGTTGGCGTCGACCAGGAGATCGGCGTCGGCGCCGAGCGCAGCGCGCATCAGCGGGATGATCGCCTCGGTGCGCCCCGGCCATTCGTCGACATCGTGGCCATATTCGGCACCGACGCGGTACTTGAATGCCGTGAAGCCGTGGCGGTCGCGCAGGGCGAGCATGCGGTCGGCCTCGGCGCGCGGCGTGATGTCGCGGCGCATCGACGATGCGTATGCGCGCAGGCGCCGCGGCGTGCCGCCCAGGAGCTCGCACACGCTCTTGCCCTCGAGCTTGCCGCGCAGATCCCACAGCGCGGTCTCCACGCCGCAGGTGGCGCGGCACAGGTAAGAGCCGGGGTACTTGTGCTCCTTCTCCGGGATGAGATCGACCAGCGCCTCGATGGCGAAGGCGTCGTGGCCGAGCGCGTACGGTGCCACCTGCCGATGCAGGATCGTGCACGAGATGTCGGCGTTGTACGCGGAGACCTGCCCCCAGCCCTGCGCTCCGCTGTCGGTCGTCACGCGCACGAAGCCGACGAACTCGTTGCAGAAGGTCTCGATGCGGGCGATCTTCACGGGCAGGCGGATGCGGGCGATGTGATTCCAACGGAAGCGGACCGATCATCGCAACCGCGTTGCAGCTTCCGGAAGGTCCATTTTGAACAATTCGTGATACCGTTTCGGCCCTTCATGCGGAGGATCGCCGGATGGTCAAGCGCGCCGGAGGGGCGCTGTTGCTCGGGGTGCGCATCGACCACGCGGCAGCACGCCCGGTGGCGACACAACTCTACGCGGCGCTGCGCGAGTTGATCCTGGGCGGCGGAATCGGCGCCGGCGCGCGCCTGCCGGCGACGCGCACGCTCGCCAGGGAGGCGGGTGTGTCACGCACGACCGTCATCGAGGCGTTCGATCGGCTCGCGGCCGAAGGGCTCGTCGAATCGCGGGTGGGCGCGGGGACGTACGTCGCGAAGGCGCTCGATGCCGCGCGGCCGAAGCCGGCGACGGTCGCCGCCCCGCGCACTGGGAGCACCCCGCCGCGCCTGTCGCGCGCGACGGCGCGGTCGGTCGCGCGCTTCGGTGAGCGCCGGCGCCTGCCGTCGGTGGCGCGTGCGTTCACGACCGCGCTGCCGGCCTTCGACGCCTTCCCGATGGCGCAATGGGCACGGCTGTCCGCCAAGCACTGGCGGCGCCAGCGCAACGAGGTCATGGGGTACGGCGATCCGTTCGGCTACCCGCCGCTGCGGCAGGCGATCGCCGCGCACCTCATGGCCAATCGCGGCATCCGCTGCGACGCCGGGCAGATCTTCATCGTCGCCGGTGCGCAGCAGGCGTTCTCGCTCGTCGCCTCGGCGCTCCTCAATCCGGGCGATCGCGTGTGGTTCGAGAACCCCGGCGCGATCGGTGCCCGCAACAGCCTGATCGCCGCCGGCGCCGAGCTCGTTCCGATCCCCGTCGACGAGCAGGGCCTGCGCGTCGACGAGGGATTGCGCCGCGCGCCGCGCTTTCGTCTCGCCTTCGTGACCCCGTCGCATCAGCAGCCGCTGGGGATGATGATGAGCCTCGAGCGCCGCTTCGCGCTCCTCAACGCCGCGCAGCGCGCCCACGCCTGGATCATCGAGGACGATTACGACGGCGAGTTCTCCTTCGGCGGCATGCCGCTGCCGACGTTGAAGAGCGTCGACGCGACCGATCTCGTGATCTACGTCGGCACCTTCAGCAAGTCGCTCTTCCCGTCGCTGCG
>CAZXLV010000200.1:0-4666 GCA_964641405.1 uncultured Limnobacter sp. | reverse complement strand
AGCGTCACCCCACAATCACAGTCAATGCATTACTGCATCGCAGTTGTGCAACAATAAACTGCGGTGGGTACCGTCCGGAGATCACACAATCGAACCGTTGATCGCGATTGGCCCAAGGTAGAGTTCGGCTGTCGGGTGCGCGAACGCGGCATTCCGGCGCCGCTGAGCACGTGCTGCCAATGACAACGCCGACTTATCGGTCGCTGAACCCCTCGGCCTTGAGCCGCAATACCGCGCTTATCTTGCACACGGGTAACCCCGCTTGCCCCACCGTCGCTCTCCTTGTCCCAAGACAAGAGAACACGGTGGCGCTGGCCTGCCCCCTGCCCGATCAGCAAGAGGTGCTGCCGGCCGCGGAATCCCGAGGACGGCAGCGACCGACCCAGTTGAAGCCGCCTACCAGCGATAGTTGAAGGTGGCGCCGTAGGTACGCGGCTCGGGATAGTAAGCCGTCATCAGGTTGGCGAAGAAACCAGGCGCGAAGTCGATGAAATTCACCGGTCGATCCGCATTCGCCGCATTGCGCACCCAGAAGGAGAGATCCGCCCGGCTCGAGCTATTCAACGGAATCTCCTTGAGCCCCAGACGGATGTTCAGCAAGCCGTAGCCTTCGACCTTTGTGTTGCCGGCCGTCGGGCGCGCAGGATCCACTGTCACCTTCTGGTACGAATAGGCATAGAAGGACGCGGTGTAACTGTAGTCCGCCATTGCATGCACCTGGCCCCAAGCGGTCTGAGCAACACGTGCATCGACTACCAGGCTGAGCGTACTTTCGGGAGCGTGCGGGAAGGAGCGGTTACTCCCCACGTTCGTGATGGGCTGGCCCGGCGCAGCGGCCTCCATGAACTTGTCGTACTCGCCGTCGAGATAACCGTAGCTACCCTGCAGACGAAGCGTGTCGATCGGCGCCCAAATAGCCTCGAGTTCGAAGCCTTTGGTCGTCGCCTCGCCAGCGTTGCGAATCATCGACACCCCCGGCAAGCCAGAAAACTGGTTTACCTGCATGTCCTCGATGTTATTGTGGAAGACCGCACCGTTCAGCTGCACGCGCCCGTCCTCCGAAGTGAACTTCGCGCCGATTTCGAAGGTCTTCTGCTGCTCTGGCTTGAATGGTATCACGGCTTCCACCGCGTTGGCCGCTTCGCCCTGGAAGCCGCCACTCTTGAAACCTTCCGAGTACTTGGCGTACACGTTAAAGCGATCGTTGAACTTGTACGCGGCGGTCGCGAGCGGCGTGGTCGCCGCGAATGAACCCTCTGCGCTCACGAACGGAATGAGCCCGATAAACGCCGGCGATGCCGACTTGAAGCGCCAAGTAGTCTTGTCTTCCTCCGTTCGCCGGAGCCCGGCCGTCAGAGTCAGCGCATCGGTCGCGTGCCAGTCGAGCTGGGCATAGGCTGACTTCGCCTCCGCGCCGAAACCGTATCGCGAATCGTCACTGCCAAAGAAGAACACGTGCGGATTCTGCGTGCTCCCCTCGTCCTTGTAGTAGTAGAGGCCCGCCACGTAGCCCAAGCGATCGGTGCGTCCCACCCACTGTAGCTCCTGCGACTTCTGTTCGAAATCAGAGATACGGTTGGCGGTAATGATCGTGAGCGGCGTGCCATCGACATCGACCGAGTCGTCATTGCGCAGCGTGCGGCGCGAACTGATCGACTTCAGCTGGTTTCGCTCATTGAGGTCCAAAGTGAGTGTCAATGCATGCCCGTGCAGATCGAGTTGCTCGTAGCCAGGCCAGTTGGTTTCGACCTTCTCGAGACGATTCGTCGAGGCATAGGCCGCCGCCGCCGTGAACAGCGGGTTGCTCGGCGTGACCTTGTAGATCTGATTGTTGGGCGGCGCCTGATCGATTTTCGTGTAATCGAAGTTGTACTCGGCTACGAACTTGTCCGTGAAATCGAGAGCGAGCGCCACGCGTGCACCAATTTGATCGCGGCTGTCGAGCTCGCCACCGCCGATGAGCTTCACCAGTCCGTCACGATCTTCCTTGCGCGCAGCAATCGACATCCGCGCAATCCCCCATCTCGGCAGGTCCAGCGAGACCTTCTCGACGTGCGCGCCATAGTTGCCGACCTCGAGGCTCGCCGAGCCGCCGAACTCTCCAGTCGGCTTGCGGGTAATGAGATTCACCGCGCCGGCCATGGTATTGCGTCCATAGAGCGTGCCCTGCGGTCCGCGAAGCACCTCAATGCGCTCGAGATCCACGACGTCGAATACCGAGCCGACCGCCTTGCCAAGGTACACGCCATCGAGATACATCCCGACGCTCGGCTCCCAGTACATCGCCGCATTGACGGTGACGCCACCGCGGATCGCCACCTGCGAGACGACGTTGCTGTTCGGATACTTGCTGACCGTCAGGTTCGGTGCGACGGACTTTAGGTCAAGTATATTGTCGATACCGCGCAACGTGAGTTGCTCGCTAGTGATCGCGCTGATGGCGATCGGCACATCCTGCAGCCGCTCCTCTCTCTTCTGGGCGGTGACGATGACCTCTTCCAGGACTCCGGTGGCCGAAGTGTCAGATCCTTGGCTGCGAGCTGACTCCGCAAACGCGGTAAGCATTAACGCCACGGACGGAACCAAAAACTTCAGTGCTGTGCTCGGTGTACCCATGATCACTTCCCCGTCTCTTATTTCGATAATGGTATCGTTTCCAAAATCACCCGTCGCAGCCCGTGTCAATGCGTTGCTTCGAATCCTGAGCCTCCCGAGCCGCCCGGATATCCCACAAACCGCAAAGCACGCCATCTGACTCTCACAGTCAAATGACACATCGCTGCCTAAGCATGAGAACCAAGCGACCGAAGAGCGAGTGATGCGGGTTCTCGCACCCCTCACAATAATCTGGCTGCATGGACGCACGCGAGCCTAGGGCGCGGGGTAACACTTCACAATAGTGGCTAATGCAACACTGAGTCACGCCTCCACAACAATCCTTCGTCAAAGTGTCCGGTCAGCCGATCGATCAATCCAGCGTTGCCTCCTTGGCAGGGTGCTCGAAGCGCTGCTACCGATCGGAGGCCATCCGCTCAGCGCCTGTGCAGACTTCCCCTTTTTGCCCACGAATCCTCTTTTGTACGTGCCGCCATCACTACCCCGGCAGAACGGTCAAGGGGCGTTGCTCGTTCGCTTGCCCAACCGCAGCGACCGTCCTCGTTATTGTGGCGAGTCGGCTTCCGCGACGGCGTTTCGAGGCCTGCACGATGTTGACTTTCGTTGCGGCCCGCACGCTCACTGCACTCCTTGCAGAGCGCTTTTCTTGAAGTGCTTCAGACCATTCGTCGCCTCTTGGTCCGCCCCAAGTGTTTCCGGCCGAAGCGAGAGTAGCCGAGTGGGTATCTCACCCACGAAGCTCGTGCACCTTTCACAAGGCACACACAATGCCTTTGCCGAAAGCCTGTTCCGCACCGCCAAGTATCGACCCGAGTTCCCGCACAACGGCTTTGCGGATCTGGAGTCGGCCCGCGAATGGGTGGTCGCGTTCGTGCGCTGGGACAACCACGAGCATCGGCAAAGCGGGATCGCTTACGTCACGCCCGCGCAGCGTCATGCGGGTGAGGATCACTCGATCCTGGCTGCGCGTCATGTACTGTACACGCAGGCACGTGCGGTCAATCCGACTCGCTCGCCACGCCATACTCGCGGCTGGTCGGTGCCGGGGCCTATCACGCGCAACCCCGATCGCGACAGCATCGTCACCGCGTGGGCAAACCCGAGCGACAATCAAGCAAGCGCCGTATCGCACTTGCGCAACAATCGGCTGCGGCCGACTTGGAAGAAAACAGGGGATTGTACGGGGAGGTACACCGTGAGTGCTTTCAGTCGCCAGATTGACGCCTGCGCGTCATTCCGCCACCAGTACGCCACATGTAGCAGGAATCCGGAATGCCGCCGATACCCGCCTGATCCATGGCGCCAAGGCCGCCGCCTTCGCGCGCACCCTCCTCGATCATGCGCGTCACGCGCGTGGCCAGGCTCTGCACGAAAGCCGGAGCAAAGTTGATCAGGGTCGCCAGCAATGGCTCGCGCGCGGCATCGGCACCGAAGCGCCGCAGGAGCTCGGGCGCGAGTCCATGCATCACGGAGCGGTGCTCGAGCCAACCGAGTTCCTCACGCCGGCTCTGCCAGGTCGCGATGCCGAGCTCTGCGCGCCCTCGCGTACGCTCAGCCACATCGAAAGCGCTGATGGTGGTCGTGGCGGCATCGACCCGGATGATCGCGCGCACTTCATGCTGGGCGCCGAATCTGTCGAGCGTCTTGACCACCGTCGCAAACGGCGACGTATGCACGTCCGTGAGCTGGATCGCAATTTCCTGGTTACCGTCACGGCGCTCGAACGCGTCGATGACGAGGTTGCGCTTGGTGATGCGCTCGCCTGGCTCCCTGCCGGCCTGCCCTGCACGCAGGTTCCTCGCTTCACGCGCGATCGCCTCCGGCAGGAACGACACCACGAGCTGCGCCAGCGTGAGCAGATGACTGCATCCCAGAGGCCCCCCGAACAGTTCGCGCAGCCGGCGTGCATTGTCCACAGCGAGCGTCTCGCCGACCATGCCCCGCAGAAGGTGGATGGGATCGCGGCAGCTCTCTCCGGCGGTGCGCTCACTCGCCTCGAAGGCGACCACCTGCTGGCTGGGCTCGAAGCGCTCGATGCGCCCGCTCGCCG
>CAZXLV010000199.1:0-4757 GCA_964641405.1 uncultured Limnobacter sp. | reverse complement strand
CAGCACTCGGCCAACGTGTCGCTGGTGTGGTTCGAGAACGTGCGCCGCTTCTGGCACATGGCGCCCACGCAGTTCAACGTCTCGCTGCTTACCCGCAGCAAGCAGATCACCTATGAGAACCTGCGCCTGCGCGATGCGGACCTGGTGGCGCGTGCCACCGAATGGTGGAATCGCGAGCAGGCCGGGCAACTCGGCATCGACCTCGGCGCCGACCCCCAGGCGGGCAGCGCGCCGGGTGCAGGCAGCGCGGGCCGCAGCGATCGCATCGACGCTGCGCAAGGGGTCGCGCCGCGGGCGCGGCCGGCCTGGCTCGATACGCCGCCGATGTTCGCGCCATTCCGGCTGCGCGACATGTGGTTGAGCAATCGGGTGGTGGTGTCGCCGATGGCGCAGTACTCGGCCATCGACGGGGTACCCAACGACTGGCACCTGGTCCATTACGGGTCGCGCGCGCTTGGCGGCGCCGGACTGGTCTACGTCGAGATGACCTGCGTGTCGCCCGAGGGGCGCATCACCCCAGGCTGCACCGGCCTGTGGAACGACCAACAGGCGCAGGCTTTCGCGCACATTGCACGGTTCGTGCACGCCAACACCCAGGCCCGGATGTGCATGCAACTCGGTCATGCGGGACGCAAGGGTTCGACGCAGGTCGGCTGGGAAACCCCCGATTGGCCGCTGGAGGCGAAAGACGGACACGCCAACTGGCCGCTGCTGGCGCCTTCGCCGCTGCCGTACCGCGCCGGGGTGAACCAGGTGCCGCGCGAGATGACTCGCGAGGACATGGACCGCTCGATCGAGGAGTTCTGCCACTCGGCGATCCTGGCCGATCGCGCCGGCTTCGACATGCTCGAACTGCACATGGCGCACGGCTACCTGCTGGCCGGTTTCCTCTCGCCGGTGACCAACCGCCGCAGCGATGCCTACGGCGGCTCGCTGCAAGGTCGCATGCGCTTTCCGCTCGAGTTGTTCGAGGCCGTGCGTGCGGTATGGCCGCGCGCCAAGCCGATGAGCGTGCGCGTCTCGGCCACCGACTGGATCCCCGGCGGCAACACTGCTGCCGATACGGTGGTGATCGCGCGCGCCCTGAAGGCGGCCGGCTGCGACCTGATCGATGTGTCCAGCGGCCAGACCGATCCGGACTCCAGGCCGGTGTACGGCCGCATGTACCAGGCGGTGTTCGCCGAGCAGGTGCGCCTGGAAGCGGACATCGCCACCATGGCGGTCGGCGCCATCACCTCGGCCGATCAGGTCAACACGCTGCTCATCTCCGGGCGCGCCGACCTGGTGGCACTCGCACGACCACACCTGGCTGATCCGTATTTCACCCTGCACGCCGCGGCCGAGTATGATTTCCGCGGAATCGGCTGGCCGGTTCAGTATCACAATGGCGCCACCCAGTTGCACACGACGGTGCAACGCGCCAGGGAGGATGCGGCACGCAAGATGCAGCAGGCTCTCGAACGCGCGCGGGCAGCGACCGAATGACGGGCTGATGCAGCGCCGGGTTCCACCGGCGATCACGCGGGAGCAATGACATGGATCGACAGCAGGCGGTGCTGGCGGGCGGCTGCTTCTGGTGCCTCGAAGCGGTGTTCCTGGAAGTGCAGGGCGTGTTGGCGGTCGAACCGGGTTACTGCGGAGGCACGAGCCCGGATCCGAATTACGAGGAAGTGTGCGGGGGGCGCACCGGGCATGCCGAGGCGGTGCGCATCGAGTTCGACCCGCAACGCATCAGCTATCGCGAGTTGCTCGGCATCTTCTTCGGCATCCACGATCCGACCACGGTCGATCGCCAGGGTAACGATGTCGGCTCGCAGTACCGCTCGGTGATCTTCGTGGTCGATGAGATGCAGCGCAGCGAAGCCGACGACATGATCGCACAACTCGAGCGCCAGGCCATCTTCGATGCCCCGATCGTCACCCAGGTGCGCACGCTCGATCACTGGTATCCGGCCGAGTCCTGGCACCAGCGCTATTTCGAGCGCAACCCGCACCAGGCTTACTGCATGGCGGTGGTCGCGCCGAAGGTCGCGAAGTTCCGCCACCAGTTCGCGGCGCTGCGCGCGCCAGCGTAGGCGTTGGCACGGCACTCCGGTAGACTTTCGGGCTCCAAACCCGGGGGACTACCGCCATGCCTCGAATTCTCCAGGCCCTGAGTGCGCTGTTGCTGGTCATCGGCCTGTCGGGCTGCGGCTATAACCAGATCCAGACCGCTGACGAGGCGACCAAGTCGGCCTGGTCCGAGGTGATCAACCAGTACCAGCGTCGCGCCGACCTGATCCCGAACCTGGTCAACACGGTCAAGGGCTTTGCGCAGCAGGAACGCGACGTGCTGATCTCGGTCACCGAGGCACGCTCGCGCGTCGGCCAGATCAAGGTGGATCCGAGCGATCCGGCCTCGCTCAAGCAGTTCGAGCAGGCGCAGGGCAGTGTCGGGAGCGCGCTGTCGCGCCTGCTGGTGGTGGCCGAGAGCTATCCGCAGTTGAAGTCCGACCAGAATTTTCGCGACCTGCAGGCCCAACTCGAAGGCACCGAGAACCGCATTACGGTGGCGCGCAAGCGCTACATCGACTCGGTGCAGCAGTACAACGCCCTGGTGCGCCAGTTCCCGGTCAACCTCACGGCGATGGCCTTCGGTTATGCCGCCAAGCCGCAGTTCACGGTCGAAAGCGAGGCTGCCATTGCGAAGCCGCCTGCCGTGAACTTCGATCGCCCCGCGACGCAGTCGCAGTAGGCAGGCGATGGCGGCACCGTTGGGCCGCTCGCCGCCGCTCGCGTTCGTCGATTCGCAGGCGGCGAGGCCGTAGTGATCCAGCGCCTGGGCGTCCTGCTGGCGTTGTGGCTCGGCCTCGTGCTGGCGGTTGCGGCGCAGTCCCTGCAGCCGGTGCCGCCGCTGTCCGGACGGGTCAACGACCTGACCGGCACGCTCGATGCGGCCCAGAAGCAGGCGCTCGAGAGCGAACTGGCGGCGCTCGAACAGCGCAAGGGCTCGCAACTGGTGGTCCTGATGGTCGCCACGACGCAGCCCGAGGCGATCGAGCAGTACAGCATGCGGGTGGCGGAAGCCTGGAAGATCGGCCGCGGTACGGTCGATGGCAAGCAGGTCGACGACGGCGTGCTGTTGCTGGTGGCCAAGGACGATCGCAAGGTGCGCATCGAGGTCGGCTACGGGCTGGAGGGAGCGATTCCCGATGCCTATGCGCGGCGCATCATCGCCGAGGCGATCGCGCCGCATTTCCGGCGCGGCGACTTCGCCGGCGGATTGCAGGCCGGCGTGGCCGACCTGGTGACCCTGATCGATGGCGAGTCGCTGCCGCCCGCGCGGCCGGACTCGCAGCGCCAGGGTGAGGGTGGATCGGTCGACTGGCTGGCCCTGCTGCTCGGCGTGTTCGTGCTCGCCACCATCGTGCGCCAGGTGCTCGGGCGCGTACCCGGATCGCTGGTGGGCGGCGCGCTTGGCGGCGCAGCGGCCTGGGTGTTCGGCGCCTCGGCGATCCTGGCCGGCTTCGGAGGCCTGTTCCTGTTCCTGATCCTGTTGTCGATGTCGGGCACGGGCGCGTCGATGGGCCAGGTCGGGCGCCACACCTGGCGCTCGGGGCCGGGTGGTCTGGGCGGTGGTTTCGGCGGCGGCAGGGGTGGGGGCGGTGGTTTCGGTGGCGGTGGCGGCGGCTTCGGTGGCGGTGGCGCCTCGGGAGGGTGGTGATGGCCGGAGCTCTTGCCCGCTGCTGGGCGCACCTCGTCCATGATCACCGCTCGGTGCGCCGCCGCTTCCCCGATGCGTTGCTGTCGCGCATCGAGGCACTGATCGGCGAAGGCGAGCGTGCGCATTCGGGCGAGTTGCGCGTGGCGATCGAGGCCTCGCTGCCGATCCGTCGCATCCTGCGCCGCTGCTCGACGCGGGAGCGCGCCCGTGAAGTCTTCGCCCAGCTGGGTGTCTGGGATACTGCCGGCAACAACGGGGTGTTGTTGTATGTACTGCTGGCCGATCATGCCGTCGAGATCGTCGCCGATCGCGCCGCGGCAGCGGCGATTCCCGAATCGCGCTGGCGTGGGATCTGCGAGGCACTTGCAGCCGCGTACCGCCAGCGCGCCTTCGAACAGGGCACGCTGGAGGCCGTGCAGCGCATCACGGGCCTGCTGGCCGAGGCGTTTCCAGCTACGGCGCGCGCGGCCAACGAGTTGCCTGACCGGCCTGCCATTCTCTGAGGAGTCGGGCGCGCCGATGCGACTCATGCAAGGGTCTTGCCGCCGGTGGTATAAGAGGACAGGATGAGCGGGATGCGCGCAAGCCCATGAACGACGACGAATCTCCGCGCAACGTGCTTGGCGGCGCGCTGCAAGCGTGCTCGTTCGATCCGTTGACCGGCTTCGAGCGCAGCGGTTCGTGCGAAGTCGGCCCGGGCGACCTGGGCGAGCACACCGTGTGCGCGCGCGTCACCGACGAGTTTCTCGAATTCTCGCGGGCACGTGGCAACGACCTGATCACACCGCGCCCGCAATGGCGCTTTCCCGGCCTGAAAGCGGGCGATCGCTGGTGCCTGGCGGCACTGCGATGGTTCGAGGCGTATCAGGCGGGGGTGGCGCCGCCGGTGGTGCTGGAGGCAACGCACGAAGCGGCGCTGCGAGTCGTCCCGCTCGAAGCGCTGCGCAGTTGCGCATGGCAGCCCAGGAAGACCGGCCCGGCTACGCGATAATGCGCGGATGAAACTGCTCATCGTTCCCGTCACCCCCTTCATGCAGAACTGCTCGGTGCTGGT
>CAZXLV010000198.1:0-4793 GCA_964641405.1 uncultured Limnobacter sp. | reverse complement strand
TGAGCGGCCACGTGTTCTTCAAGGAGCGCTGGTACGGATTCGACGACGGCCTGTATACCGGCGCGCGGCTGCTCGAGATCCTGTCGCGCCACGCCGACCCGAGCGCGGTGCTGAACGCGCTGCCGAACTCGCCGGCCACGCCCGAACTGCAGCTCAAGACCGCCGAGGGCGAGAACTTCACGCTGGTGGAGGAACTCAAGCGCAGCGCCAGGTTCGAGGGTGCCACCGAGGTGATCAAGATCGACGGCGTGCGCGTCGAATACCCGGACGGCTTCGGGCTGGCGCGCCCTTCGAACACCACCCCGGTAGTGGTGATCCGCTTCGAGGCCGACACGCCGCAGGCGCTGGCGCGCATCCAGGCCGATTTCCGGCGGGAAATCCTGGCCGTGAAGCCGGCGGCGGTGCTGCCGTTCTGACGCTGGGCGCTTGCAGATCGCGGCGCCCTTCTATAAAGTAGTGCTCATGACTACTTTATGGACCATGCCATGCGGACTGTCAGCGCGGCCGATGCGAATCGGCATTTCTCGGCGATGTTGAAGGAGGTTTCACGCGGCACCCGGATCACGGTTCTCTCGCGTGGAAGGCCGGTGGCCACGATCATCCCGGTTGCCGAAGCGCAGCATGAACGGCGTGAGGCGCGAGTCGCGCTGATGAAGCGGTTGCAGTCGCAGCCGATGTCTGGCAGGCGCACCTGGACACGCGAAGAATTGTACGAGCGGTGAAGCGGTGCGCATTGCGCTTGACACCAACGTGCTGGCGTACGCCGAAGGCGCTGGCGAGGCCGAACGCTGCAATGCTGCACGTGAACTGATCGCTGCACTGCCCGAAGGTGCTGCGATCCTTCCCGCGCAGACCCTTGGCGAGTTGTTCAACGTCCTGACGCGAAAACTCCTTCGGAGCCGCGAGCGCGCGCGCATCGCGGTACTCGAGTGGGCGGACAGTTTCGAGGTTGCCGACTCTTCGTGGCGAGCGCTGCAGGCGGCGCTCGATTTGTGCGCTGACCATGAACTGAAAATCTGGGACGCCCTGATCCTTTCGGTGGCAGCCGAACAACAGTGCCGAATTCTGCTAAGCGAGGATTTCCAACCCGGCTTCACCTGGCGCGGGGCGACGGTCGTGAATCCGTTCGCCATGCCCCGCGATGCACTGCTGGAACGGGCACTTCAGACCCGATAATCCTCGCGCGACTTTCCCTGCGCTTCGAGCGCCGCCAGCCAGCGCGGCGTGCGGCCGCGACCGGCCCAGGTTTCGCCGGTCTTGTCGTTGCGAAACTTGGGCGGCACCGGTTTCTTCACGGTTTTCTTCGTGGCGCCGGCTTTCTTCGCGCCACGCGAGGCCGAACGCGTCGAACGGGCCCGTGTTTCTTCCAGGTCGCCCATGGAGACGCCGACTTTCTTCATCAGGGCCACCACCTGCGCAACCGCCTGTTTTTTCTTCTGCTCGGCGGCCTGTTCCAGTTTTTTCGCTTGCGCTTCGAGCTTTTCGATCTGCTTGCGGATCGAATCGTAGGAGCGTCGTGGCATTATTTTTTCCTGTTTGTTCGGGATCGACCGTAGATTATCGCATTTGCGCTTGTTTGTGTTTCCCGCTTAATACCTTGCCTTACTTGCATGCATCCTGTCTTGGCAGCGAACCGCGCCAGTCCAGCAAGCGTGTATCCGCCGTGACCAGCGTCGCCGACCGACGCAAGGCGGTTGCGGTGATGAAGCGGTCCGCCGGGTCTCGATGCAAACCGTCAAGCGAGCAGGCGGCAAAGGCGATGCGTCCGTCGATGGGTATCTCGAGCAGGCCGGCCAGGATGCCACGCCTCGAGAACAGGCGCACGCGAACGAGGCCCCAGCATCGGATCGTCGCGATCGAGCCAGATCAAGGCGTGCGTATCGAGAACGATCACTGCAGGACTTCCCACGTATCCTCATCGATGGGGGAGACGATATCGCCGTGAATTTCGACGCTGCGATGCAGGCCGAACGGCGAATCGGTGCGCCCTCGGGAATACGGGCGCAACTCGGCGATCGGGCGCCCGTTCTTGGTCACGATCAGGGTCTCGCCGGTGTGCGCCATCAGCCGAAAGCGAGCGCGATCGCCGACTCCCAGGTCGGCACCGGGCGGCCGAAGCATTGTTCGTAGCGCGACGGATCCAGCGCCGACCAGGCGGGGCGGCGTGCCGGGCGCGCCGCGTCGGCTTCGCGGAACGCCACCAGGCGGGGCAGGCGATCGGGTGCCAGGCGCCCGGCTCGCACGGCCTCGCGCAGGAAGGCCTGGCCGAAGGCATGCCAGGTCGTCGCGCCGCGGCACGACAGGTGATAGAGGCCCGCCGGCGGGGCGGCTTGCTCGCTGGTGGCCACCGCATCGCGAGCCAGGCAGCAGGCCACCTCGGCGGCCAGCCACTGCACCGGGTTGGGCGTGCCGCTGCGGTCATCGGCGAGCCGGAGGGTCTTGCCGGCGTTGGCCGGATCCAGCAAGTCGGCGGCCAGGTTGCCGCGCGCGGCGCCATAGAGCCAGCTGATGCGAAAGATCCAGTACCGGCAACCCGCTTCGGCAATCGCGCGCTCGCCGGCGAGCTTGCTGGCGCCGTAGACCGACAGCGGCGCGGTGGGGTCGTCCTCGCGGTAGGGTCGGCGCAGTGCGCCGTCGAACACGAAGTCGGTGGAGAAGTGGATCAGCCGGGCGCCGGCAGCGTGCGCGGCCAGGGCCAGCGCGGCGGGCAGTTCGGTGTTGAGCGCTTGCGCCCGCGCCGGATCGCGTTCGCAGGCATCCACGTCGCTGGCGGCGATGCCGTTGATGACGACATCGGGAGTCCAGGTCTCGAACCAGCGTGACACGCTGCAAGCGGTGTGCGCGAGGTCCAGCGCCAGCGCGTCGCGTGCGGGAGCCACGAGCGCGGGCGGCTCGTTCGCGGATGACGTGAGGGTGGGCGACTCGCCGGCCGGTGCCACGAATGGCGATTCCCGCGGCGCCTGTGCCAGCCGACTGACAATCGCACTGCCCAGCCGCCCGCTGGCGCCGAGCAGCAGCACCCGTCGGGCGCGTTGGGCACGCATTGGCGCGGCCTGGCCGACCGGCTTGCTCATGGCGTCTCGAACACGTCTGCCGCCCCGAACAGCGGCGCCTCGCGATCACGCTGCGACAGGATCGGCGTCATGCCGTCGAGCCGCCAGTCGATGGCCAGCGCCGGTGAATCCCATCGCATGCTGCGCTCGGCCTGCGGCACGCGGAGGTGGGTCATCGCGTACGACAGCAGGCTGTCCTCGCGCGCGAGGAAGCCGTGGGCGAAGCCCGGCGGTACCCATAGCGCGATGGCCTGGGCGGCACACAACTCGAATGCAAAGAAGCGCGCGAAGCTGGCTGCGCCCCGACGCAGGTCGACGATGACGTCGCGCACGCTGCCGTGCAGCACCTGCACCAGCTTGCCTTGCGGTGCGCCGAGCTGGTAGTGCAGGCCGCGCAGCACGCCGCGCCGGCTGTGGCTGAGGTTCTGCTGGGCGATCGACACGCGTCCGGCATGTGCCTGCAGCACGTCGATGCGCAGCGCCTCGGTAAGCCAGCCGCGCTCGTCGCCATGCAGGGTCGATTCGAACAGTGCCCAGCCGCTGGGGTGCGCGGTGTGCAGCTTCATGGCGGCCCGGCGGATTCGGTCGGGCGCGGCCGGCGTGCCTCCAGCACCGCGCGTACGGTGGCGCGCAGCCCTTCGTCGAGCGCCACCTGCGGCGCCCAGCCGGTGGTCGCGCGCAGCTTGCGATCGTCCAGCGCGTAGCGTCGATCATGGCCGGGGCGATCGTCGACCAGGCGAATCCAGCGCGATGGTTCGTCGTGCGAGTGTGCTGCCGAAGCGGCGCGGTGTTCGGCGTCCATCTCCTGGTCGGCTCCGATGCCGTGTTCGGCTCGGCAGGACGCTTCGGAGTCGACGGCCGCAACGATCTGCGCGACCAGTTCGCGATTGCTCATCGCCTGGTGGCCGGCGACGTTGTAGGTCTGGCCAGGTACACCGCGTGCGAGCACGGCGCACAGGGCGGCGGCATGGTCGCTCACGTAGAGCCAGTCGCGCACGGCCAGGCCGTCGCCGTAGAGCGGCACCGGCTCGTCGGCCAGGATGCGCTCGATGGCCAGGGCCACCAGCTTGTCCGGATACTGGCCGGGTCCATAGGTATTGGCGCCACGCGTGACCAGTGTCGGCAGGCCGTGGGTGACGTGAAAGGCCATCACGAAGTGATCGGCTGCCGCCTTGGAGGCTGCATACGGGTTGCGCGGCCGGTAGGGTGCGCTCTCGTCGCACGGCGCGTCGCCGGGATCGAGCGAGCCGAACACTTCGTCCGTGGAGCAGTGCAGGAAGCGGAAGTCGGCGGCCTGCCGGGGCGGCTGCGCCGCCAGGTAGGCGCGTGTTGCCTGCAGCAGGGTGAGCGTGCCGAGGGTGTTGGTCTGCGCGAAGCGGCTGGCATCCGCGATCGAGCGATCGACGTGCGTTTCGGCAGCCAGGTGCACGATGGCGCGCGGCCGGTGCTCGGCCAACAGCGCATCGACCAGTGCACGGTCGCATACATCGCCCTGCACGAAGCGGTAACGCGCATCGCCGGCGAGTGCCGCCAGCGCCTGCGGGCGGGCGGCGTAGGTGAGGGCATCGAGATTGAGCAGCGGCTCGCCGAGCGTCTCGATCCAGTCGAGGACG
Source organism: uncultured Limnobacter sp. (assembly GCA_964641405.1). Taxonomy (GTDB): domain Bacteria; phylum Pseudomonadota; class Gammaproteobacteria; order Burkholderiales; family Burkholderiaceae_E; genus Zeimonas. Next base: position 127 of record CAZXLV010000198.1, on the reverse strand, counting down.
AAACGCGCGCCGATGAAGCCGCAGCCGCCGGTGACGAGGATCATGAACCGGGCTGAAAGAAGTGAACAGGCCCTAGAATACCCACTCCGCAACCCACAATGCACGCCACCCGGGAATGAGGCTGCAG
>CAZXLV010000197.1:0-4820 GCA_964641405.1 uncultured Limnobacter sp. | reverse complement strand
GCGGCGATATTCGTCGCGACGGTCATGGCGTTCGTGGCGATAGCGCGGCGCGTAGACATCCCGGTACCAGCGATCCTGCACGAAATAGACCGGTTGCCCGCAGGCATTGTAGCGGTGGCAATACCTGGCCCAGTTCTTCGCGTGTCCCGGCGGTACACGCAGGTAGATGGGTTGGCGCCCGATGGCGACCGGTGGCGGCTGGATCACGATCGGCTGGGGATAGATCAGTTGCGGATGCGGAAAGCTGCCGATATCGATGCGGCCATAGAAGCCGGGCTGTCCGATGCTGACCGAGACGCCGACATCGGCTGCCTGCGAGTTGGCGGCGAAGCCGGCAAGGGCGGTGAAGGTGGCAAAGGCCAGGGCGGCCGTGAACAGGTGGCGACGCATCGTCTGTAACTCCCGCTGGATCGATCTCCGTTCAACGGGCCGGCGTCCGATCGGATGACCGCATCGCCCGGGAGGCGGTCGGAGAAAGCGGACCGACCCACGCGCGGCGCAAGCGCGGCTTGCGCAGCCAGCAGGGACAAGCCGTCCTGGCGAGCGCTGCAGACTAGAATCGAAATCTGTGATTCATCGTCCGTCTCACGAGGATCCGATCATGGCGCTGCAACAGTTGCTGGGCATCGAATTGCCGATCATCCAGGCGCCGATGGCCGGCGTGCAGGGCAGCGCGCTGGCGGCCGCGGTGTCGGCGGCGGGTGCGCTGGGTTCGCTGCCTTGCGCCATGCTTGCGCTCGATGCGGTGCGCGCGGAGATTGCAGCCATCCGCAGCCGGACCGATCGCCCGTTCAACCTCAACTTCTTCTGCCACGCCGAGCCGCCGCCCAGCCCCGAGCAGGAGGCGGCCTGGCGCGGCACGCTGTTGCCGTATTACCGTGAATTCGGCATCGATGCCGACGCGATCCCGGCGGGCCCCGGACGCGCCCCGTTCGCTGCGCGGGCGGCTGACCTGGTGGAGGAATTGCGCCCGGCCGTGGTGAGCTTTCATTTCGGACTGCCTTCGCCCGAGTTGATGGCACGCGTCAAGCGTTGCGGCGCAAAGGTACTGTCCACGGCCACGACGGTGGAGGAAGCGCGCTGGCTCGAAGCGCACGGGGCCGATGCGATCATTGCGCAGGGGCTCGAGGCCGGCGGCCATCGTGGCAACTTCCTGAGCTCGGACCTGAGCACGCAGATCGGCACCTTCGCGTTGTTGCCGCAAGTGGTGCGCGCCGTGGAGCTTCCGGTGGTGGCGGCCGGCGGTATTGCCGATGCACGCGGGGTGGTCGCCGCCATGGCGCTGGGCGCCGCCGGCGTGCAGGTCGGCACCGCCTACCTGTTGTGCCCCGAGGCCCGTACCAGTGCGCCACACCGCGCCGCGCTGGCGAGTGATGCGGCCCGCTACACGGCACTCACCAACCTGTTCACCGGACGGCCGGCGCGCGCCATCGTCAATCGCCTGCTGCGCGAACTGGGCCCGATCGGTGCGGCCGTGCCGCCCTTCCCGCTTGCCGCCGCGGCCGTCGCACCGCTGCGCGCACACGCCGAGCAGCGTGGCAGCGGCGATTTTTCACCCTTGTGGTCGGGACAGAACGCCAGCGGCTGCCGGGAAGTGCCGGCCGCCGAACTGACCCAGGGGCTTGCCGCCGCCCTGTAACCCTCATCACCGGAGGTCGCCATGCGCAGCCAGGCCGACAAGGCCCACGCGTTTCGCTCCTTGCACGAGCGCGCCGGCGCTTTCATCATTCCCAACCCCTGGGACGTGGGCACCGCCCGCCTGCTCGCCCAACTCGGCTTCGAGGCCCTGGCGAGCACCAGCGCCGGCTATGCGTTCTCGCTCGGGCAGCGCGACAACACGGTCGGGCGCGAGCGGATGCTGGCCCACCTGCGCGAGATCGTGGCCGCCACCGATTTGCCGGTCAGCGCCGACCTGGAGAACGGCTTCGGCGAGTCGCCCGAGGCGGCGGCGCAGACCATCCGCCTGGCGGCGGCGACCGGCTTGGTGGGTGGATCGATCGAGGATGCCGATTACCTGCGTGCGTCACCGCTCTATGAGCCGGGCCTGGCGACTGAGCGGGTGCGCGCGGCGGCCGAGGCGGCACGCGCGCTGCCGTTTCCCTTCACGCTCACCGCGCGGGCGGAAAACTTCCTGGCCGGCCGCCCGGACCTGGACGACACCATCCGCCGCCTGCAGGCCTACCAGGAGGCCGGTGCCGACGTGCTCTATGCACCCGGGCTGAGCCGTCGCGAAGACATTGCCGCGGTCGTCGCGGCGCTGGATCGCCCGGTGAACGTGCTGATGGGAGCGGCGGGTGTTGCGCTCGATCTCGGCGCCCTCGCGGCGCTCGGCGTCAAGCGGGTGAGCGTCGGCAGCGCGCTGTCGCGCGCGGCGCTGGGCGCGTTCCTGCGTGCTGCCACCGAACTGCGCGAGCGGGGCAGTTTCAGCTTCGGCGAGCAGGCCGTGCCTTATCGGGAGATCAATGAACGGTTCGGGCAAGGCACTGCCGGCGTCGCCGGCACTGCAGGCTCGACCACGGTATCGACGTAGACTGGCCTTTTCGCCAAGGAGGAGTGGACATGTCCGACAAATGGCTCGTCAGCTTGATGACCAGCGGTCCGCAGGAAGGCTTCGAACTCGCGATCAAGCTCTCGCGCGTGGGCGTCAAGTACACGCAGCCCTCCGAGGAGGTGCGTGCGAAGTTGCGTCCGGAATACGCCGAAAGTGCTGACAGCCTGACCGCAGCCTCGCATGTCATCGCAGTGAACTTCCAGACCGTGGCAGCGGCCAACAACTACTGGCGGACTTCCTGAATTTCAATCCGGGGTCCCACCGGCGGCGAGGCCCCGCAACCGAAAGGAGCAGCGGATCATGGCAGCGATCGAACGCACGGCATCGGGCACCTGGCAGGGTAACCTGCGCAGTGGCAAGGGCAGCATCGACAGCACCAGCGGCGTCCTGAAGGAAACGCCATTTTCCTTCGCGACCCGCTTCGAGAATGCCAAGGGCACCAACCCCGAGGAGCTGATCGCAGCCGCGCACGCGGCGTGCTACAGCATGGCCTTTGCGAACTACCTGAGCGAACAGGGACACGTGCCCGAGTCGATCGAGACCCGGGCCACCATTGCGCTCGAGGAACTGACGATCAAGCGCATGCACCTGCGTACGCGCGGACGCGTGCCGGGCATGGACGCGGCCACCTTCAAGCGCATGGCCACCGAGGCCGAAAAGCACTGCCCGGTCTCGAACCTGCTGCGCAGCGGGCTGACGATCACCCTGGACGCCGAACTCGCCTAGCAGCGGGTCGGATTCCAGGGCCACCCGGATGCGTTCCGGCTGCCTTCCGGGGCGGAGCACGAGCCGGTCATGAGCAGCGGGCAGGATCGCCGCGTGATGTTGCTGGCCGGTGCCACCGGCCTGGTGGGAGGCGAAATCCTGCGCCGACTGGCCCGCGACGCGCGCGTTGTGCAGCTGCGGGCGCTGGTGCGGCGCCCGCTTGCGCCCGGCGATGGCGGCGCGCGCGTGCTCGAATGCCGTACCGACTTCGAGCACCTGGAGCAGCACCCCGAGTGGTTCGAGGTCGATACCGTCTTGTGCGCGCTCGGCACCACCATTCGCGTGGCCGGTTCGCAAGCGGCGTTCCGGCGCGTCGATCACGACTATCCGCTGGCCATCGCGCGCGCAGCGCGGGCGCGCGGGGCCGATCACTTCCTGCTGGTGAGTGCGCTCGGCGCCAATGCGCACTCGCGCGTGTTCTACAACCGGGTCAAGGGCGAACTCGAGGACGCCGTGCGCGCGCTGGGCTATCGCTGCGTGACCATCGCGCGGCCCTCGGTGCTGCTGGGCGATCGGGCTTTGCGGCGCAGCGGCGAGGAAGTTGCCAGGCGCATCGGCTGGCTGGCGCCGAAGCGCTTTCGCCCGGTGCGTGCAAGTTGCGTGGCGGCGGCGCTGGTGCGGGCCGCGTTCATCCCCTCGGTTGGCGTCGAAATTCTGGAAAATCCAGCCCTGCTGGCCACCGCCGTCGAGGATTGAGCATGCACGCCCCGGCGGCGCCAGCGTGTGCGCGGCCCGCTTCGCGCAGTGGACTTGCACGCATTCTCAGCGCGTTCGCTCCAGCGCCAGCAGTTCCGTGCGCATGCCCAGATTGGTCAGCATCTCGCCCAGCATGGCCGAGGTGACCGTCTCCTCGCCGATCGCGCGAATGCCGCGACTCTCCATGCACATGTGACGACAGCGGATTACCACGCCGGCGGCGAGCGGCTCCAGGTTCGACATCAGGGCGTGGGCCACCTGCTGCGTCAGGCGCTCCTGGACCTGCAGCCGCTTGGCAAAGCAATCGACCAGGCGGGTGAGCTTGGACAAGCCGACGATGCGACCCTTCGGCACATAGCCCACGGTTGCGGTGCCGAAGAAGGGCGCCAGGTGGTGCTCGCAATGGCTGTAGACCGGAATGTCGCGCACCACGATCAACTGGTTGTACTCCTCGGCACCGTCCTTGAACACCTTGAGGATCTCGGCCGGATCCTCCGCGTAGCCCGAGGCCCAGTGTTCCCAGGCGCGCGCGACGCGCATCGGCGTTTCGCGCAGGCCGGGACGATCGGGATCCTCGTGCAGGCTGCGCAGCAGGCGGCGCCAGTCGGAATGATCGAACGGCCGATCGTCTTCAGTGTTGTCCATGCGGGTTGCCTCGCTGATGATTGAATCGCGCCTGCGCCGTCGCGCGGTGCACCGGGCGTCCAGTCTACTGGACAGCGATGAGCGCCGATGTGCTCGACTGCGGCATGATGGGTGATGGCGTGATCGACCTGCCGACGCTGCGGTTGATCGGACATATGCTCGG
>CAZXLV010000196.1:0-4851 GCA_964641405.1 uncultured Limnobacter sp. | reverse complement strand
CGAACTTGTTGATCGCCACGAAGTCGGCGAAGTCCAGCATGTCGATCTTCTCGAGTTGGCTGGCCGCGCCGAACTCCGGCGTCATCACGTACAGCGAGGCATCCACCAGCGGCACGATCGCCGCGTCACCCTGGCCGATGCCCGAGGTCTCGACGATGACCAGGTCGAAGCCGGCCAGCTTGCACGCGGCGATCGCATCGGGCAGCGCCTGGCTCACTTCGCTGCCGGCCTCGCGGGTGGCCATCGAGCGCATGAAGATGTTCGGATGCTCGATCGCGTTCATGCGGATGCGATCGCCCAGCAGCGCCCCACCGCTCTTGCGTCGGGTGGGATCGACCGAGAGGATCGCCAGGCGCAGTCGGTCGCCCTGGTCGAGCCGGAAACGACGCACCAGTTCGTCGGTGAGGCTGGACTTGCCGGCGCCGCCGGTGCCGGTGATGCCCAGGGTGGGAGTGGCCATGGTATCGGCGCGCCGGTGCAACTCGTTGCGCCAGGCGGCGAAGGCTTCGGCATCGAGGCGGGCACCCAGGCGACCGAGTTCGAGCGCGGTGATCACCTGCGCCAGTGCGCGACGCGAGGCGGCCAGGCGCGCGCGCAGCGCCTCGGCCGGGACCACCTCGTCCGGCGCGCGCGCCGGAGCCACGATCGCGTCGAGCCCGGCCGGTGCGTACTGCGACAGGTCGACGTCGCAGCGGCTGATCATGTCGATGACCATTCCCTGCAAGCCCATGCGCTGGCCATCCTCGGGACTGTAGATGCGCGCCACGCCGTAGCGCTGCAGTTCCTCGATCTCGGCCGGCACGATCACCCCGCCGCCGCCGCCGAACACCTTCACATGCTCGGCGCCAGCCGCGCGCAACAGGTCGATCATGTAGCGGAAGAACTCGATGTGGCCGCCCTGGTACGAGGAGATCGCGATCGCGTGCACGTCTTCCTGCAGGGCGCAGTCCACGATCTCGCGCACCGAGCGGTTGTGTCCCAGGTGGATCACCTCGGCGCCGCGGCTTTGCAGGATGCGCCGCATGATGTTGATCGAGGCATCGTGGCCGTCGAACAGCGACGCTGCCGTCACGAAGCGCACCCGGTTCTTCATCCGGTATTCGACGAGTTGCTTCTGGTCGGACAGGTCGGTCATGGTGAAGATCCGGGACGAAGTACGTCAGCCAGTATGACGCGGCGCCTGGCCGATGGCGAGGCGCGCGCCGCCAGCCTCCAGGCGACCTGGTCCGGTGACGTTAGTTGACGTCGATGTAAAGGTCAATTCCGGTCGGCGTTGGCGACTTCGCCCGTGACCGCGCGCGGCACGACGAAAAAGCTCGCCGGCGCGTGCACGAAGCGGCGCCACAGGCGCGCCAGCAGCGCCGGCCAGCTGGTGAACACCACCCCTCGCGCCTTTAGCGCCATCCAGAGCGCCAGCGCAAAGCTCACCGACAGGTTGACCAGCCCGATCAGCGCAACCCCGAGCGCCGCCCAGGCCACGCCCTGCCAGGGCAGGTCGAAGCCGTAGCCGAACAGGGCATAGCCGAAGTTGGCGGAGGAAAAGGCCACGTGACGGATGTCGATCGGCAGTCCGAGGATGATGCCGACGATACCGGCGCTGCCGAGCATGCAGCCGAACAGGAAGTTGCCGAGCAGTCCACCCAGGTGCATTTCGATGTAGGCACCGATGCGCGCCGCCCGCCCCTCGCCGAACGCACGGACCAGCCAGCGCAGGCGCGCCACGCGTGCACCCAGTCGCGCGAAGCTCGCCTTGTTGTCGAAGTAGCCGGAGATCACGCCCGACAGGAACAGGAACAGTCCCGCCACGGCGGCGTGCGGCAACGCCCAGCCCAGCGGGCTCAGTTCGTGCAGCAGGCGTGCCGCTTTCGCCTCGTCGATGACCGGCTCTCCGGCCAGCGCCGACAGGCCCAGTACCAGCACGATCGCGGTGGGAATCGCCACCACCACGTTGCCCAGGATCGCCGCGAACTGGGTGCGCGCCACTGCGACGAACAGGTCCACCAGGCTTTCCAGGTCGGCGGCGCGCTGCTGGCGCGCTTCGCCGAGGTATCCGGCGATGGTCTGCGCCGTCATTGCCGGCTGCTTGGTGGCCACCACCATGTGGAGCATGTAGATGACCACGAAGCCGATCCCGTAGATCAGGCTGTAGACGATCGCATAGCCGGCCAGCGGCATGCTGGCCGATCCGGCAAACACCTTGAGCAGCGCCATTGCGGCGATCAGCAGTCCGGCGCCCATCGCGGCGCGCCACATGCCGAAGTACTCGGCGCGCGAGCCCGCGATGTAATGCTCGCCGGTGCGGGCGGCGTTGTCGGTGACGCGCAGCGCCAGCATCGACATCCCCTCGGAGAGCTGGTGTCGCAGGCTGTGGCGGCGGCTCTCCGCGCGCAGGGTGACGCCCACCAGCGCAGCCCAGCCCTGCAGCGCAGCGCGGCGCCGCTCGCGCGAACTCCCGCTGCCGGCGCGCCAGCCGAGCAGCCTGGCCAGCGTGGCAATGCGCAGCAGGCTTTGCTCGTTGCGCCCGAGCAGGTAGGTCATGCGCAGGCTGGTGCCCTTTCGCAACGAGGCACGCCGCACGCGTTGCAGCACTTCCTCGCACTGGTCGACCATCACCAGCAACTCGCCTTCGTCTTCGAAGGGGCGGCCTGGATCGGCGAGGTGCGCACGATAGTCATCCACGAAGTGCTGCGCCGCGCTCGCCAGGCTGCGAAAGCGCACCGCGAAGCCGGCGTACTCCGGGCCGAGCCGGCCGAACTCGGCTTCCACGCCGAGGCCGCCGACGCGAAACGCGAGCACCAGCAGGGCCTCGAGCATCTGGTCGCGTACCGGTTCGATGAGGGGCAGGATCGACGCCACGTCACCAGACAGGACCGCCCAGAACCGTTGCGTCAGCTCCGGCGGGATGGTCTGCATCCAGCGCCAGTCATCGCGATGGTGAAAGACCCGCTGCACGGCGTGGCTGACTTCGCGCTCGTCGGGCACCTCCGGCAACAGCCGATCGGTAAAGACCTGGGCAATCTCGGTGAAGAATCCGGTCGCGGGCAGGATGCCGCTGTCGGCAAAGAACGTAACCAGTCGCCGGGAGCCCAGCAGCGACGCCAGGTGCCGGCGCACCTGCGCCGCGCGCGCCGGCTGCGCTTCCAGGCAGGCCACCACGGCCTCGTAGCGAGTCTGCGCATGGTCGGCGCTCTCGCGCCGGCCGGGCCGGATGAAGTCGAACAAGGCGACGAAGGGCGCAACCGGATCGGCGATGCGGTCATCGTCAGCGCCGGGGGGCGATTGCGCCGCATCGGCGAACGCATCGAGCGCCTGGTACAGCGCGGCGTCGGCGGCAGTTGCTCCAGTCATGGCCGATGATCGAGGCACGCTCGCGATGAAAGGCTGGATTATCGCGGGTTTTCGGATAGCATCGGCCGAAACCAGATCCCCGATGCCTCTCCCTCCCACCATCGATACGCGCGCCCTGCGCCGCGCGCTCGGCTGCTTTCCGACCGGAGTCACGATCGTCACCACCATCGACGGCGACGGCTCGTTCGTCGGGCTGACCGTGAACTCCTTCAACTCCCTGTCGCTCGATCCGCCGCTGGTCCTGTGGGCGCTGGAATCGCGCAGCGCCAGCCTGCGTGCCTTCGAGTCGGCCACCCATTTCGCGGTGAACGTGCTGGCCGATGACCAGGTGGCCATCTCGCGCCGATTCGCGCGCCATGTGCCCGACAAGTTCCATGGCGTCGCCGTGCATGAGGGCCTTGGCGGCGCGCCACTCATCGATGGTTGCGCCGCGTACATCGAATGCCGCAGGCACTCGATGACGACGGGAGGCGATCACGTGCTGTTCATCGGGCGCGTCGAACGCGTGCGTGCCAGCGGGCGTGCACCGCTGTTGTACATCCACGGCCACTACCACCAGGCCGGGCCACTGCTCGATTGAGATCGTCCAGGCACATCAGAGGCGCAACTCGAGGCCGTAGACCGACTTCAGCCACGCCGCGTACGCTTTCATGTCGACCTCGCCCACGATCGACGGCAGGCCCGGCGCATCGAGCAGTCGGCGCAGGTACGTCTCGACGTAGGCTTTGGTGTCGGACCAGCTCAGGCCGGGCAAGTGCGCCTCGCGTTGCGCGGTCTGCCGAACCAGCTGGCCGCGCGAGTCGCGCTGGTTGATTGCTCGATCACCCCAGTCGAGGTAGCTCCGATCGTGCACCAGTGGCGCCGCCACCCGGCGCTGCTCGTCGGGCAATTCACGCATCGGCAATCCGACCGAAGCCGCCATTTTCACCATCCACGCCAGCGTGACATCGGACAGGTCGCCCTCGCTGTTGCCGCCACCGATGTCGGAGTGATCACCGATGAAGCCGCGCTCGATCACCCAGGCCTCGCCACCGAGCGCCGATTCGAGCGGAAAGAGGCGGCGATGCTCATTGAGCGCGACCGCGTGAAAGGTTGCGCGCACCGCGGACGGAACGGCGAGCAACCAGGATCGGTTGTCGCGCCCGAACGGGCCGAACTGGGCAACCGTGTCCCACAGCCCGAGAAAGCGCAGGTCGACGCAGATGCCGCGCGTCGAATAGTAATCGCTGGCGACCAGTCCGGAGACACGATTGACGAAGTCGCGCGCCATGGCCGCACCGCGCGAGAATCCGATCACGTCGATCGGCACCGTCCGGCCCGCCCAGGCATCGCTGAGGAATCCGTCCAGCGTGTTCAGCATCCAGTCGACGCGCGCACGAGCCGAACCGGCGTCGAGCAGGTCGCGCACGCCTCCGGCGATGCCGCTGGCGAGGTCGTTGCGCCCGACACCGGCCATGTACCACTTGTGCGGGTCGTCGTATTGCTCGAAGAACTTGCGCACGT
>CAZXLV010000195.1:0-4893 GCA_964641405.1 uncultured Limnobacter sp. | reverse complement strand
GGTCGATGTCGCCGATGAAGGCGACGCCCTCGGGCTCGACCAGCAGCACGCAGTGGCCGCTGGTGTGGCCGGGCATGTGGATCGCGCGTACGCGCGAGCCGCCGAGATCCCAGCTGGCACCGTCGGCGTAGCCGATCGCATCGGGGCGCGGCGCGTAGAAGAACTCGCGCTCGATATTGGCCCGCATGGCCTCGCGGATCTCCGGCGACAGGCCGTAGTGGCGGGCCAGGCCCGGCCAGCTGCGTGCCGCGTCGAGGTCGTGCTGGTGAACGTGCACCGCAGCGTGCGGCAAGCGGTGCAGGCCGGCCATGTGGTCTTCGTGGACATGGCCGAGGATCACCAGTTCGGCCTGGTCGAAGTCGGCACCGATGCGGTTGGCCACCAGCGGCGTATCGAATGCCGCATGGGTATCGCTGCCATGCACGATCACCTGGTTGCCGTCCGGGTACTTGCCGGATTTCTCACCGAAATACACGCGTACGCGGCCGAAAGCGGCCCAACGGAGATCGTCGTTCACTTCGAGGCTCCTGGCGACATGTCGGACGATACGCGATCATGGGCCAGTCGTGCGGCGGCGAGATCCCACAGCGCGTGGCCGACGCACTTGAAGACGACCGGCCCGCGTGATGGTCGCGACGCTGCGCCGGCGAGCACCTCGCCGAGCGGCACGACACGGGTCCAGTCGACGCCGGCCTGCAGCAAGTCGCCGGCCTCGTGTCGCGCGCCGGCAAGGTCGTCGACGAACAGCGCCGCGCGTTCCACGAGCGCGGCCGGCAGTTCGCACATCTGCGGGCGGAAGGCGCCGACCGCGGCGACAAATCCCTTGAACGAGCCGACGTCGCGAAACAGGGCCGTCGTGCTGGGCGTGGCGGTGACGACCAGATCGGCGTCAGCCAGCGCTTCCTGCGGCGAATCGAGCGCCGTGCACTCGATGCCATGGCTGCGCGCGCGCCTTGCCATGGCAGCGGCGTGTGCGGGATTGCGCGAGCAGACCCAGGCGCGCCGCACGCCCAGCGCCGCGGCGAAGGCTTCCAGGTGGGCGTGCGCCTGCACGCCGCTGCCGACCAGCAGCAGCGAATCACGCTGTGGGGGGGCCAACTCCCCTGCGGCGAGCGCCGAGATGGCCGCGGTGTGGCGCGCGGTTGCGGTCGGTCCATCGAGCATCAGCAGGCGCTCGCCGCTGTCGGCCTTCATCAGCACGATTTCACCGGCCAGGATCGGCAGGCCGCGCCGTGGATTGTCGTCGTGCAGCGTAACCAGCTTGGTGCACGCGAACTCGCCGTCGCTCGCCGGCATGGCGAGCAGCGTGCCACCGGGCAACGGCATCGCCAGTCGATCGGGAGCGTGCGCACGACCGGCCTGGCGACGCTGCAGCATGTCGCGCAAGGCGTCGATCAATTCGAGCCAGGGAAGGGCGGCAGCGGTCTGGCTTGCGTCGAGTATCCGCATGCTGGAGGCTCCGGATTGGCCCGGCTCAGCGGCGACCGGTGGTCAGCATCAGTATTGCGCCGATCACGATGAAGGCGCCGGCGGTCTGGATCGGCGCCACGCCCTGGTCGAGCACCAGCCAGCCGAGCAGCAGCGCGATGATCGGCTCGATGTTCATCACGGCTGCATTGTTGACGGCGCCGAGTTTCGGCAGCAGCACGAACAGTCCGGTGATGCCCGAACTGTAGAGCGCCGTCAGCAGCGCCAGTGCCAGCCAGCCGCCGGTGTCGCGCGGCCAGTCGAAGTGCCCGTCGATGGCACCCACGGCGATCGCCACCACCGTGACCACCGTCATCAGCACCAGCGTGCGCAAGCGGCCGTCGGTGGTGTCCAGCCAGCGGGTGGTCAGGAACAGCACCAGGGCGAAGGCGACCGAGCCGGTCAATGCAAAGGCCACCCCGCTGGCCATCGCCGCAGCGTCGGTGGCGTGCGCGGTGTCGCCGGGGCTCGCCCAGCCGCCGGCATCCAGTGCCAGCGCCAGCCCGCTCAGTGCGATCGGCATCGCCACCAGTGCGCGCGCTGACGGGCGCTGCCCGCCAAGCGCCCAGGAAATCAGGCCCAGCATCAGCGGAAAGGTGTTGAACGCCAGCAGCGCGAGTGCCACCTTGATGCGTGCCACGGCCGAGTAGAGACACAGGCTCTGGACGGACATCAGCAAGCCGATCGCCACGGCGCGGCGCAGCGTTGCGGCCGGCATGCGCGGCGCCACGCCGGCGTGGCGAAGCAGGACCAGCACCAGGATGACCGTCACCAGCGAGCGCAGTGCCACCGCCGTGGTCACGTTGGCGCCGTGATCGAAGGCGATGCGCGCGGCAATATGGTTGCTGGCGAAGGCGGCGGCGATCAGCAGCAGCAGGGAAACGCCGAGCCAGCGAGGGAGGGACGTCGAGGCACTCATCGAGCCGCGAGGATACCAGCGGGAGTGCCGGCCGCACACAGCGGGACTTTACATACCCTGCACGGTATGCAAGAATGATACCCCATACAGTATCCAGGGAATGCAGGCTACCAGATGATCGCAGACCGCTTCCGCACGATCACGCGCCTTCTCGCCGTACCGGCCTGGCTGGTGGGGCCGGCAGTCGCTGTCGCCGAGGCGCCGACGGTGCCGACCGTCACGGTGCAGCACGGCGCGGTTGGCGTGGCGCTCGAGCTCGACGGTGCCCTGCAGGCGGTGCGCCAGAGCGTCGTGGCCGCGCAGGTGTCGGGCAACATCGTGCAATTGTCCGTTCGCGCCGGCGATGCGGTACGGGCCGGCCAGGTGCTGGCGCGCATCGATGAACGCGAGACCCAGGCTGGCCTGGCGCGCAGCGATGCCGTGCTCGCCCAGACCCGGGCAACCCTGGCCAACGCGCGTGCGCAGTACGAGCGCACGCGCCAGTTGCGCAGCCAGGGCTTCGTCAGCCAGGCGGCGCTGGACGTGTCCGAAGCGCAGTGGCGCGCGGCGCAGGCCGACCAGCAACAGGCACAGGCCGGGCGCAGCCAGGCAGCGCTGGCGCGCAGTTTTGCAACGGTGGTGGCGCCCTACGATGGGCTGGTGCTGGCCACCCAGGTCGAGGCGGGAGACCTTGCCGCACCGGGGCGCGCCATCGCCACCATCTATGCGCCGCAGCCGATGCGGGCAGTGGCCTATGTCCCGGCGTCGCAACAGGCACTGGCGCGCGGGGCGCAGCGCATCGAAGTCCGCTTGCCCTCCGGCCGGTGGGTGACTCCGGGCACCACCTCCTTGCTGCCGGGCGCCGACCCGGTATCTCAGACGATCGAACTGCGCCTCGAATTGCCGGCCGGCGTGCTTGCGGGCAGCGTTCCCGGCCAGAGCGTTCGCGTGCGCTTTGCCGCAGGTTCCGAGCAGCGGCTCACCGTTCCGAGCGCCAGTGTCTTGCGGCGCGGCGAGTTGACCGCGGTCTATGTGGCCCGTGAACAGGATTTCGTCCTGCGCACGGTGCGTATCGGTGCCGACTACGGCAGCGCGGGGACCGCCGTGCTGGCCGGACTCGCCGACGGCGAGCGCATCGCGCTGGATCCGGTCAGGGCCGGGCTCGCCGGTGCCCGACCGGCCGCCGCGCGATGACCGGGCCCGCCGCGCCGCACGATCGGGTGCCGACCGCGCCGCTGGGCGTGTCGGGCCGCATTGCCGGCCTCTTCCAGGACAACGCGATCACCCCCCTGCTGGCGCTGGTCGCCTTGCTGCTGGGCGTGTTCGCGGTGATGGTCACCCCGCGCGAGGAAGAGCCGCAGATCAACGTGACCATGGCCAACGTGCTGGTGCCGTTTCCCGGAGCCTCCAGCATCGATGTGCAGAACATGGTCGCGCGGCCGGCCGAGCAGGTGCTGTCGCAGATTGCCGGCATCGAGCACACCTACTCGATCGCCCGGCCCGGGCTGGCCGTGCTGACGGTCCAGTTCGAGGTCGGGGTGCCGCGCACCGAGGCCCTGGTGCGCCTGTACGACGTGCTCAATGCGAACCAGGACTGGCTGCCGCGCGACCTGGGCGCGCTGGCGCCGATCGTCAAGCCCAAGGGCATCGACGATGTGCCGGTGCTGGCCGTCACCCTGTGGCGTCGCGACGGCGCCTCGGCACACGAACTCGAACGCATCGCGCATACGCTCGAAGTCGAACTCGAACGCGTGCCGGGCGCCCGCGAGGTGAAGACGATCGGCGGGCCGGGCAGCGTGGTGAGCGTTGCGCTCGATCCGACCCGGCTGCGCGAACGCGGCCTCGATCTCGCCCATCTGCGCCAGGTGCTGGCGGCAGCCAATCTCGGCATGCCTTCGGGCAGTGTCGTCGATGCGGCGGCGGCGCGCGGCATGCTCGACGTGCAGACCGGCGAGTTCCTGCGTTCGGCCGCCGACGTCGGCGAACTGGTGGTGGGCGTGCACGCTGGACGGCCGGTCTACCTGCGCGAGGTGGCGCGGGTCGAGGCGGGTGCCGGCCAGCCGCAGCAGTACGCCTGGTTCACGCCTGGCGTCGGTGCGAGCCACGATGCCAGCGGCGCCGCGGTCGCGCTGTCGGGCGACGCGCCCGCCGCAGCGCAGGCGGCGGCTGTTGCCGAGGCGGGGCGCGTCTATCCGGCGGTCACGCTGACCCTGACCAAGAAGCCCGGCGAGAATGCCGTCGATGTCGCACGCGCCGCGCGCCAGCGGCTGGAGGGCCTGCGCAACAGCGTGCTGCCTCCCGAGGTCGAAGTCACCGTCACGCGCGACTATGGCGAGACGGCAGCCGAAAAGGCGAACAAGCTGATCCAGAAGCTGGGCTTCGCCACCGCCTCGGTGATCCTGCTGGTCGGATTGGCCCTCGGGCGGCGCGAGGCGATCATCGTCGGCGCGGCGGTCATGCTGACCCTGACCGCCACGCTGTTCGCGTCGTGGGCCTGGGGCTTCACGCTGAACCGGGTGTCGCTGTTC
>CAZXLV010000194.1:0-4920 GCA_964641405.1 uncultured Limnobacter sp. | reverse complement strand
TGCGGAAGGATCAGTTCGCGGCAGGCGACTTCGACGTCGTAGAGCAGGCTGGGCGTGGAATACACGCGCAGGTCTTCGCCCATGAAGCCGATCGTGCGGTGCTGGTCGACGTCGATGCGCGTGGTGGCGCTCAGTCCGGGTTTCAGCGTATCAGTCAATGTTGCGTCCTCAGGGGTTGTTCCCGCCGGGGCGGCGGGCCTTCAGGTAGTCGGCATTGTGCCGGGCCTCGAAATAGCGCACCAGGGCCTTGGCGCCGCGCGTGCAGTTGCGAAAGCAGCACACGCCCTGGTCCATCAGGCTGGCGGTCATCGCGTCGTAGAGCTTGCCGCCGTCGAGGATGCCGATCAGCGGCTTGTCGTAGCGCGCGGCAAGCGGCGGCATCAGGTGCACGGTGCTCTTCGGATCGCTCAGGTCATAGCCCGGGCGCAACTTGCTCTGCTCCAGCGAGCGGATCGAGGGCGCCGTCGGATCCAGGCCGACCATGACGGCGTCGATGTCCGGATCCTGCAGGAAGGCCTCGGAGATCTCCATGTGCGCCTCGTCGTCGGCGCCGGGGTTGATGTCGAGCGGGTTGCGCACCTCCACCAACTGGTCGAGCTTCTTGGCGACGAGGATCTCTTCGATGCGCTTCACCGTCGCCTCCTCCAGCGTGCCCATCTGCATCGCGTAGCCGTCGGACTCGATGTTGTCGGCCATCGCGACGGCCTCGAAGCCGGCGCCGCTGATCGCGCCGAGGCGGTTGCCTCCTGCCTTCTTGTCGTGCAGCGCGCCGGCCATGTAGAAGAGGTCGTCGAAGGTATTGAGGTCCTCGGTGACGATGGCACCGGCGTGGCGGATCACCGACTCGAACAGCGCAAGGCCGCCGGCGATCGAGGCCGTGTGGCCCATCACGCCGCCCTGGCCGGGCGCGCTGCGGCCCGACTTGTAGACCACGATCTGCTTGCCGTTGAGCACTGCCTTGCGCACCGCCCTGGCGAAGTGCAGGCCGTCGAGGTCCCTGAAGCCCTCGATGTAGATGCCCAGCGCGTCGATGCCGGGCTGCTCGGCGAAGTAGCTCAGCATGTCGCCGTGGGTGAGATCGGTCTGGTTGCCCAGGGCGATCATGTAGGCCGGATCGAGCCAGGGGTTCTGCGACAGCCGGGTGATCATGAAGGCGCCACTTTGCGACAGCATCACCGTGTTGCGCACCGGCTTCTTTTGCGGCTTGGGCAGTCGCTCGAGCGGAATGAACCAGGAGTCATAGCTGCCCGGATGCGACACCACCCCCAGGCAGTTGGCGCCGAGGAAGATCGGGCCGCCGCCGGGCTTGCCGTGGGCGGCGTTGATGCGAGCCGCCAGTGCTGCCGCCGGCTCGCGACTCTTCTTCGTCTCGCCCAGGCTGCCCGGGATCAGCATCACCGCCTCCACCGAGTCGGTGGCGATGATCTCGTCGACGAGTGCGTACACGGCGCTTGCCGCCACGGCGACGATGAGCAGGTCGAGCTTGCCGTCGAGCGCCGCGAGGCCCTCGATGCAGCGCACGCCGTCGATCTCGGTTTCGCCCGGCTTCAAGACCAGCAACTGCTCCTTCGGAAAGCCGCTGCCGAACAGGTTGCGCAGGATGATGCGCCCGAAGTTCATGCCACTGCCCGAAACGCCGATGATGCCGATGCGCCCGGGATGGATCAGCTTGTCGATCCTGGCCAGGGGTCGCGGCATGCGTCCGGGCTGCGGTGCAGCGAAGCTGCAGCAGGCGCCGCGTACGGTGAGTCCGGCATCGACCTGCACGGGGTTGAGTTCGAGCGCCTGCAGCACGAAGGGCGCGCCGGGCTGCCCGGGCGCGAAGGCCCGCGCGAGCTCCAGCAGTCGGGCAAAGCACGCCTCGAGCGCCGCCTCGGGCGCAGGCCTGCCTGCGCGCTGAGCCGCCGCAGCGATCTTCTGCCAGGCCAGCGTGCGCTTGAACAGGCGCAGGAAGTCCGGCGCATCGGTGAGTTCCGCCACGGCATGGACCGAGGCGCGGTCACGCCGGAAGTTGCCCTCGTCGAGTTGCGCCTCCAGTCCACCGAAGCCGGCGCCGATCACCATGCCGAATTCGCGCGTGCTCTCGAGCGTGACCCTCAGTTCGGCGGCGGCGACGCTCGCCCCGGTGTCGAACGCCAGGCCGAGGCTGGCGAGCAGCTTGTCCAGCCCGGCGTCATCGAGACTGTCGCGGCCCTGGCCGGCCGCCTCGCGGAACAACCCGGCAGCCTGCGTCGAAATGGAATTGCTCACGCTTCGGCCCCTGTGCGAATCGCTTCGATGCAAAAAGCGAACACTATCATGCGCTGCAGAGGCGTCGATCCACCGTGCCGGCAATATCGGCCCGCCTCACGCCGTCGGCAGGCCCTCGACCAGTTCGATCATCCGCCTTCTCATGGCGTCATCGGGCAGCCGGCCGCTCGCGGCAGCCATGTTGTCGGCCATGTTCTGCGGCCGGCTGGTGGCCGGCGTGATCGCGGTGACCGCCGGATGGCTTGCAACGTACTTCAGGAAGAACTGCGCCCACGACGCAGCGCCGAACTCGCGCGCCCAGTCGGGCACGGCGCGGCCAGCCACGCGCTTCCACAGTCGCGTGCGGCCGAAGGGCGCATAGACCAGCACCGCGATGCCCTGGTCGCGCGCCAGTGTCAGGATCGAGCGCTCGG
The DNA here is from genome assembly GCA_964641405.1 of uncultured Limnobacter sp. Classification (GTDB taxonomy): domain Bacteria; phylum Pseudomonadota; class Gammaproteobacteria; order Burkholderiales; family Burkholderiaceae_E; genus Zeimonas. The sequence continues at coordinate 2,257 of CAZXLV010000194.1, read as the reverse complement.
CGTCGCGATCGTCGATCGCATAGTTGGTGCCGATGAAGTCGATCGACTCGGCGCGCATCGTCCGCAGCAGTTCGTCGTACTGGCTCTCGAAGGTGGTGGTGACCCCGATGTAGCGCACGCGGCCCTGCTCCTTCGCCTCCCGCAGGATCGGCAACTGGGTGCGCAGGTCGCCCATGTTGTGGATCTGCACGAGATCGATTGCCGGCCTGCCGATCCGTCGCAACGAGGTGTCGAACTGGCTGCGCGCCGCCGCCGCATCGGCCCGGCCGCCGCCGAACCCGGCAACATTGAGCTTGGTCGCCCAGAAAAGCCGCTGCGCGATCCCCAGTTCCTGCGCGATGCGCCCGGCGACCTCCTCGGAGGCGCCGTAGGCCGGCGCGGTGTCGAAGACGGTGCCGCCGAGCGCAACCATGCGCGCGAACACCTCGCTCAGCGCGCTGACGTCCTCCTTGCGCGCAAGCTGCGAGAAGGTGGCCGAACTGCCCAGGCCGACGATCGGCAGCAACTCGCCGGTTTTCGGGATCGGGCGGGTGATCAGTCGGTCTTGCTGCGGTTCGGCTGCTCTCCCCGCATCGGCGGCTCCCGCCGCGTCGGCGGCGCGCGCCGGTTCGGCAGCCAGCGCCTCGGCGGGCGCCAGCGCCAGCATTGCCGCCCCGGTCCCGATCCGCCGCAGGCACTCGCGTCGCGTGGTCATGTCCTCACCCCTTCGGTCCGTATGGCGCCGCGCACCTGCGCGCGCTGCGCAACGCCCAACCATACCCCGATCGCCATCCAGATCAGCGCCAGCGGCAGCGCGAATGCAGCGATTGCCGCCATCCCCATGCCGAGACGCCCCAGCAGCCCTTCGGCCTGGGCGCCTGCGACATCGCCGGTGCGGTAGATGAAAGTGTCGATGAAGGCCTTCGCCTTGTAGCGCTCGGCACGCGAAACCGTCGTGAACAGCGTCTCGCGCGCCGGTCGCATGACACCGCGCTGCACCGCCCGGAACGTGGCCTCGAAGGCGATCAGCGCCGCCAGCGAGCCGATCAGCGCCAGTCCGAGGAAGCCCAGCGCCGCGGTCAGCGGCAGCAGCGCGAGCGTCAGCGAGGTGCCCAGGCGCTTCATCAGCTGTCCGGTGACCGCTGCCTGCAGCACCAGGGTCGCGACCTGGGAGATCAGGTCGATGCGCGCAAACGTCGCGGTGCGCAGGTCCAGATCGGTGCCCAGCGCGGCGACCATCTGCAGCCGTGTGAAGTAGATGAGCGTGGCCATCACCGCAATGATCAACACGTAGGCGCAGATCGCGAGCAGGTACGGCGAGCCAAGCACTGCGCCGAAGCCCTCCCACGCGCTGCCGCCGATCACGGCCTGCGCTTCGGCTGCCGGCGTGGCGTGCGTGCCGCCGGCGTGCCGATCCCCCTGCAGCCGGCCCAGCCACCACGCCGCACCCAGCGCGAACACCAGGAAGGCCGCGGCGACGGGTAACAGCGCCGCCGTACCGAGCGGTCGGGCCAGTACCCCCGCCAGCCACGGTCCGAAAATCGCCCCGAGCGTGCCGCCCAGGGCGATCGCGCCGAACAGGCGCTGGCTCTGCTCGAGCGTGAAACGATCCGCCATCAGCGCCCAGAACAGCATGGTCGCAAACAGGTTGAAGACACTGAACCAGACGTAGAAGACCTGGCCGGTGCGCTCGCCGATGCTGGCCGGCGCCAGCACCAGCAGGGCATGAAAGCCCAGCAGCCCGAAGGCGAAGAACAGGTAGGTCGCCGCCACGAAGGCGAAGCGGCGGAAGCGGCTCACCAGCAGCCCGAACACCGGGTTCACGAGCAGCGTCACGACCACGGTGCCGACGAACAGCCAGCGGATCGCATCCATGCCGCGCTGCATGCCCAGCGCCTCGCGCGCCGGGCGCAACACCATCAGGGCGGCAAGCACGCAGAAGAAGAACAGCCCGGCGACCAGCACCGGCGCAACTTCGGCGCGCCGGATGTTGGAGAAGCGTCCGGGGAGTGCTGCAGCCATGTGGGCTCGACCGTGCCGTGCTCCGCCGAGGCGGGACTGCCGGGAACTGTAGCGCAAGCGGCGCCGACGCCCCATCACGCGTCGCTCGATCCGGTGGCAAGTGAACCGGAGGGCGCGCGAAACCCGGATTCGAAACAGCACGGTCTGCGCCCGGCGCAGGAAGCTCTGCAGCATCGAGCCGTACTGCGCGCGGTTCGATCGACTTGATCCAGGTCAAGGGCTCCGCAGGGCACTCGCGCCCAGAATGTTTACCTAC
>CAZXLV010000193.1:0-4927 GCA_964641405.1 uncultured Limnobacter sp. | reverse complement strand
CACGTACTGCACGGCCTGCCGCGTCGTGATGTGCTCGAACACCACGCGCAGGCCCGGGAAATCCCGACGCAAGGGCTCCAGGACCTGGTCGATGAACACTGCCTCGCGATCGAACACGTCGATCACCGGATCGGTCACCTCGCCGTGCACCAGCAAGGGCATGCCACAACCCTGCATCGCCTCGAGCACCGGCCAGGTCCGGCGCAGGTCGGTCACCCCGGCATCCGAGTGGGTGGTCGCACCGGCCGGATACAACTTGACCGCGTGCACGACGCCGCTGTCCAGGGCACGCCGGATCTCGTCAGCCGAACTGTCATCGGTCAGGTAGAGCGTCATCAGCGGTTCGAACTGCGCGCCTGCCGGCAGCGCCGCCAGGATGCGCTGCCGATAGGCGATCGCCTGCGCTGCGGTACGCACCGGCGGCCTGAGGTTCGGCATGACGATGGCGCGCGCGAACTGCGCCGCGCTGGCTCCCACCACCGCGCGCAGCGCCTCGCCGTCACGCAGGTGCAGGTGCCAGTCGTCGGGGCGGGTGAGCGTGAGCGTGTCCACGGCAGAATCCGGTTCGGTGGCGGGTGCGTCGGAAGACTCACTGCGCCGTCGGCGGCAGCAACATCAGCACCCGGAAGTCATTGACGTTGGTGCGTGTCGGGCCGGTGACGAGCAGATCGCCAAGGTGGTGAAAGAACGTCCAGGCGTCGTTGTCATCGAGGAGCGCGCGGGCATCGAGGCCCGCCGCGGACGCTCGCGCCATGGTGTCGGGCGTGACGATCGCGCCCGCATTGTCCGCCACGCCATCGATGCCGTCGGTGTCGGCCGCGATTGCCCAGGCGCCCGGCACGCCCTCGAGTTGGCAGGCCAGCGCCAGCAGGAATTCGGAGCAGCGGCCACCGCGGCCTCGGCCGCGGATGGTGACGGTGCACTCACCCCCCGAGATCAGCGCTACCGGGCGGGCAAATGGCTGATCGTAGCCGACGATCTCGCGTCCGATCGCCGCAATCACCTGTGCCACCTCGCGCGCCTCGCCGGTAACCGTGTCCCCCAGCACTGCCGGGCGGACGCCCGCCGCGGTGAATACGGCGGCAGCCGCCCGCAGGCTCGCGTGGGCGGTGGCGAGCATGCGCGCATCGACGCGCGCGAACAGCGGATCACCCGGCTTGGGCGTCTCGCCGACCGTGCCGCGTGCGCCGCGCTCGAGGTGCGCCCGCACGCTTGCCGGTGCCGTCACGCGCCAGCGCACCAGCACCGCCAGCGCATCGGCGTAGGTGCTCGGATCAGCGGCGCAGGGGCCGCTGGCGATCGCGGACGGATCGTCGCCCGCCACGTCGGAGATCATCAAGGCGAGCACGCGAGCACGCGTGGCCTGAGCCAGTCGACCGCCCTGGATGCGCGACAGGTGCTTGCGCACGACGTTGATGTCCTGGATCGGCGCGCCGCTGGCCAGCAGCGCCTGCGTCAGCAACTTCAGGTCGGCCATCGGCACGGATTGGACCGGCAGGCTGAGCAGGCTCGACCCGCCGCCGGAAACCAGCACGATCAGCAGGTCCTGTTCATCGAGGCTGCCGGCACGCTGCAGGATCTGCGCGGCTGCGTGCTCGCCGGCAGCATCGGGCACCGGATGACCGGCTTCCACCACCTCGATGCGTCGGCAGGGCAGGCCATGTGCATAACGTGTGATCACCAGGCCTTCGAGCGGCGCGCCAGGTGGCCAATGCCGCTCCACCGCCATCGCCATGCTGGCGGCCGCCTTGCCGGCACCGACCACCAGGGTGCGTCGCACACCGGCGATCGTCCCGGCGTCGGGCAAGGAGGCAGCCAGCATCCGCAACGGATCGGCCGCTGCGACGGCGGCCTGGAAGCTTTCGTGCAGGAGGACTCGCGCATCCATGGTGCGCGGACTTTATCGCACTTGCCGCGCCGCAGGCGCTTCTACGGGTCGCGCGGATCGGTGAGAAAGCCGATTCGCCCCAGGCCATTGCGCGCTGCATCCGACATCACGCGGGCCAGCACCTCGTAGGACGTCGTGCGATCGGCACGGATCAGCAACTCCGGGCGCGGTTCACGAATTGCGGCGGCGGCAAAGCGTGCATCGAGCGCGTCGATCTGCACCGGTTCGCCGTTCCAGAGGATCCGGTGATCGGCATCGATGTCGATGCGCAGCGGTGTCTCGCGCACCACGGTCGGCGCGCTGCTGGCGCGCGGCAGTTCCAGCCTGACCGAATGGGTAAGCAGGGGCGCGGTGACCATGAAGATGATCAGCAGCACCAGCACCACGTCGATGAAGGGGACCATGTTGATCTCGGCGATCGGGCTCTCGTCGCCGCCGGTTTCCATCGTTCCGAACGCCATCTCAATGCTCCGCCGCCGGCGTCAGCGTGCCGGCGTCACGCACACGCTGCAGCACTCGCTCGCTGGTTTCGCGCACGTCGGCAAGCAACGGGGACTGCGTGCCGGTGCCCATCAGCGCAAACAGGTCGTAGGCAAACGATTCGAGTTCGGTGCGGGTGTTGCGATTGGCGCGCGCGAACGCGTTGTAGGCCACAGCGGCCGGAATCGCCACCGCGAGCCCGATCCCGGTCATGATCAATGCTTCGCCAACCGGCCCCGCGACCTTGTCCAGTCCCGCATCACCGGCTGCGCCGATGGCCATCAGGGCGTGGTAGATCCCCCAGACCGTGCCGAACAGTCCGACGAAGGGCGCGGTGGAGGCAACTGTCGCAAGGAAGGTCTGGCCACGATCGAGCCGCGCCATGTCCTGCGCGATCGCCCGCTTGAGCGAACGGGTAAGGAAGTCCTCGGACGTACCTGCATCGACCAGGCGCGCCGTCTCGTTGCGGCCCAGGTGACGCTCGATGGCGCGAAAGGCGTGATGCACCATGTGCGAAAACGGATCGGTGATGCCGTCCGAGCGCAACCGGCGCGCGATCGCCTCGAGGCTGGCGGCGTCCCAGAATGCGGCCAGGAATGCGCGACTGCGCTGGCGCAGCAGCAGCGCGCGCACACCCTTCACCGCGATCAGGAACCAGCTGCCGACCGACATGACGATCAGCAGCGCGAGCACGATCCACGCCACCGCATCGGCGTTGTGCAGGAAGTGCGCGAAACCCAAGCCTTCGGCCATGATGTGGATCCTTCGTCCGTCAACTGTTGTTCAGGAGAAAATTCAGCGGAATCAGTACCCATGCCGCCACCGACTCGCTGCCACGTCGGGCCGGCACGAACATCCAGTCGCGCACGGCCTCGACCGCGGCGGAATCCAGGCGCGGAAATCCCGAGGAACTGCGCACTGCCACCTGCGAGGGCCGGCCATCCGGTTCGACGAAAACCCGCAGCACCACTCGCCCCTGCTCGCCGAGGCGGCGTGACATCTGCGGATACGCCGGCGCCGGATTGTTCAGGTACGCGGCTTGCGCGCGCGGTGGCGTGACCGCAATCGGCTCGCTGGCCGCAGGCATCGCTACGCTGGCCGTGGCCGGCGCGGCGCCTGGTGCGGATGGCTCGACTGGCGGCGGGGGGGCGAGCGGCGCAGCGACGATCGGCGTCGGGCCTGGCGCCAGCCGATCAGGGCTGGCAGGTTCGACCGCCTCGAGTCGTGGCAGCGCGTCGGGCGCCGCCACCGCAAGCGGCTCGATACGCCGCGCGGGCGGCTTGCGCCGCACGTCCCGGGGCCGCGCCGGTGCGGGCTGCGCGCGCACGGTCGCGGGCCGCGCTCGAGGCTCGGTCGGTGACTCGGCCGGCTGCGGCGCGGAGCGCTGGCTGGGCGCCTCGGCCAACGGCGGCGCCACTGCGATCGGCCTGGGCGCTTCGATCGCCACGAAGCGGACTTCGAGCGGTGTCGGCGGCTGGTAGGCCGGAGCACTCAGCGCCGACCACGCCAGCCAGCCGATCGCACAGTGAACCAGCACGCTCGCCGACAGGCCAGCGCCTCGCAAGCGCGAATCGAGCGCGCTCGCCGTCCAGGTGTCGATTGTGCGATCCACGGGTCGCTGGCAGGAGTGCAGAGAAGCAATATTGAATCAGAACCATTCGCATTATGGTAGAAACGGGATGTGGTGTAAAACGGCCTTTCAGTCCGTCAGTGACTCCGCTACTGCCCGGCCGAGTTCCGCCGTCGATGCGCTTCCGCCCATGTCGCGGCTACGCGGGCCATGAGCGGTCACCCGTTCGATGGCCGCCACGATCGCATCGTGGGCGTGCCGGTGGCCCAGGTGCTCGAGCATCATCGCGCCGCACCAGATCTGGCCGATCGGGTTGGCGATGCCCTGGCCCGCGATGTCCGGCGCCGAGCCGTGCACCGGCTCGAACAGCGACGGGTGGTCGCGTTCCGGGTTGAGGTTCGCCGACGGCGCGATGCCGATCGTGCCGCACACCGCGGGACCGAGGTCCGACAGGATGTCGCCGAACAGGTTCGAGCCGACCACGACGTCGAACACCTGCGGGCGCTGGACGAAGTGCGCCGACAGGATGTCGATGTGGTACTGGTCGGTCCGGATGTCCGGATACCGCGCCGCCATCGCCCGGAAGCGCTCGTCCCAGTACGGCATCGTGATCGAGATGCCGTTCGACTTCGTCGCCGACGTGAGGTGCTTCGCGTCCCGCGTGCGCGCGAGTTCGAACGCGTAGCGCAGCACGCGGTCGACGCCCTTGCGCGTGAACACCGATTGCTGGAACACGATCTCGCGCTCGGTGCCCTCGAACATCCGCCCGCCCACCGACGAGTACTCGCCCTCGGTGTTCTCGCGCACGACGACGAAGTCGATGTCGCCCGCCTGCCGGTGCGCGAGCGGCGTCGCGATGCCGGGCATCAGCCGGCAGGGACGCAGGTTGACGTACTGGTCGAACCCCCGCCGGAACGGGATCAGCGAGCCCCAGAGCGACACGTGGTCGGGCACGGTGGCCGGCCAGCCGACCGCGCCGTAGTAGATCG
>CAZXLV010000192.1:0-4938 GCA_964641405.1 uncultured Limnobacter sp. | reverse complement strand
CGCGCTCGCGCGTGACGAACGGAAACGCGCTCACGCGTTGACCCTGCCGCCGGCCGGCGGCTAAGCTCGCGGCGCGCACCCCTGCGCGCGAGTGCAACGATGTACGAACCGGTCACCGAAAGAATCACCCGCCGCGTGATCCTGGGCCTGCTGCTGGGCGGACTGTTGCTGTTCTCGTACGCGATCCTGCAGCCCTTCCTGGTTCCGCTCGCCTGGGCGGTGATCCTGGTCTATGCCACCTGGCCGCTCCATGCGCTCTTGCTGCGCCTGATGCGCGGCCGGGCGACGCCGGCAGCGCTGCTGATGACCCTGCTGCTCGCGGCCACCTTCCTGGCACCCGCGGTGTGGCTGGGGCTGGTGCTGCGCAGCGAGTTGGCATCGGCCTACGCATCGCTGGGCGCGCTGCTCGGCAGCGGCCCGATCAGCTTGCCGGGCTTCATCGGCGACATCCCCTTGCTGGGCAACTGGCTGCAGGACCTGCTCAACCAGTTGACCGGCGATCCGGCCACCATCCGCGCACTGATTCCACGCTGGGCCGAGCAGCGCATGAGCGACGTGCTGGACCTGCTGGGCGGGGTCGGGCGCAACGCGGCAAAGTTCGGCTTCGCGCTGGTCACCGCCTTCTTCCTGTATCGCAACGGCCGCGAGGTATTGTCGCAGGCGCGCTTCGTGCTGCACCGCTTCCTCGGTGCGCGGGTCGATCGCTACCTGGAAGCGGTCGGCGGCATGACGATGGCGGTGGTCTGGGGACTGGTGGCCACCGCCATCGCGCAAGGCATCGTGGCGGCGCTCGGATACTGGTGGTTCGGCCTGGAGGCCCCGGTGTTTCTCGGCGCGGTCACCGCGGTGATTGCGCTGATTCCATTCGGTACCCCGTTCGCCTGGGGCTCGATCGGTGCCTGGCTGCTGCTCAAAGGTGAGATCTTCAACGGCGTCGGCCTGCTGTTGTGGGGCGTGCTGGTGGTGAGCTGGGTCGACAACCTGGTGCGTCCGCTGGTGATCAGCAGCGCTACCCGAGTCTCGTTCCTGCTGGTGTTGTTCGGCGTGCTGGGCGGCCTGGCCGCATTCGGGCTGGTCGGGCTGTTCCTCGGCCCGGTGGTGCTGGCAGTGCTGATGGCGGTGTGGCGCGAATGGCTGGAAGAATCGGTGCAGGCGCCGCCAGGCGCCGGCGTGCCGGCGACGCCCGCGGCCAGGCGCGGCAAGTGAGCGGTCGGAGCGGCGATCGCGCGCCTACCCTTCCTTCACCGGCTCCCGGGCGATCGGCTTGCGCATGGTGACCAGTTCTTCCGCCGCCGTCGGGTGCACCGCGACGGTCTGGTCGAACTGCCGCTTGGTGGCGCCCATCTTCACGGCAATGCCGGCCAGCTGGATCATTTCGGCCGCATCCGGTCCGCACAGGTGCACCCCGAGCACGCGGTCGCTGTCGTGCTCGACCACGAGCTTCATCAGCATGCGCTCGATGCGCGCCGACAGCGTGTTGGCGGTCGGCCGGAAGCTGCTGCGATAGACATCGACACAGTCGTACTGCTCGCGTGCCTGCGCTTCGGTCAGGCCGACGGTGCCGATCTCGGGCGTGGAAAACACCGCCGAGGGCACGTCGCGGTGATCGCACACCCACGGCTGGTGGCCAAACACCGAGTCGGCGAAGGCGTGGCCTTCCCGGATCGCCACCGGGGTGAGCGCCAGGCGGTCGGTGACGTCGCCCACCGCCCACACGCCGGCGACGCTGGTGCGCGAGTCCTCCTGCACGCGGATGGCGCCATGGGCGTCGACCTCGACCCCGGCCGCAGCCAGTCCGAGCCCGTCCACGTTCGGCCGGCGTCCGGTGGCGAGCAAGACCATCCCGGTATCGATGCGAACGCCGCCGGCCGTGCTCACGCGCAAGCCGCCGGCACTTCGCACGATCGATGCCAGCGCCTCGCCAGTGAGAATCTCGATGCCGTCGGCGCGCATGGCCGCATCCAGGTGGCGGCGCAGGTCGTCATCGAACTGGCGCAGGATCAGCTCGCCCCGGTAGACGAGCGTCACCTTGACGCCCAGGCGTTGCAGCAGGCATGCAAACTCGATGGCGATGTAGCCGCCCCCTTCGATCACCGCATGCGCCGGCAGCGCGGGCAGGTCGAAGATTTCGTTCGAAGTGATCGCCAGCGCCGCCCCCGGAATGTCGTTGCGCACCGGCGTGCCGCCGGTGGCGATCAGCACGTGGCGGGCACGCAACTTCTCCCCGCTGGCGATGATGCGCACCGTGTGCGGACCTTCCAGGACGGCGCGCGAGTCGATGGTGCGCACGCCGGCGCGCTCGAGGCCGTCGCGGTACAGGCCTTCGAGTCGCGCCAGTTCACGGTCCTTGGCGCTGCGCAGGGTTGCCCAGTCGAACCGCGGCGTGCCGCTGGTCCAGCCGAAATCGGCGGCGCGCTCGAACTGGTCGGCGAAGCGGCTGGCGAGCACCAGCAGCTTCTTGGGTACGCAGCCGCGAATCACGCAGGTGCCGCCGTAGCGATACTCCTCGGCCAGCGCCACCCTGGCACCATGGCCGGCGGCGATGCGTGCGGCGCGCACGCCGCCCGAACCGCCGCCGATCACGAACAGGTCGAGTTGTTCCGTCATGATCGAGACTCCCCTGCCGACCGCGCGGCACTCGAAATATCCGACCTCATCATGCCAGTCTGCGGCCGGGGCGGTTCAGGACCCGGGCGCTGGCGGGCCCAGGATCGAATCGAGCAGCGTGATGAAGGCCGTGGTGCGCGACGCCTGCAGGCGCCGGCCCGGGGTGACGTACCAGGCGGTCATCTCGGGCAGGCACCATTGCGGCAGCACGCGCACCAGCAGGCCCTGCTCGACCAGCGGTGCGGCGGAACGCTCCGAGAGCCCGGCGATGCCCAGGCCGCGAGCCGCGAGGACGCGCTGCAGACCAACCGAGTTGGCTGCCAGCGGCCCGCTCGGCAAGCCTTCCCAGCGCTCGCTGCCGCGCGCCAGCCGCCAGGGCGCCGCCTCGCCATCGCTGGTGATCACCCGCAGGCCGGTGCGCTCCAGCAGTTCGGGTGGCGTGAGCGGCATACCGACACGCGCCAGGTAAGCCGGACTGGCATACAGGCCATGCGGCAGCGAGGCCAGGCGCCGGGCCACCAGCGTCGCGTCGTCGGGCAGGCGCGCGGCCACGCGTACCGCCAGGTCGAAGCGCTCGGCGATCAGGTCGACGCGCCGCGGCGAGATGTCCAGTTCGAGGCGCACCTCGGGATACCGCTCGCTGAAGCTGAGCAGGAAGGGAACCAGGTCCAGTTCCTCGATCAGGTCGGGGGGTAACGACACCCGCAGCACTCCGCCTGGAACCGCCTGGCGATGCTGCGCCAGTGCGCTGACCGACTCGGTTTCCTCGAGCAGTCGGCGTGCGTGTTCGAGAATGCGCTCGCCGAACCCGGTGAGCGCCAGCCGGCGGGTGGTGCGCGTGAGCAGGCGCTCGCCCAGCCTGGCTTCGAGGGCGCCGATGCGGCGCGACACGGTCGCCTTGGGCTGCCCGCAGCGCTGCGCGGCGCGCGTGAAGCTGCCGGCCTCGACCACGCGGGCGAACAACACGAGATCATCGGCATCGAGGTTCATGGGCTGGCGGCAGGTCGGCGCAGTAAACGTCTTGGCATCACGTCTTCGTATCGAAGCCGACAATTATCTCATGTATGAGCTGATCATACTCGTTTTAATGGCTTCCGGATCGTTCATGGAATGGTTAGAGTGATCAATCGCTTCCGTTCGCGGCAGCGTCATACTCGAAGACAAAGAGGAGTGTGCAGACATGACCACCGACCTTCGCTCCCGACCCGTCACCGACTCGCGTGCGGTCGAACGACTCGTGCAAGGCGTTGCCACCTCCGATGGCGCCGGTGTGCGCCTGACGCGGGTGCTCACCCAGGACCTGCAGCGCCGCCTGGATCCGTTCCTGATGCTGGACGCATTTCGAAACGACAGGCCCGAGGACTACATCGGCGGCTTTCCCGATCACCCGCATCGCGGCTTCGAAACCGTCACCTACATGATCGAGGGGCGCATGCGCCATCGCGACAGCGCCGGCAACGAGGGGCTGCTCGGGCCGGGCGGCATGCAGTGGATGATCGCCGGCAGCGGGCTGATCCACTCCGAGTTGCCCGAGCAGGAAGCGGGGCGCATGGAAGGCTTCCAGTTGTGGCTCAACCTGCCGGCGGCCGACAAGATGGTGGCGCCCAGCTATCGTGACGTCCCCGCGGCGGCCATTCCCGAATACGCCACGCGGGACGGCGTGCGGGTGCGCGTGATCGCCGGCGAGAGCAACGGGGTGGGCGGCGCAATGCAGCGACCGGTCACCGAACCGCTCTACCTGGACGTGTTCCTGCCCGCCGGTGCGCGCTTCACGCATGCGCTGCCGACGGGACACAACGCCTTCACCTACACCTTCCGCGGCGGCGTGACCGTCGCCGGCGTCGTGGTGCCGGATCGCCACATGGCGATCCTTGCCAATGACGGCAAGCCATCGGTCACGCTGGAGGCGAGCGAAGATGCGCGCGTGCTGGTGGTGGCCGGGCGACCCCTGAACGAACCGATCGCGCAGTACGGGCCGTTCGTGATGAACAGCGCCGAAGAAATCCGGCGTACGCTGCAGGACTATCAGGGCGGCGCCTTCGAGGCGGCGGTGGTCAGGCGGCTGTAGCGACCAGCGGCCCCGCGGCGACACCGCCACGCCGGCGCAGCCTCAGCCGCGCGGGTGGTGCCGCGCGTGCAGCGCCTTCAGGCGCTCACGTGCAACGTGCGTGTAGATCTGGGTGGTCGAGATGTCGGCGTGCCCGAGCAGCATCTGCACCACGCGCAGGTCGGCGCCGTGGTTGAGCAGGTGGGTGGCGAAGGCGTGGCGCAGCGTGTGCGGCGACAGCGGCGCGTTGACCCCGGCCTGCTGCGCGTAGCGCCTGACCAGGT
>CAZXLV010000191.1:0-5018 GCA_964641405.1 uncultured Limnobacter sp. | reverse complement strand
CTGCAGTTCGCGCAGCCGCGCATCGAGTTGCGAACTGGCATAAAAATCGAGCTGGCCGGCGCGCTGGGCCAGCTGCAACTGCTCGATCGCAGCCGGTGTCGCACCCAGCAGCACGAACTGCTCGGCGGCCGCACGGTGCGCGCGCGCGGTCTGCCCCAGGCCGCCCTGGGCCTCCGACAGCATGCGCCACAGTTCAGGGTCACCTCGATACAGCGACACCGCGTTCTCCAGGTACGGCACCGCCGTGGCGTAATCGTGCCGGACCAGCAGTACGCGCGCGCGCTCCATGATCAGGGCCCGCGAGGTCGGGAAGCGCACGCAGGCTGCATCGAGCATGGCCAGCGCCGCCTTGCTGTCACCGTCCTGCAGTTCGACCTGGGCGGCCAGCCTCTCGACGAACGGATGTCCGGTCGGCAGGCGCCGACGCAATTCGGCCAGCGCCTTGCGCGCGGCGGGCGCGTCACGCTGCGCGGCCGCGGCGGTGGCCAGGCCGAACCAGCCGGCGCGCTCATCGATGGTGCGTTCGCGCAGTTGCTGCTCGAAGTGCGCGCGCACACGTCGCAGGCCATCGCTGCTGGTGTCAGCGAGCGCGCGCAACTTGGCGCGCGCCAGCGCGAATTCGAGACTGTCGGCATGCTGACGGTAGCGCGTCTGCGCGATACGGCTCTGGATATCGGCGATGCGCTCGGAAGTCACCGGGTGCGTGCGCAGGTAGTCCGGCGCGCGGCTCTCGTACAGGCTGTCGGACTTCTGCAGCCGGCCCAGGAAGGCCACCATGCCGTTGGCGTCGAAACCGGCCTGGCGCATGATCTCCAGGCCTACCCGGTCGGCCTCGCGCTCGGCATCGCGCGAAAAGGTCAGCATCTGCTGCTGCGCCAGCGTGCTGCCCAGCGACGCCAGGCCGCCGACCGCCTGCGGATTGGAGCGTGCCGCCAGTGCCGAAAGCACCAGCGCGGCCAGCATCAGCACCGAACTCTGGCGCTCGCGCGCCAACATGCGCGCCATGTGGCGCTGGGTGACGTGGCCGATCTCGTGCCCCAGCACCGAGGCCAGTTCGGACTCGCTTTGCGCGGCCACGATCAGCCCGGTGTGCACGCCGATATAGCCTCCCGGCATGGCGAAGGCATTCAGCGTCGGGTCGCGCACCAGGAAGAAATGCAGGTCGAAACCCGCAGCCGGCGCGGTGGCTGCCAGGCTGCCGGCGAACTGGTTCAGGTAGTCGCTCACCTCGGTATCGTCGTCGACCATGCCACGACGCTGCATCTCGCGCATGATCGACTCGCCGACGCGCCGCTCCATTGCCGGCGACAATTCGTCGGCAGCGGCATCTCCCAGGCGCGGCAGGTTGTCGACCTGCGCGCGCACCGGCGCGGCGCCACCGACCAGCGCAACGCTCAGCAAGCCGGCCAGGCAGCGCGGCAACAGTCCCCGTTTCGACGACACGACACTCCTCGAGACCTCCTTGCGGGCCCATTGCTATGATAGTCGGCACCCGGACCCGACCATGACTGCCCCGCCCGATCCGCCCGCCGACACATCGGCACCCGCCCTGAGCCATTTCGACGACGCCGGCCGCGCCCACATGGTCGACATCGCGGACAAGGCGATAACGCATCGGGTGGCGGTCGCCCGCGGCAGCATCCGCATGAAGCCCGCCACCCTGGCACTGGTACGCGCGGGCAGTGCGCAGAAGGGTGACGTGATCGGAGTGGCACGCATCGCCGCCATCCAGGGCGCCAAGCGCACCGCCGAGCTGATCCCGCTGTGTCACCCGATTCCCATCACCCGCATCGCGGTCGAGTTCGAACTCGACGAAGCCGCCGGCGCAGTGCATTGCAGTGCCACGGTCGAGTGTGACGGCAAGACCGGTGTCGAAATGGAAGCGCTCACCGCAGTGCAGGTCGGCCTGCTCACCGTCTACGACATGTGCAAGGCGGTCGACCGCGGCATGGTGATCGAGGGCGTGCGGCTGACGGAAAAGCGCGGCGGCAAGAGTGGGCACTTCACGGCAGCATGATTCGGCAAGCTGGCGAAGAAGCGTCGCATCACGCCCGAGCGTGACCGGATGCGCGTCCGGCGGCGGCCGGGTGCCCTATTCTCTTGCCATGAAGCGACCGGAAACCACGCCGCCGGCCCTGCGCGCCATTCGCCTGGGCAGCCTGTTGCTATGCGCCGCCTGTATCGCTGTACCCGCGCATGCGCAGAGCGGCGGCTTGCCGCCGACGCCGGTGCCGGTGCCCGGTTCGCTGCTCGATGCCCCGCATGGACGCTCACCCTTGCCGCCGCCCCCCGAGGGCAGTGGCGCAACCGCCAGGCCGGGCGCCGCTGCGGCAGCGGCACCGGGCAGCGCCGCACCGGCACGGCGCAATTCCAGTGGCAGCGGCTTCTACGTCACGGTCGATGGTCACCTGCTCACCAACCGCCACGTGGTTGCCGGCTGCACGCTGCTCGCGCGCGGCGACGGCGCCCGCCTCACGCTGCTGGCCTCCGACGCTGCCAACGACCTGGCACTGCTCAAGGGTCCGCCGGTCATTCATGCCGCAGCACTGCGCGCTGCCGCCGATGCGCGCCAGGGCGAAGAGGTGCTCACTTACGGCTTTCCGTTGCAGGGCATGCTGTCGTCGGCAGGGCAACTGGGCGCCGGCATGGTATCGGCGTTGGCCGGCCTGCGCGACAACCCGGCGCAACTGCAGATCGACGTGCCGGTGCAACCGGGCAACAGCGGCGGCCCGCTGCTCGATCGACGCGGCCAGGTGATCGGCATGGTAGTGGCCAAGCTCAATGCCTTGCGCGTGGCGCAGATCACCGGTGACATTCCGCAGAACATCAACTTTGCGATCAAGCTTGCGCCCGTCAAGGCGCTGCTCGAAGCAAACGGTGTGCAGTACCTGCGCGGCACCGACACGGCGCGCACGCTGTCCAACTTCGAGATCGCCGACCTGGCACGCAGTTTCACCACGCCCGTGTTCTGCCAGCGCTGACGCGCTGGCGGCTCAGTGAAACAGCAGCGAGGCCAGCCCGAGGAAGATCAGGAACCCCATGCTGTCGGTGCTGAAGGTGAGCAGTACCGACGAGCCGAGCGCCGGGTCGCGTCCCATGCGCTCGAGGGCCAGCGGCACCGCCAGCGCAACCAGCGCGCCCACCAGCAGGTTGAGCACCATCGCCATCATCATGGTGCCGCCGAGCATCCAGCCGTAAGGCACGTCGCGATACAGCAGCCAGGCCACCAGGCCGGCGGCGCCACCCCAGACCAGTCCGTTCAGGCCCGCGATCGCCAGCTCCTTTTGCAACAGGCGACGCGCGTTTGCCATGTTGACCTGCCCCAGCGCAATCGACCGGATGATCAGCGTCATGGTCTGGTTGCCCGAGTTGCCGGCGATACCGGCCACGATCGGCATCAGCGTGGCCAGCGCCACCACGCGACCGATGGTGCCCTCGAAGATGCTGATCACACGCGAAGCGAAAAAGGCCGTGCACAGGTTCAGCGCCAGCCACAGCCAGCGGTTCTTCGCCGATGCCCACACGCTGGCGAACAGGTCTTCCTCCTCGCGCAGGCCGACCGTGGCGAGCATGTCGGATTCGCTCTCCTCGCGGATCAGGTCGACCACCTCGGCCACCGTCACGCGTCCGATCACGCGATTGCGCGGATCGACCACCGGCGCAGAGACCAGGTCGTAGCGTTCGAAGGCCTGCGCGGCCTCGCCACCGTCGTCCAGCGGCTGCAGCGTGAGCACGTCGCGGCGCATCACGTCCTCGACCTGCACTTCGGGCTGGTTGATCAGCAGCCGGTCCAGCGGCAGGCTGCCCAGCAGCGCACCGCGCGCGTCGATCACGAACACCTGGTCGGTGTGGCTGGGCAGCTCTTCCAGGGTGCGCAGTTCGCGCAGCACCATGTCCAGCGTGTAGCCCTGCTGCACGGTGATGGCGTCGAAGTCCATCAGTTCGCCGACCGAACCTTCCGGAAACGACATCGAGGCGCGCAGTTGCTCGCGCTCCTCCTGCGTGAGGCCGCGCCGGACTTCCTCGACCACGTCGTGCGGCAGGTCGGGCGCCAGTTCGGCGATGTCGGCCGCATCCAGCGTCTCGACCGCGCCCACCAGTTCCTCGCGATCCATCGAGCGGATCAGCGATTCGCGCACCGACTCGGAGACTTCGAGCAGGATCTCGCCGTCGCGCTCGGCCTTCACGAGATCCCATACGATCATGCGGTCCTGGTAGGGCAGCGCCTCCAGGACGAAGGCGATGTCGGCCGGATGCAGCGGGTCGAGTCGCTCGCGCAGCGCGTCCAGGAACTGGCGCAGGTCGATCGGCTCGAGCACGGTGGTTCGCTCGTCGCCATCCTGGCGCTGGCGCTGCGTGGCCTCGAGCGCCTGGTTGTAGCGACGCAGCAGGTCCTGCACCTCGAGCAGCGCGCGCGAGGCCTGCTCGGGGTCGCGCGGCTGCGACGCCGGCGTCACGACGGCCGCTTCGCCGTCGTGCTCGTCGTCGAAAACCTGCGGCGGGGCGTCTTGCTCGGCCATGCTGGGAGGCTGTCCGGCTCAGGGGGGATCGATCGCGCCCATCCAGCGCGCGACAATGGCGGCACGCCGGGCCAGCGCCGGCGAACCGCGGTGCGCGTCATAGTAACGTGGTCGCGGCAACATCGCTGCCATGCGCGCCGCCTGCCCGGGGGCAAGTTGTGCCGCCGAGGCGCCGAAGTAGTGGCGCGCGCCGGCCTCGGCACCGAACACGCCCACTCCCCACTCGGCCACGTTCAGGTACAGCTCCAGGATGCGCCGCTTGCTCATCACGGTCTCGATCATGTAGGTGATGACCAGTTCCTGGGCCTTGCGCAGGTAGCTGCGGTTGCCTGACAGGAACAGGTTCTTGGCCAGTTGCATGGTGATCGTCGATCCGCCGCGCACCACCCGCCCGCGGCGCCGATTCTGCTCGTAGGCGCGCTCGATCGCGTCCCAGTCGACGCCGTCGTGCTCGGTGAAGTTGGCGTCCTCGGCGGCGATCACCGCGCGCTTCAGGTG
>CAZXLV010000190.1:0-5095 GCA_964641405.1 uncultured Limnobacter sp. | reverse complement strand
AATCCGCCTCGCCGTCCTTTGCCTGCTCCTCCTCGCGCCGCAGGATCCATCCGATCTGAAACAAGACGACGAAGTCCTGCGGAAGCCCGTCGCGCAGGGCTCGGTAAACCTTGGCTTCGGCCTGCGAAGGCAACTCAGCGAGTTGAACATCGGACAGTTCAGGAACGATCGTTGTCATCATCTTCCTCAACGACCGACATCATCTGCAGGTTCAGAGTCACGGTTCGTCGACCATGCGTCTCGAAATCAATCGACATCACGCGTGTCGAGCCTCGAAGTTCCATGGTCACGATCTGACCGCGACCCCACTGCTGGTGCTTGACTTTGGCGCCAGCGATGAACGGTAGGGCGGGGTCTGCACGCTCGTCTGCCACAGCGTCCCGCCAGTTGCCGTCGAACATGAACGACGTCACCTGCGTTGCAGGGCTCTGAATCGGATGGACCCGCATGTGCTGCGGATCACCGACGAATTCGACCACGTAGAGCCAGAACCTTTCACCGTAGTCTTGGGCATTGCTGAACTGGAGTCTCGACAGGCCCACGCCGGTCTTGTTCCACTCCCCGTTCACTCCTTTGACCTCGATGAAGCGTTCCTCGCCGGTCAGCGGGTTCCGGCTGATGATGTCGTAGCCGGGATGGGTTTGTGCCATCTGCTCCGGGAGCCGCCCACGGGACTTCTCGTAGCTACAGACGGCGGCACGTGCGACGACCTCAACCCCAAGGTTGTGTTCCGACGCCGATCCATCCGCGTCGGCCTCGCCCTGAACGTCGGGCATCTTGCGCACGTAGGACAGCAGTCTGCGATCCCATTGCTCTTTGTGCGTCGCGCGCGGCTTCCTTGCGCGGCGCTCCCCGGAAGGGATACCGCTGCCGTCGCCTCGCTCCGTCGGTGGACTTGGCTGGTTGGGAGCTCTTGTCCCCGGGGATTCGTCCGGGGCATTCGGGCCTTTCTGCGCCTCTCCAACCGACTCTCCTGCAGGCCGGGTGTCCCCTTTTTCGACAGGCGACGAGCCGTCGCCAATGTCGTTGAGGTCGCGCGATGTCAGATCCTGGGCATCTCCGCCAATCGGGTCAGCGTCCAGATAAGGAATGCCAGCATCGGTCAGTTCGCGGTGCGCCTCTTCCACCGACATTCCAATGAGCGGACGCACGCTCAGGGTAAGCTTTGAAACTTCGCTCCCTGATTCTTCCGGCATCAACTGATGGAATAGCGCGTTCAGAACGTGCGACCAGATCCTGTCTCCTACCGGTCTCGCAAGTATCAAGCGCTGCTTCTCGATGTCATAGAACGCCTGCACCGAAGCGGGCGGAGCGTGGACCTCGTCGTCTCCAACGTGGACGGATGCCTGGATGCGAACCACGTCGTAGCTCACGGCCTTCAGTTCGCCAAACGCCTTCCGGATCTTCGCCCGGACAACTGTGGGTTTGTCGTGTAGCAGACGGGCGAGGATGTCCAGCCGCTCCATCAGCTTGTCCGCGAGCGACGTCTCCTCTGATTCCGGGCCATCGACGAACTCGAGCGTGACCCGAGCGCTTTCGCTCAGCCGCCTGACGCCAAGCTTCTCCACGAAGAACCAGAGCTCTGGCGGGGGTTTGCACAACGCCCGGTCGAGTTCGCCACCGAAGAAACCTGCGTGCCACTCACTGTCCTGCATCAAGACTTCGTCCGGGTGGGTGGGCTGGCCCTTGATGTTCAGAATCGATGGCGCTTCGCGGAGGCGTCGCAAGTCATTCTGAGAGAACTGCTCTTGGGCATCCGCTGAGCACATTCCAGCCAAACAGATGTCATAGACCGCGCGGTCTGGTCCTATAACCGTCTTCGACTGCTCGAAGTACTCTCCAACGATGTCCAACAAGATGTCGGAGAAATCGCGGCCGTCGGGAGCGTTCTTGACTCCGATGGCGGTGAACAACGGCTTGAATGATTCAAGGTTTCCCGGAATGGTGAAGGCGAACCGTCCGAGCTGCTGTGGCGACCAGTACAACTGGTTGGGTCGCACGAACGTCTTTGCACTTTCGACGTAGATGCAGCGCGCCCCGGCAAGCGACGCGACCAGCGAGTCGTCACGCTGCGCTCTCTCGTTCAAGACTTGATACACGGACACGTGTGGCGGCATGCCTGTCGCGACACAGTGCTGCAGATGGCTGATGACGAGCCTGGTCTCGGGGTTGATGGAAACGCCGAGTTCCTCCAATAACTCCGTTTTCAGGCGCGCTGTATTCCTAAAGTCGAGGATGTTCGCCTGTGACCGGAAGGCGTCGGCACGGTAGGGCGCATATAGGGAGTCAGCCGTATGCCAGTCTTCCGAGTCTCCTTCGGCCGGGAAGCAGGCCGCATCTCGCAGGTCCGTGATTGCGCCGCCGAAGAACTCCTTGTCCTTCCACTCCTCGTAGTTGTCGCAGAGCACGTAGAAGGCCTCTGCGCTCGCACGCCTTGCCTCCTCCGATGGCACGTACTTCTCCGCCAGGGTGAGCATCCGGTCCACAAGATGCCGCGCGATCGGAGATCGGCGGATACCCAGGCTGTCGATGAACGTCTGCACTGACCGAGTGCTCGGGAGGCGGCTGGCGTCTAGCCACAGGTGTCGCGCTTCGCCAAGGACCTTCACCAGTTCCTCTGTACGGCGATACGTGTTCGTTGGCTGAGACCATCGTCCATCCTGGGTTGGGACTATCGGAAGAGAGCCCAGCAGCCGCCGGATGCTCTCGTCGTTGACCAAGGTCGTGTGACTTGCCAGCTCCGTGATGAGCCGGGCGTACTTTGTCTCGTCCAGTGGCCCATCATCGTTGAAGAACGAGGGCAGAACGGTCCGTACGAATGCCTCGATCGTCTGCGTCTGCACTCCGAGCTTGCCGGTCAGAAAGTCCCTGGCGGATTCGGTGAGAACGGCCGTGTCCAATAGATCGGCGTGGCCAGTCGGATCTGTGAAGTCACCTGGCAGCAGCGCTTGATTGGCCGGGATTAGGCCTCTGCTCGATAGCCAGATCGGAAGACCGCGGAGCGCCTGATACACGGTCTTGTCGACACTGCCCTGTCGATCCAAGTCTGCGAACAGTGCGTACAGGTCGCGCAGATCTTTCGGCTCCACACTGAGGACATCGGCGACGGGCTCCGATGCACACATCGAGCTGATGTGGGACGTGACTGCGCCGAGCTCGAGGCTCCGTATCAGCCGCGCTATCTTTGAACACTCAAGAAGGTGATGCGACGCAATGGCCAACCTTGGCAGAAGTTCCGCAACTCGCTGGGCGTCCTTTGATGAAGGCGCTACGTAGGACTGATTGATCGTGACTGCATACAAGTCCTCGGTCACGACGAAGGGCACAGCCACCAAACGTTGAACAGCTGAATTGATGCTGGGGCTCGCCGTTCCTGCGTCGGGGAGAAGATCGTTGACGATGCTCCACAGCGGTCGATAGAAGTTCTCCAGCCGCTGCTCATCGATCTGGGTTTCGCCGGCTACCTGCTGCGCCGTTGCAGCTTCCAACAGGCCGACCAGTCGTTCCAGCGTCAGGATCGGCGCTCCCAACTGACCCATCGCGGTGTAGAAGGAGCGTAGATCCTCTGATGCAAGCCTCCCACCGAGTTCAAGCAGCGCCTTTGCCTGACTGGCGTCCAGCGCGGCACGAGCGAGAAACACCCCGCTGGGTCGCTGAAAACTGCCGTCCTGGGCCAAGGCGATCTGTGCTTGGGTCCCGGTTGCCTTCAATCGCTCCCAGAACCGCCTGAAGCACGCCGGATGGCCAGCCAACTTGGAACTCAACTCGTAAGCGCGGCCGACGATCTGCCAGAACTGAACGTGCCCGAGCATCTTCAGCAGGCCTTCGGGATCCCGAGCCAACTCGGCGGCAGCGGCATCGACCAGCATCTCGTTCCATGCCTGCTCGTGCTGATGCCCGGCAAAAATGAGAGCCTTTCGGTCGGACTCCGGGAAGAAGTCGGCGTTGATGTGTAAGGGCAACCCCGTCGACTGTTCGGTGGGCAAGAACGCGTAAAGCAGCCCCTCAGTGAGGGGCGCGGGGTCTATACGCAAGCCGATGCTGATCTTCGTGCTCCGATCGAGCGCCTCCAGCCTGGGGTGTGTCGCAAATAGGCGCTTGGCCGCATCAGCGGCGTCGGTGCGAAGGATGTGCCATTGCTCGACCTCACCGCTCGGTCGAAAACTGACGATGAGGTCCGAACCTTCGCCGCGCTCCAAGTCACACGCCAAAAGGAGCTTGCCGTTCCGTAGCACCTCCGCCTTCCGAACATGGCGCAGAAACAGCAGGCTGTTGCGTAGGACTGTCTGAAAGTCCTCGGTCAGTTGATCAATGTGGGAGGGAGCGACGTGCGAAACACCGAGAGCCAACCGCGCCTCGGTGTTCGGATCGCCCGCCCACGGCAGGAAGAACGATGTGCCCTCAGGCTCATCAAACGGTTCAATGAACCACTGACCCTCTTCTGGATGAAGGGTCAGCTTGATCCCGGAAGACCGAATCTCCGGATGGTCGGTGACCTGGTACGTGGACACGAAACCGATCCCGAACCGGCCGATGTTCTCCCCTTTGGACAGCTTGCCTCCGCTGCCCACATCTGCGATGCGGTGGTAGTCGCAGCTGTAGTTGTTGCTGGCCATGAAGCCGCAGGGACGTGTGTGCAGGTCACCGCAGTAGGTGAAACGGCCGCTGTTACGGACCAGCAGACCGCGATCGGTGATGTCGAAGATGATCTCTTCGGCCTTCGCGTCGTCGGCGTTCTGGATGAGCTCAAGGGCCATCACGTCGTAGCCTTGCAGGCCCGCGAGGTGGCTCTTGATGTTTCCGAGCAGGTTGGCGGTGTAGGAGCCGCTCCGGCGAGGGTGGGTCGTCTGATCCATTGTTCTTTCGTCTATTCCCTGAGCGGTCGCCTACCTGTGTCGCGGGCAAAGCGAAGAGGGTATGCAGCTTCCACTCATCGTCGACCGTCTCCGCTGGTCAGCTCAAAACTCCTCGCTACGATCGTCCGAGATAACAGCTCTCGCGGCACGCAGTCGGCAAATTTGATGGCCTCGTGGAAGGCCGCAAGCTCGTCGCCTGTCAGATCGATGCGTTCTGGCAGCGTGGTGGCCAGGGCCGC
>CAZXLV010000189.1:0-5150 GCA_964641405.1 uncultured Limnobacter sp. | reverse complement strand
TCAACGTGGAGAAGGCGCGCTTCGACAAGCTGATCTCGTCGGAGCAGATCGCCACCCTGATCACCGCGCTCGGCACCAACATCGGCCCGGACTACAACGTCGACAAGCTGCGCTATCACCGCATCATCATCATGACCGACGCCGATGTCGACGGCAGCCACATCCGCACCCTGCTGCTCACCTTCTTCTACCGGCAGATGCCCGACCTGGTCGAGCGCGGCCACATCTACATCGCGCAGCCGCCCCTGTACCGGGTCAAGCACGGCAAGGACGAGCGCTACCTCAAGGACGACGCCGAGTTGAACCAGTACATGCTGCGCCACGCCCTGGACGGCGCGCTGCTGCTGCCCGGCGAGGGCGCCGAACCGATCCGCGGCGAGGCGCTGGGCGAGCTGGCGCGGCGCTACCTGGTGGCCGAGGCGGTCATCGAGCGCCTGGCGCGCATCATCGATGCCGATGCGCTGCGCGCCATCCTCGACGGCTGCGTGATCGACCTGGCCAACGAGCAGGCCACCATGGCCTCGGCGGCACGCCTGGCCATGGGCATGCTGAAGTACGCCCCGGCCAGCAACGGCGGCCCGCCGCAGGTGCGTGCGCGCTTCGAGGACAAGCAGGAGAAGTGGCAACTGCTCATCGAGCGCAAGCATCACGGCAACGTCAGGACCAGCGTGATCGACTACGAGTTCGTGGTCACCGCCGACTATCGCGCTCTCACCGAATGCGCGCAGACCATCGCCGGGCTGGTCGGCCCGGGCGCCGAGATCCGCCGCGGCGAGGGCGACAAGCAGAAGAGCCAGCCGATCGGCGACTTCCGGGGTGCCGTCCGCTGGTTGCTGGCCGAGGCCGAGCGCGGCATCGGACGCCAGCGCTACAAGGGCCTGGGCGAGATGAACGCCTCGCAGCTATGGGAAACCACCATGGATCCCGCCGCGCGCCGCCTGCTGCGGGTGCAGATCGAGGATGCCATCGCCGCCGACCAGATCTTCACCACCCTGATGGGCGACGCGGTCGAGCCGCGGCGGGCATTCATCGAGCAGAACGCGCTGGGGGCACGCAACATCGACGTGTAGGGGCCAGCGCGAAAAGCGAGGCGGGAGGCGGCGTTACGGCGTTGCCGACACTCCCGCAACGCCGATCAGGCTGCCTTGCGGCGACGCATCAGGCCGAGGCCGAGCAGTCCGGCGCCAAAGATGGCCAGGCTGGCCGGCTCGGGCACGGCAAAGCCGCCGCCATCAGCCGTCTTTATTGCCAGCCGAACGACCAGGT
The DNA here is from genome assembly GCA_964641405.1 of uncultured Limnobacter sp. Classification (GTDB taxonomy): domain Bacteria; phylum Pseudomonadota; class Gammaproteobacteria; order Burkholderiales; family Burkholderiaceae_E; genus Zeimonas. The sequence continues at coordinate 3,884 of CAZXLV010000189.1, read as the reverse complement.
CGTCGTGGTTGTCGTCCCGGCCGGCACCTCCGTCGTCCAGGGCGATGTAAACCACATTGCCACCGTATGGTGTAGCACCGTCGATGAGGAAATCGTCGAACGACACGAAGAAGTTCGGCGAGAGGGGCGGCGACACGTTGGCTCCATTCTTCACCACGACCCCGCCACCCAGGTCGGAGCGAAACTCGAAGTCGATGAGGCCTGCAGCGAGGTTCACCGAGAACGTCGGCCCGAGGGGCGAGCCGACGGTGCCGCCCTGGCCGCTGCCCGGCGCAAAATAGCGGGTTCCGTTCAGCCAGAACTCGTTGCTGGCACCGGCTTCCCAGCCGATGAGGGTCAGCTCCGCCTGCAGGTTGTCGTATGCGTAGACGTTCGCTCCGAGCCAACCCTCCGCCGGGGTACCGCCGAAGACATCGTTGTTGGCGGGCGTGACGTACATCGTTGCCGCGCTCGCGCTTGCCGATGCAAGCGACAGGCCGGCCAGGATTGCTGCGGAGATCAAGAGCCGCTTCATTTCCTTTCCTCCAAAGATGTTCCCCCACTTCAGGGACGAGAACACCTTTCGAGGCGCTTACCCTCCCATGCGGGGTGGAGTGATCAAGCAAATTGCGTGCCCATTTTCAAAAGCAATAGATAATCAATTGCTTATCAGATCCACAGATCTCCTGCGTCTCGAAAGTGTAAAAACGGCCGACAGCTTTCCGAAGATATCCGTTGAGGCTGGCAGCGGCGTCATTGCCGGGTATCGACCGGCGGCGGGAAGATACGGCGGGATCATGTCGTTTCTGTCGGGATTTCTTACATCCGCACCGCTGAATTTTGCGGCATGTCAATGAAAACAATGGCTTACGATTCTGGCATGCAAATTGCTTGTAAGGTGTTGTCGAAACTCCACTTTCAAGCAGAGGTAAATATCATGAAGAAATTCCTGACCGGCCTTGCAGCGTCCGCAGCGCTGCTGGTGTCGTCGGCAGCCGGGGCGGCGTCCTACACCTACGAGCTGAACCGCGTGCTCAATGCGCTCACGCCGACCAGCGGCTGGGGCACGGTCACCATCTCGGACTACGCCGGCAACACGAATTGGGTCGAGATCGATATCGCACTGAACTCCAACTACAAGCCGCTGTCGCTGTACCTGAACTACGCGAACTGCAGCAACTCGCTGATGTTCTACACGAGCCCCAGTTTCACGAGCGGCACCGACGCGGACGTCGGCTGCAATTCGAGCAAGGCGGGTGGCTACGGCGACTCGAACGGCACCTTCGATCTCCGGTTGCCTGACAACGGCAACTTCGGCAACGTGAACGACATCAGCTTCCGGCTTTACGCGAGCGGCACCGATCTGAACGCTGCCGACTTCAACCAACTCGACCAGTGGAACAACCTGTACCTGGCGCTGCACGTCGGCAACATCGACAAGCGCGGCAACTCCATCTGGCTCGGATCGGCCGGCGGCGGCAGCAGCCAGGTTCCCGAGCCCGCCGTGCTCGGCCTGCTGGGCCTTGGCCTGGTGGGCCTGGCCGCGGCCCGGCGGCGCCGCGCCTGAACAGCGCCTCGCTTTCCGACCAGGCCCGCTTCGGCGGGCCTTGTCGTTGGCGCAGCGCCGCCCGGTGCGCGCCGTCAGCCGCGGCTTCCCGACTCAACGATATTCCGCGCCATTCCACCGAAAGCGGTGGCTGCCCCCTTCGTAGCGCAGGTCGTGCATGCCCTGGTGGACGCTCGGCAGCACGATGACATCGCCATGGGCGTAGGCGAGCCCGACGGCCTTGCCCAGGTAGCCCGAGGCGGTGGCCAGCAGCGCATAGGTATCGCAGCCGTGCGCCGTACAGAAATCGCGGTTCTTCGAGCGGGCGATGAGATCGGGCCGATGATCGCCGTTGAGATCGGCATGGCCGACGGCGAAGGGCGCCTCGTCGGCGTACTCGGACCCCAGCGCACGCTGGATGGCCGCCGTCTCGGCGGGAGATGGCGCGCCGTCGACGCTGACCGAAGTGCCGCCGGCGGCGACGGCCATCGTGGCGCCGGTGATCAATGCCAGCATCGGGATCGCAGGCAGGGCTTTCATGGTCGCTCCCTCCGGATTCGGGCGGATAGCCATTATCGGGCATCGACCAGCGGGAGCACCGGGCTGGCCCAGCGGCGCCTCAGGCCTCGGCTTGCGTCACCAGTTCGCGCCGAACCAGCACCGCCGTATTGCGCGGCACGACGCTGCGGCCGCGCGCCAGCAGGTGCACCTTGGTGAACGCGGCGCCGAACAGCAGGATCAGCGACGAGTAGTAGACCCACAGCAGGATCAGCACCACCGAGCCGGCCGCACCGTAGGTGGAGGCGGTGGCGGTGTGGGCGAGATAGGCGGCGATGCCCAGCCGTCCGAACGAGAACAGCACGGCGGTGACCAGCGCGCCGAGAGCCACGTCGCGCCAGCGCAGCACAACATCGGGCAGCACCTTGAAGACGGCGGCGAACAGCAGTGCGGTGGTCAGCAGCGACACCAGCGCTTCGCTGCCGCTGAGCAGCGCCGCGACGGCCGGCACGAAGCGGTCGGTGAACTCCAGCACCGCGCGCAGCACCACGCCCAGCAGCAGCGACACCAGCAGCACGAAGCCGATCGCCAGCACCACGGTCAGCGAGAGCAGGCGCTTCTTCACGAGCGCAAAGAGATTGTTGCGATTGGGGCGTGCCGCCACCCCCCAGATCGCGTTGAGCGAAGACTGCATCTGCCCGAACACGGTGGTGGCGCCCACCAGCAGTGCGCCGACGCCAAGCAGGGTGGGCAGCAGGCCCGATTCCCGGATGCGCGAGCGCGCCACCGCCTGCTCCACCGCGACGGCCGCTTCGCGGCCCATCACGTCCTGCAGCTGCGTGACGATGTGGCCCTGGGCGGCCTGCTCGCCCAGCACCAGGCCGAGCACCGACACGGCGATGATGACCACCGGTGCCAGCGAAAACAGCGTGTAGAAGGCGAGCGCGCCGGCGTGGCTGAAGGCGTTGCTGTCGAGCCAGAGCTTGACGGCGTCACGGGTAATCGGCCACCCGGGCGGCGCGCCTGGCTTCCACATGGGTTCGAGGATCAGGCCGGTTCAGGCGTCGTGGCCGGCTGGCGCGCCAGGCGATACCAGCCCACGCCCCGTTCATCCACCGCGAAGGCCACTTCGCCGCGCACTTTCAGGTAGTTCAGGTGCGCCTGGCACTCGCCGGTGGCCATGCCGAGCAGGTGCGGGTCGTGGCGCACGTCGCGCGCGAACAGCGCGCCGAACAGGTCGACCACGCGCTTCGGTTCGAGCAGCGCCTTGCGCAGCCGCTCCAGGCCGCGCAGATGGCCGTTCCTGAGCGACTGCAGGCGCGAGTGCAGCCCGTTGAAGGGTTCGTTGTGCGCCGGCAGCACCAGCACGTTGTCGGGCACCAGGCGCTGGATGCGCTCGAGCGATTCCAGCCAGTCGCCCAGCGGGTCGGCGTCGGGCTCGGTGGGGAACACCGAGACGTTCGAGGAGATGCGCGGCAGCACTTGGTCGCCCGAGATGAGCAGGTCGAGGTCGGCGCAGTGCAGGCTGGCGTGCTCCGGCGAGTGACCGCTGCCGACCACGATGCGCCACTCGTGCTCGCCGATCATGATCGTTTCGCCGTCGACGATGCGCCGGTAGCTGTCGGGCGGGCGATAGACGCCCTTGCCGAAGCTGCCGAAGCGCGCCTTGTACTGCTCGATGGCCTCGTCGTCCCAGCCGGCGCCCCGATAGAAGGCGACACCGTCTTCGGGTGCCTCGCGCCCGGTGTCGGCGACCAGCACGCGACAGTTCAGGTACTCCAGGCGGGTCATCCACAGCCGGCAGTCGAAGCGGCGCGTGAGCCAGCCGGCCATGCCGACGTGATCCGGGTGCATGTGGGTG
>CAZXLV010000188.1:0-5171 GCA_964641405.1 uncultured Limnobacter sp. | reverse complement strand
CAGCGGCAGCGTCGCGGCTGCGGCCAGCGTCGAGAGCGTCACGGCGGCGCTCACTTCACCGACCTGCGATCCATAGCGTTGCGCAAACAGGTACACGTTGGCGCCGATCGGCAGCGCGGCAGTGACGGTTGCCACGGCCAGCGGCAGGGCCTCGACCCCGAACACGAAGCTACCGACCAGCCAGACCGCCAGCGGATACACGAGGCTCTTCAGCGCGGTGAGTCCGCAGGCGGTCGCCAGTCCCTGACGCAGGCCGAATTGGACCAGTGAGGCGCCCAGCAGCACCAGGCACAGCGGCGCGGCCGCCGTACCGAGCATCGACAGGGTCGTATCCAGCGGGCGTGGCAGGGGTGCGCCGCTGGCCGACCACGCAAGACCGGCCAGGATCGGCAGCACCACCGGATGCAGCAGCGAAGTGCGAACGACCGGCAGCAGGTCTGCGGCGATGCGCTGCCAGCGCGGGCCCGCCCCCGGGCCCGCGGCAGGCCTGGCGGCACCGAACTCCAGCACCAGCGTCGCGATGCTCAGGAAGGTGAGTGCGTGCACGGCAATGATGGTCAGCAGCAGCGTCAGGCCTTCTTCGCCGAAGGCGATCTTCACCACCGGAATGCCCAGCATCACCGTGTTGCCGAACACCGCACCCAGCGCGTGCATGACCGCTACCGGCACCTCGCGCCGTCGTCGCCATTGCACGGCAAGCACCACGGCGAACAGCGGCAGGCCCGCCCCGTAGTAGGCGAGCGCCGCCCCGGGCGAAAGTCGATGAAGATCGACGCGCGCCAGTGAGCCGAACAACAAGGCCGGCAGGAAAATGAGGAAAGCCGCGTCCGACAGGGCCGCCACCGCCGACTCGACGAGCAGGCGGGTACGTGCGGCGACGGCGCCGACCAGGATCAGCAGGAAGACCGGCAGGACGACGTCGGCCAGCAGCGTCACGCGTCCTCGTCGTCGATTTCCTCGTCACCTGGCACCCCGCCTTCGGCATCGACGCCATTTTCGGAGGCATCGCGCTCGACCACCCGCTGCACGCCGGTGAGCGTGCTGCCGTCATCGACGGCGATCAGCGTGACACCCTGGGTGGCGCGCCCCATTTCGCGGATTTCGGCCACATGGGTACGCACCAGCACGCCGCCGGTGGTGATCAGCATGATCTCGTCATTCTCGTCGACCAGGACGGCAGCCACCACCTTGCCGTTGCGCTCGGAAGTCTGGATCGCGATCATGCCCTTGGTGCCGCGGCCGTGGCGTGTGTACTCGCCGATCGGCGTGCGCTTGCCGAAGCCGTTCTCGGTGGCGGTCAGCACCGACTGCTTTTCATCGCCGGCGACCAGCATCGAGATGACCTGCTGGCCGTCCTCCAGCATCATGCCGCGCACGCCGCGCGCGGCGCGACCCATCGGGCGCACGTCGTTCTCGTCGAAGCGCACCGCCTTGCCGGCGTCGGAAAACAGCATCACGTCGTGTGCACCATCGGTTACCGCCGCGCCGATCAGGAAGTCGCCGTCGTCCAGGTCCACGGCGATGATGCCCGCCCGGCGCGGATTCGAAAACTCGCTGAGCGCCGTCTTCTTGACCGTGCCCAGGCTGGTGGCGAGGAACACGAAGTGCGCGTCGTCGAAGGATTCGACCGGCAGCACGACGGTGATCTTTTCACCATCGGCGAGCGGAAACAGGTTGACGATCGGCCGGCCACGCGAATTGCGCGTGCCCTGCGGCAATTCCCACACCTTGATCCAGTAGACGCGGCCGCGATCCGAGAAGCACAGGATGAACTGGTGCGTGTTCGCGATGAACAGCTGGTCGATCCAGTCTTCCTCCTTCATCGTGGTGGCCAGCTTGCCGCGACCGCCGCGGCGCTGCGAGCGGTATTCCGAGAGCGGCTGGCTCTTGATGTAGCCGGCATGCGACAGCGTCACCACCATGTCCTGCGGCGCGATCAGGTCTTCGGTGTCGATGTCGATGGCATTGGGCTCGATCACCGAACGACGCGCGTCGCCGTAGTCGGCCTTGATCGACTTCAGGTCGTCGCCGATGATCTGCGTGATGCGCGCGGGCGTGGCGAGGATGTCGAGCAGGTCGACGATCTGCCCGATGACTTCGCGGTACTCCTGGACGATCTTGTCCTGTTCCAGGCCGGTGAGCCGCTGCAGGCGCATCTGCAGGATCTCCTGCGCCTGCACGTCGGAGAGGCGGTAGACCTCGCCCGCGAGTCCGACCGACGCATCGAGCCCTTCGGGGCGGAACTCGGCAACCTGGCTGCCGGCGCGCTCGAGCATCTCGCGCGCGATGCCGGCATTCCAGTCGCGCGCCATCAGGCGCTCCTTGGCGATCGGCGGCGTCGGCGAAGCCTTGATCAGCTCGATCATCTCGTCGACGTTGGCAATCGCCACCGCCAGCCCTTCCAGGACGTGGCCGCGCTCGCGTGCCTTGCGCAACTCGAACACCGTGCGCCGCGTGATCACCTCGCGCCGGTGCGACAGGAACGCCTCGAGCATCTGGCGCAGGTCGAGCAGCCTCGGCTGGCCGTCGACCAGCGCGACCATGTTGATGCCGAAGCTGTCCTGCAGTTGCGTCTGCTTGTAGAGCTTGTTCAGCACCACGTCGGGCAGCTCGCCGCGCTTGAGTTCGATGACCACGCGCATGCCCGACTTGTCGGACTCGTCGCGGATATCCGAGATGCCCTCGAGCTTCTTTTCGTTGACCAGTTCGGCCATGCGTTCCAGCAGCAGCCGCTTGTTCACCTGGTAGGGCAGTTCGTCGACGATGATCGCGCTGCGATGGCCGCGATCGATCTCCTCGATGTGGGTCTTCGCGCGCATCACCACGCGCCCGCGTCCGGTGCGGTAGCCCTCGCGCACGCCCTGCACGCCGTAGATGATGCCGGCGGTGGGGAAGTCGGGCGCCGGCACCAGTTCGATCAACTCGTCGATGGTGGTTTCGGGCCGGCGCAGCAGCGCCAGGCAGGCTTCGACGATCTCGCCCAGGTTGTGTGGCGGGATGTTGGTGGCCATGCCGACCGCAATGCCGGCCGAGCCGTTGACCAGCAGGTTGGGCAGGCGCGCCGGCAGCACGGTCGGCTCGCTCTCCTTGCCGTCGTAGTTGGGCTGGAAGTCGACCGTTTCCTTGTCGATATCGGCCAGCAACTCGCCGGCAATGCGCTGCAGGCGGCACTCCGTATAGCGCATCGCCGCCGCGTTGTCGCCATCGACCGAGCCGAAGTTTCCCTGCCCGTCCACCAGCAGGTAGCGCAGGGAAAAATCCTGCGCCATGCGCACCAGCGTGTCGTAGATCGAAGCGTCGCCGTGTGGATGGTATTTCCCCATCACGTCGCCGACGATGCGGGCGCACTTCACGAAGGGGCGGTTCCAGACGTTGTTGACCTCGTGCATCGCGAACAGCACGCGTCGATGCACCGGCTTGAGGCCATCGCGCACATCGGGCAGCGCGCGCCCCACGATCACGCTCATCGCATAATCGAGGTACGAACGGCGCATCTCGTCCTCGAGGCTGATCGGGAGGGTCTCTTTGGCGAACTGGTCCATGGGAAGCGGAATCCGGGAGCGGGGCGCGCAAGCGCCCGCAGAATGCGGGCCGACGCGGCCGGCTGCATGCATGTGTGGGGCGGCAAAGCCGCCTTCCGCACGCAGCAAAACCTGTTGATTTTAACACGCGCGTGACGCGTCTCCGGGCGTCTGCGCACACGCCCGCGAACCGTCTGTGCTTAAATCGCGGGGCCTGCCGGCCTCGCGGCCATTCCGCGCCCGCCATCGAACCGGATACCGTCTTGCGCACCACCGTCCTGCTTGCCCCGCAGTGGATCGCCCCGGTGTGCGCGGGCGCGCGTGATCACGCTGGCGCGCCGCGCGACCCGCCCGAAACCGCGCCTGCGGATACGAGTTCCGGGGTGCTCACCGGTCACGCAGTGGTGATCGAGGGCGAATGCATCGTTGCCCTGCTTCCCTTGCCCGAGGCGCAACGACGCTACCCGCAGGCCGGGATCGTGCCGCTGCCCGATCAGTTGCTGGTGCCCGGATTCGTCAACCTGCACGCGCATGCCGCGATGGCGCTGTTGCGCGGCGTCGGCGACGACCTGCCGCTCGGGCAGTGGCTGCACGAGCGTATCTGGCCGCTGGAATCCGCACTGCTCGGTGAGCAATTCGTGCGTGAAGGAGCGTTGCTCGCGTTTCACGAGATGCTGCTCGGCGGCGTCACCTGCGTGAACGACATGTATTTCTTTCCCGAAGCGGCGCTCGAGGCTGCGCTGTTGCTGGGCCTGCGCAGCGCCCAGGGCATCATCGTCATCGATTTCCCGTCGGCCTATGCGAGCAGCGCCGGCGAGTACCTGCGCAAGGGGCTCGAATTGCGCGACCGGATGCGCGGCCAGGCACTGGCCAGTTTCTGCCTGGCGCCACATGCCCCTTACACGGTGAGCGACGAAGCACTGCGCCGGGTGGCGACGCTGTCGCGCGAACTGGGATTGCCGATCCACATGCACGTGCACGAGACGCACGCCGAGATCGAGCAGGGCATGGCCCGCCATGGCATGCGCCCGCTCGAGCGACTGGACTCGCTGGGCATTCTCGGTCCGGAAATGATCGCGGTGCACGCGGTGCATGTCTCCGACAACGACCTGCGCCTGCTGGCCGAGCGCGGCGCCTCGGTGGCCCATTGCCCGCATTCCAACCTCAAGCTTGCCAGCGGCATCGCGCCCACCGCGCGCATGCACGAACTCGGCATCACGGTAGGCATCGGCACCGACGGTTCGGCCAGCAACAACCGGCTCGACCTGCTCGGCGAAGCCCGCCTCGCCGCGCTGCTGGCCAAGGGGCACTCCGGCCAGGCCGCGTCCTGGCCGGCCGCGCGCACCTTGCGTGCCATGACCCTCGATGGCGCGCGCGCGCTCGGACTCGATGAGCGCATCGGCTCGATCGAGCCGGGCAAGCAGGCCGACCTGGTCGCCATCGACCTGTCCGCGGCGCAACTGCGCCCCGTCTATGACCCGGTCTCGCACCTCATCCACGCCTGCGGACGCGAGCATGTCCGGCACGTGTGGATAGCCGGCCGCCATGTTGTTCGAAACCAACAGTTGACGGACGGCCGCGTCAGCGACGCCCTGGCCGAGGTGGTTGCTCGTACGGCCGTGTGGCACAATCGTGTCGGCGAAATTTTGT
>CAZXLV010000187.1:0-5195 GCA_964641405.1 uncultured Limnobacter sp. | reverse complement strand
AGTGCATCGGCTGCCACACCTGTTCGGTCACCTGCAAGAACGTCTGGACGAACCGCCCCGGGATGGAATACGCGTGGTTCAACAACGTCGAGACCAAGCCCGGCATCGGCTATCCGAAGGAGTGGGAGAACCAGGAACGCTGGAAGGGCGGCTGGGTGCGCGCCGCCGACGGCTCGATTCGACCGCGCCAGGGCGGCAAGTGGCAACTGCTGATGCGCCTGTTCGCCAATCCGAACCTGCCGCAGATCGACGACTACTACGAGCCCTTCACCTTCGACTACGACCACCTGCAGTCGGCGCCCGAGATGAAGGCCGCGCCCACCGCGCGGCCGCGCAGCCTGATCACCGGCGAGCGCATGCAGAAGATCGAGTGGGGGCCGAACTGGGAGGAGATCCTCGGCGGCGAATTCGCCAAGCGCTCGAAGGATCGCAACTTCGACGACGTGCAGAAGGAGATCTACGGCCAGTTCGAGAACACCTTCATGGCCGAGAAGTGCATCTTCTGCTATCCGCGCATCGAGGCCGGCCAGCCCACCGTGTGTTCGGAAACCTGTGTCGGGCGCATCCGCTACCTCGGCGTGCTGCTCTATGACGCCGATCGCATCGAGGCCGCTGCCAGCGCCGAGCACGACCGCGACCTGTACCCGGCGCAACTCGACCTGTTCCTCGATCCGCACGATCCGAAAGTGATTGCCCAGGCGCGTGCCGACGGCATTCCGGATGCCTGGCTGGAGGCTGCGCGCAACAGCCCGGTCTACCGGATGGCGGTGCAATGGAAGGTGGCCCTGCCGCTGCACCCCGAGTACCGCACCCTGCCGATGGTGTGGTACGTGCCGCCGCTGTCGCCGATCTCGGCAGCGGCCAATGCCGGCGACATCGGCGTCAATGGGCAGATCCCCGACGTTGCGCAATTGAGGATCCCGATCCGCTACCTGGCCAACCTGCTCACCGCCGGCGATACCACGCCGGTCGTGAATGCGCTGGAGCGCATGCTGGCGATGCGCGCCTGGCAGCGCGACAAGCACGTCGAGCAGCGCCAGAACCTGGCAGTGCTCGAACAGGTCGGGCTGAGCGTGGAGGAGGTCGAGAAGATGTACCAGGTGATGGCGATCGCGAACTACGAAGACCGCTTCGTGATCCCGAGCGTGCATCGCGAGTACGCGGAAAACGCCTTCGACCTGCGCGGTGGCTGCGGGTTCTCGTTCGGCAACGGCTGCTCGGACGGCGAAAGCGAGACCAGCCTGTTCGGCGCCGGCAAGCGGCGCACGATCCCGATCAAGGCAAGCCTGTGATGGAGCACGCCATGGCCGAAACCTGCCGCGCGCTGGCGCAACTGCTGGCTTATCCCGATGCGCAACTGCGTGCGTCCTTGCCGCTACTGGCGGGCTTCGTTGCCGCCGAGGCCAGGCTGAGCACGCCTGCGCGCGAGGCGCTGGCGGGGCTGATCGACGAATTGAGCCGCGGCGACCCCTACGAGCTCGAAGCCGCCTACGTCGAGTGCTTCGATCGTGGCCGCTCGACCTCGCTGCTGCTGTTCGAGCACGTGCATGGCGACTCGCGCGAGCGCGGCCAGGCCATGGTCGACCTGCTCGCCACCTACCGGCGCGCCGGCTTGCAGCTGGCGGAAGGACAACTGCCCGACTACCTGCCGGCGGTGCTCGAATTTGCCTCGACGCAGCCGCCCAGGGTGGCCAGGGAGTTCCTGGGCGAGCTGGCGCACATCCTGAACGCGCTGCACAGCGCGCTCAATGCCCGGCGCAGCCGCTATGCCGCGGTGATCGCCGGCGTGCTCGAACTGGCTGGCGAGCGGGTGCGGCAGGTGCAATTGCCGCCCGAGGTGCCGATGGACGAGGCCTGGGCCGAACCACCGGCCTTCGACGGCTGCTCGACGCACGGGCAGGCGCGCCCCGATGCACCCCAGCCGATCCACATCGTGCGCCGCACCGCCGCCGCGGGCGCCGGCGCTGCAACCGGGCGAAGCAGCGCAGCGCCCGCCCGCCAGGGAGCCGGCTCATGAACGCCCTCGACACGTTTTTCTTCAGCATCTATCCGTACATCTGCCTGACGGTGTTCTTCGTCGGCAGCCTGATCCGCTTCGATCGCGATCAGTACACCTGGAAGAGCGATTCGTCGCAGTTGCTGCGCAGCGACTCGCTGCGCTGGGCCAACAATCTCTTCCACATCGGCGTGCTGTTCCTGTTCTTCGGACACCTGGTGGGCATGGAGACGCCGCACTGGGTCTACGCGCCGTTCATCAGCGCGGGCGCCAAGCAGTTGCTGGCGATGTGGTCGGGCGGCATCGCCGGCGTGCTCGGCCTGATCGGTGTGTCGATGCTGTTGTACCGGCGCCTGAGCGACCCGCGCATTCGTGCCACCTCGAAGCCGAGCGACCTCATGCTGCTGTGGCTGTTCTGGCTGCAACTGCTGCTTGGCCTGGCCACCATTCCGCTGTCGGGCCAGCACCTGGACGGCAGCATGATGCTGGTGCTGGCCGAGTGGGCACAACGCATCGCGACCTTCCGCGCCGGTACGGCCGAACTGATGGCGCCGGTCAGCTGGGTGTTCAAGCTGCACATGGTGCTGGGCATGACTGTTTTCCTGGTGTTTCCGTTCACGCGCCTGGTGCACGTCTGGAGCGGCTTCGCCTCGCTGGCCTACGTCTTGCGTCCCTACCAGATCGTGCGCAGCCGGCGCCTGAACCTGCCGGCCGGGCACAATGCGCCCGCACGCCGCATGAACGATGCATGACGAGCCGACGGGGAGCACAGGCATGGGGACGATGAGCGCAGTGAACCGGGTGCGTCCCACCGGCGACGCCGCACAGGCACCCGGCACGCCCCGGGTGGCGCGCGTCGGCGGGCAGCCCCTGCACGAGGCCGGTGCGGTGCTGTCGCCGGATGAATTGCGCCAGCGCGCCTGCACCGAGTTGCTGCGGCGGGCGGCGCAGCGCGCCGGCCTGCTCGGGGCCGACGATGTGGCGGGCACCGATGGCGTGATCAGCGAGACGGCGGCGAACGCGATCGAGGCCCTGCTCGAGCGCGAACTGCGCGTGCCCGAGCCCTCGGACGAAGCGTGCCGGCGCTACTACGCGGCCAACGCGGCGCGCCATGGCCCGGGCGAGCGGGTGCGGGCTCGCCACATCCTGTTCGCCGTCACGCCGGGCGTGGATGTCAACGCACTGCTGCCACGCGCCGAACGTTTGCTGCTCGAATTGCGCTGTCGCGATGATTCCACGATCCGCCGGGACGACGCTTTCGAGGCTGCCGCGCGTGAGTGGTCGAACTGCCCGAGCGGCGCCGAAGGCGGTGCCCTGGGCTGGCTGCGCGTTGCCGACTGTGCGCCGGAATTCGCCCGCGAAGTGTTCGGCCAGCAAGGCCTGGGCGTGCTGCCACGATTGGTGCGCAGCCGCTTCGGCCTGCACCTGGTGGAAGTGCTGGCGCGCGAAGCGGCCGCGGCGCAACCCTTCGAGGCGGTGCGCGAGGCGGTCGCGATGTCGCTGCGCCAGCAGGCCTGGACCACGGCCTTGCGGCAATACCTGAGCCTGCTGGCCGGGCAAGTCGAAGTCGAGGGCGTCGACCTGGAGCGGGCCGACACACCGCTGGTGCAGTAGGGCTACATCGCGATCGGCACCACTGCCGTCACTTCGATTTCCAGCCGGGCACGCTCTTCCATCAGGGCAACCACCTGCACCGCGGTCATGGTCGGGTAGTGGACCGTCCCGGCGGCATCCGTCATGAATTCGCGATAGGCGGCGCCGAGCGGCTTGCCCGCGCCCAGGTACTCGCGCCGGTCGGTCACGAACCAGGTCATGCGCACGATGTGCTCCGGGCCGCCGCCGGCCTCGGCGAGCACGGCGCGCACGTTGGACAGCGCCTGGCGGGCCTGGGCGACGAAGTCATCGCTCTCGAACTCGCATTGCGCATTCCAGCCGATCTGCCCGGCGATCGAAACCACCGTACCGCGTGCGGCGATGCCGTTCACGTAGCCGCGCGGCGCGCTCCAGCCCGGGGGTTGCAGGATGGTCTTGTGCATCGTCGAATCTCCGTTGCGTTGGGTCGGGGAAATACTTTAGACTTAAAGCAATTCTGCGGCAAACCGCTGCGGATGCCAAGCTGACCGGCCGGCGCGGCCGGACTGACGGGGTACCAAGATGCGCATCGACGTGATCGGCGGCGGGGCCGCCGGGCTGTATTCGGCAATCCTGTTCAAGAAATCATTTCCGTCGGCAACGATCCAGGTCGTCGAACGCAACCGGCCGGACGATACCTTCGGCTTCGGCATCGTGCTGTCGGACGAGACGCTCACCAACCTGCGTGAAGCCGACGCCCCGACCCACCGCGAGATTGCGGCGAATTTCGCGTACTGGGACGACATCTACGTCCAGTACAAGGGCCAGGTGCTGAAGTCGTCCGGGCACGGTTTTTCCGGCCTGCGCCGCCTGACGCTGCTCGAGATCCTGCAGCGGCGGGCGCATCAACTCGACATCGACGTGCGCTACCAGACCGAGGATCCCGGCGTGCATGCGCACCTGGGCGCCGACCTGGTGGTGGCAGCCGACGGCATCAACAGCGCGATCCGCGAAGGCTGGAAGGACGAGTTCGAACCGAGCATCGACCAGCGCACCAATCGCTTCGTGTGGCTCGGCGCGAAGATGGACCTGCCGGGCTTCTATTACAGCTTTCGCGAGAGCCATGGCGGCATCTGGAACATGCACGCGTACCAGTACACGCCGGGCGAGAGCACGATCGTGATCGAAACCACCAACGAGGCGTTCCTGGCCTCCGGGCTCGGCGTGGAAGACGAGGCCGCCACGGTTCGCCACGTCGAAGAGGTATTCGCGCAGGACCTGAATGGTGCGCGCGTGCTGGCCAACCGCTCGTTCTGGCGCCAGTTTCCCACCATCAGCTGCCGTACCTGGCGCCACCGCGAAGGCAACACGCAGTTCGTCCTGATGGGCGATGCCGCGCACACGGCGCACTTCTCGATCGGCTCGGGCACCAAGCTGGCGCTCGAGGACGCGATCGCCCTGAACCAGGCGATGGTCGCGCACGTGCGCGGCGACGGACCACAGCGCGCGGCGCAGATCGACGCTGCGCTGGGCGCCTACGAGGAATCGCGCCGCGACGAAGTCGGGCGCATCCAGCACTCGGCCAACGTGTCGCTGGTGTGGTTCGAGAACGTGCGCCGCTTCTGGC
>CAZXLV010000186.1:0-5207 GCA_964641405.1 uncultured Limnobacter sp. | reverse complement strand
TGGCGAGCATTTGCAACGAAGAGCGGGCGCATTTCGGCGTGCAAGACGGGCATGGCCGATTGATTCACAACTTCTCAGCTCCGACCGACTCCCGGTGAGTCCAGCGGCCAGCGCGGACGCACGCTGAAGCCGTCGATCGCCGTGCCGGCCGCGCGCGGCATGGCGAGTGGCGCGCCATTGGCGCTCGCCTGCGATACACCGGACGCGGCGGCGTCGGCTTCCGCCTGCAAACGCAGCGCGCCGGCGAAGGCGATCATGGCGCCATTGTCCGAACAGAGCGCGGGCGCGGGGAAGTGCACCTGCACGCCGGCCGGCAGGCGGGCCGGCGACAGTTGCTCGCGCAGGCGCAGGTTGGCGCTGACGCCGCCGGCCACCACCAGGCGCGTGCGGCCGGTCTCGCGCAGCGCGCGCAGCGACTTGGCCGCCAGCACCTCGATGATCGCCGCTTCGACTTCGGCGGCCAGGTCGGCCCGCGCCTGCTGATCGGGAAGCCCGCGCCGGACTGCCTGGGCCACGGCGGTCTTCAAGCCGCTGAAGCTGAACTCGAGATCGTCGGAATGCAGCATCGGGCGCGGCAGGCGATGGCGGCCAGTGCGCCCCTGCGTTGCCAGCAGCGCAATGGCGGGCCCCCCCGGATAGCCGAGCCCGAGTGACTGGGCGCACTTGTCGAACGCCTCTCCGGCGGCATCATCGAGCGTGTCGCCGAGCAACCGATAGCGACCGATGCCGGCCACGTCCATCAACTGCGTGTGCCCGCCCGAGACCAGCAAGGCCACGAAGGGGAAGCGGGGTGCGTCGTCCGAGAGCAGCGGTGACAGCAGGTGGCCTTCGAGGTGATGCACGCCAATGACCGGCACGTCGAGCGCGAAGGCCATCGCCGAGCCGACGCCGGCGCCGACCAGCAGCGCACCGGCCAGTCCGGGTCCCTGGGTGAACGCGATGGCGTCGATCTCGCCGACGACCAGGCCGGCCTGCGCCAGCACCTGTTCGATGAGCGGCACCACGCGGCGGATATGGTCGCGCGAGGCGAGTTCGGGAACCACTCCGCCGTAACGCGCGTGCATGGCGATCTGCGAATGCAGCGCCTGTGCGAGCAGGCCGCGCTCGCTGCAATACAGCGCAATGCCGGTCTCGTCGCAGGAGGTTTCGATCCCGAGGACTATCACCGTTCGAGTATCGCACGGCGAGCGTCCTGCGGCGGCGCGCCGCGCGGGCACCCCAGCCGTGGCCTCACACCACCGGCAAGGCCAGGTCCGGCTGGCTCGCTGCGGCGTCGGTGGTCACCACGCGATTGCGCCCTGCGCGCTTGGCTTCGTAGAGCAGGGCGTCGGCCTGCTCCAGCAACTGCGCCAGGCCCTGGCCGCTCTGGTGAATGGCCACGCCGATGCTGATCGTGACGTGCAGCGACTGTCCGTCGAGCGTGCACGGCTGGCTCTCGATGCGGTGGCGCAGGCGCTCGGCTGCAACGAATGCGTCGCTGGCGCGATCGAGCGGCACCAGCAGGCAGAACTCCTCGCCGCCGTAGCGAGCCACCAGCGCCTCGGCGCGCGAGGCGCTACGCAGCTGGCGGGCGCAGTGGTGCAACACCAGGTCGCCGGCGGCATGACCGTGGCGGTCGTTGATCCGCTTGAAGTGATCCAGGTCGACCATCATCGCGGCCACCGGCCGGCCTGCCAGTT
The DNA here is from genome assembly GCA_964641405.1 of uncultured Limnobacter sp. Classification (GTDB taxonomy): domain Bacteria; phylum Pseudomonadota; class Gammaproteobacteria; order Burkholderiales; family Burkholderiaceae_E; genus Zeimonas. The sequence continues at coordinate 3,528 of CAZXLV010000186.1, read as the reverse complement.
GCAGCGACGCGAGCAGTGCGCCGCCCTGCTCGAACAGCACGCGTCGCGACATCAGCCGCGTCAGCGGGTCGATGGTGGCCAGCGCGCGCAGTTCATCGGCCATGCGCGCGTGTACCACCATCAACATCAGGGCGATGACGATCGCCGGGATCAGGACTGCGAACGTCGCACCGAAGGTTTCCGCCAGCCCGGCGCTTGCCAGGTGCGCCCCGCCCGACCCGATCGCCTCGAGCGCCAGGCCGCTGCGCATCAGCCAGACTGCGGCACAGCCGAATCCGGTGAGGACCAGCAGGCGCCGGATCGGTTCGGCGGCATCGTCGCGCGCATGCGCGATGCGAACCGCGGTCAGGATCGCGACCCCCGCCACCAGCCACGCCTGCAGCGCCAGCCTCACCGAGGGTTCGCTGCGCATGAGGTCGAAGCCGAGCGAGCCAGCCGCCAGCGCGAACAGGATGGTCGACAGCAAGGCCGGTCGCGGGCGGGCGGAGTAGAGCAGGCGCGCCGCCTCGCAGCCGATCACCATCGCCGCTGCCACCAGCGTGTCGCCGACGGCCGCGCCCAGCGAGTCGGCGCGCGAGGTCGAGGCCGATGACGCCAGCAGGCCGACCCCGCCCACGGCATGCGCCAGTGCCAGCAGGCCCAGCACCCGTGCCGACGGCGCATGCAGGGCACGCAGGAACAGCAGTGCCGCAGCCACGGCCAGCGCGGTGAGGCCGCCGATCAGCCAGAGTGCGTGCAGATCGACGATGAGGAAACGGGGCATCGCTGGTGCTTTCCCCTTGTGTGGCGACCGCCCGGCCGGCAGTGCCGCTTGTCGGCGTCGCCGCGGCGCGCCGCCGGTGATTCCGATCGAGTGTGTCATCGGCGCGGCGGCTGAACAAGCGCCGCAGGTCGGTGACGCGGCGACCGTTGGTCGCCCGCCAGGCGCCGATCATGATCGGGCCGCGGCGCGGCGCGGCGCGGCGCGCCGCGCAGCTATGCCGGCAGGTCGTCGGCGACGACGCGGTTGCGCCCGTCGGCCTTGGCCCGATAGGAGCGCCGATCCGCTTCGTCGAGCAACTGGCGCAGCGTGGCGCCGTGGCGATGCACGGACACGCCGATGCTCAGGGTGATCGGGATGCGCTGGCCTTCCAGGCGGTAGGGGGTCGCCTCCATGGCCGCGCGCAAGCGTTCGGCGACCACGAAGGCCGCGGCCTCGCCGGGAATCGGCACCAGGGCGCAGAACTCGTCACCGCCGTAGCGCACGATCAGCGAGTCGGGTCGCAACGATTGCTGCAGCACGGAGGCGACGTGGCGCAGCACCTGGTCACCCAACTGGTGGCCATAGCGGTCGTTGATCGTCTTGAAGCGATCGACGTCGATCATCAGCAGCGCGATGCAGCCCGACTGGGGCGATGCCCCCAGCATGCGCTGGCCCGAATCCTGCAATTGCCGGCGCGACACCAGGCCGGTGAGGTCGTCGGTGCTGGCCATGCGCCGCAAGCGCGCACTCAGCTGCGCGTTGGCGATGCTGAGCACGGCCACCGTGATGGCAAAGGGCATCGATCCGAAGATCGCCGCGAACAGCGCGCGCAGCACCCCGCCGGAGGCGCTGCCGTCCGGGTGCAGCGCGATGCCGCTGAACACGAACATCAGCATGCGCACCAGGATGATCGTGCAAAAGAGCAGCAGCAGGCCGCGCAGCAGTCGTACCGAACGCAGTTGCCGTATCCACGGCGAGCGGTGCGTTTCCCGGGCCGCCAGCGCGATGAAGATCGCCACGAAGGCGCCATTGAGCACGATGCGGCCGATTGCCATCGGCGCGGTCGGGGCGCGCAGCAAGAGGAGTGCGCAGACATAGACCAGCAGGGCAATCGTCGCGACGATGTGCGGCGGCCTGCCCCCGTGCAGGTGCGCGACGCCGAGCCAGATCAGGACCGAAGCGACCCCGAAGGCAGCGTAGCCGAGGACCGGCGCGACCCAGCCGATCATGTCGCTGCGCAGGGCGAAGCAGGCGAAACCGATTCCGAGGGCGAGGATGCCGGCAGCCGACAGGTACAAGGCCGGTCCCGAATCACGGTTTTCGGCGCGCAGCCAGAGCAGGATGCCCGAACCGACCAGGCTGCTGAAGCCGGTGAGCAGATAGATGGTCGGGATGTCCAGCAGCGCGGGAGTCGTCATGGATCGATTCTCACCGCTGTGCAGCCACACGCGCAGTCCGGCCGATGGGTGGCGCCGGCCAGCGGTCCCCCGGCTGATCGCGGGCGCGCCTGTCTTCGCTGCGCCGCACCGACGAGTGCGGCGACGCTCAGAATCCGATGCGCGCGCGCCGGGGCGCGCGCTCGCCGCCCAGGTCGCCGACCTCGATGTCACAGCGCCCGGCCAGCTTGGCGTTGCCGAAGGCGCCCACCAGCAGGCGGCGCATCTCGCGCGGCGCGCAGCGCGCCAGGCGCTCGAGCACCGCCGCGGCAGCTTGCTCCGGGAAGCGCGCACCCCATTCGTGTGCATTGCGCAGTTCGCGGTAAAGGGCTTGCGCGATGCGCTGCGCCCCGTCGCGATCCGGGGCCGCGATTTCGTAGACGTTCATGCGGTTCAGGATCGGATCCGGAATGCGCTCGGCATCGTTGGCCGTTGCTACCCACACGATCTCCGAGCAATCGAGCGGGATCTCGGCGAACTCGTCGACGAATTCGGCCGCCGTGTCGGGTTCGAGCAGGCTGTACAGCGCTCCGAGCGGATCGTACTGGCCGTCGGCGGACGCCTTGTCGATCTCGTCGACCACCATCACGGGGTTGGCGTAATCGCCGTGCACCAGGGTGTCGAAGACCTTGCCGGTGCGCGCATTGCGCCACTGTGACGAGGCACCCGACAGGATCCAGCCGGCGGTCAGCGAACTCATCGACACGAAGCCGTAGCCGGTGCCGAGCAACTGCGCAATGCGGCGCGCGAAGTGCGTCTTGCCGATGCCGGGTTCGCCCAGCAGCAGTACCGGCGTGAGCTCGACCGGATCGGCCGTTTCCAGGCACAGCGCGAGTTGGCGCTGCATGTCGTCGAGCACCTCGCGAAAGTTCGGCAGCTCCTGCGCCAGCGTCGTGAAATCGGGCATGGCCGCCGGCTTGACGCAAAAGCGCTCGCCGCCCGAGGCGAGCATCCGTTCGTAGGTGCCCTTGAGCGCATCGTTGGCGCCCGGCGGCAGGTCTTCGAGCGCGCTTTCGACGCGCAGCGTGGAATAGATCTGGCGGAATCCGGCAATGGCGATCGGCGCGCTGCCCGGGCGGGCGGCACCGCTATCGTGAGGGGTCGTCGCGGTCATCGATCGGCTCTCCCATGCTGCACGCTCCCATTCTTGGACGCATCGGGTCGGCGTCACAAGCCCCGCGCGCGCCGCTGGCACGGCGGGCGCTGCCTTTGGTCGCTGCCGCACCGCGGATACGACACTTCGGGCCGCAGCGGCGAGGCACATTTGGCGCAACCGGGCGGCTTCGCTATAATCACCGGTTCCATTGAAAGGGGGTGATTTTTAATGCCGACCGTCCGCGTCAAGGAGAA
>CAZXLV010000185.1:0-5211 GCA_964641405.1 uncultured Limnobacter sp. | reverse complement strand
CGCCAGCAAGGTCTCGACCATGGCCGTACCCTGCCAGCGTCGGCCGCAAGCGGCCGCGTTCATGGCCGTGGCGCGCCGCGGAAGTAGTCGACGCGCGACGGGTTGATGTCTTGCTCGCCAGGCGCCGGCCCGCGACGGGCCGACGGTGACCCCGACGCGGCACGGTACACGGACGCAGGCGCGGGTGCGGGCTCAGCTTCAGCCGGGCTCGGTTCGCTTGTCGTGCTGACCGCACCGGCCAGGGCGTCCAGTCGGCTGCGACTCTTGCGAATCGCCTCACGCAGGGGCTCACGCGGCCCGGCAGCGGTGGCGGCCGGGCCAATGCGCTCCAGGGTGCGAAGCGTCTGTTGCGCCATTTCGAGGTTGATCAGGGCGAGGTTGTACAAGGCTTTTGCACGCAGGCCGGCATCGGTGCCCTCGCCGCCGCTGCGCGCCGCGGCCCGCCGATAGGCGGCCAGGGCCTTGAACCAGTCCTCGCGCTGGTGGTGCAGGTTGCCGATGCGCAGCCAGGCCAGCGCATGGCCGGGCTGCAACGACACGACCCGCTGGAAGGCCGCCATCGCCTCATCGGAGCGCCGCGCGCGGTAAGCCGTCTCCCCTTCTTCGAGCAAGCGCGGCAGGTCGGCGCGCGTGGTCGGGGTGGCAGCCCGGCCCGCGTCGACACGCGGCGGCAAGGCGAGCCCCGGAGCGATCGGCGTTGCCGCTGCTTCACCGGCGATCTCGATCACCGACTTGTCGGCAGCAACGCCGGCAGGTGGAAAGGCGGCGCAGGCGGCCAATGAGAGCAGGAGGCCGATTGCAGCGGCCAGGCGCAGCAGCATGCTTGCGTTGGCGTCGCGCGGCAGTTCGAGTTTCATCGCGTTTCTCCGGGATGGCACCAGTCCAGTCGCGTGCCGACGCGCAGCCCGAGTCGGGCCGCCTCGCCGGCGCGCAATTCGAGCACCGAGCGGCAGCGCAGGCCAAGGCGCAGGCTGCGCGGCGGCACGGCGCGATCGATGCCTTGCACGACCATGCACGAGGACACGTACACGAGGTCGAGCGCGCCGCGCACGCCGAAGGTGTGCACTGACGCGCAGGGTTCGATCCACAGCCCCTTGCCGCTGGACGGCAAGGGGCGCGCAATGAGGCCACGCAAGCGGGCAAGGAAGCCGCGCGCACACTCGGTAGCGATGCGCGCACGCGCTCCGCCCACCGATGCGAACTCCAGCACGCCGCCAGCGTGCGTGCGGCGAGATGCGCGGGTGCTGCGATCGCTCACAGCACGCCCTCCTGCAGCAGGCGGTAGACGACCGGGAACAGCAGGATCGCGAAGGTGCCCGGAAAAATGCACAACACCAGCGGAAACAGCATCTTGACCGGCGCCTCCATGGCGAGCCGCTCGGCGCGCAGGAAGCGCTCGCTGCGCCGCTGCTCGGACTGCGCGCGCAGGATCGGACCGAGGCTGGCGCCCTGGCGCTCGGCAGCCAGCAGTGCCGCCACCAGGCTGGAAACCGCGGGCAGCCCGATGCGCATGGCCATCGCCCGCAGCGCCTCGTGGCGCGCCTGTCCGGCGTGCACGTCGCGCAGCACGCGCTGCCATTCCTCGCGCAGCGGGCCTGGCGGGCCATGGCGAGCGGCCTGCCCGAGCGCCGCGCCCAGGTTGGAGCCCGCTTCGATCGACAGGCTTACCAGGTCCAGGTCGTGCGGCAGCTGGCGCAGGATGGCGTGACGGCGGCGCGCGATGCGATCGCGCAGTGCGATGCGTGGCATCAATGCCCCGAGCGCGGCGGCCGGCATCGCAATGAGCCAGGGCAGCGCCTCGGTGAGCATCGCCAGTGCCAGCGCGGCGAGCCCCGCCCCCAGCGCGGCGAGGCACTGGGCTGCCAGCAACTGCTCGGGTTCGATGGCGCGATCGAGGTCGGCACGTGTGAGTTGCTCGCGCAGGCGCTCGCGTTGCTGGGCACCCAGCCAGGGCGCCAGCACGCGGCCCAGGCGGCGCAGCAGCGGCCAGGCCGCTCGCCACGCACGCGGCGGTGCCACCGAGTGGATCGATGCCGGTGGCAGGGGCGCGAGCCAGGCGCCTGCAAACGCGGCCACGGCAGCCGCCACCGCCACGAACAGGGCCGCCAGCGCAAGCACGAGCGAAGCACTCATACGTCGATCGCCACGATGCGACGAATCATCAGCATGCCGACCACCTGCAGGACAGCCACGCCGGCGCATACCGCCCAGCCCTGCCAGGTGTCGAGCAGCGCGCTCATGGCGAGCGGGTCGATTGCGAACAGCAACACTGCCAGCACCGCGGGCAGCGCGCCCATTACCCAGGCCTGCAACCGGCCCTGGGCGGTGAGCGCGCGAATCTTGCCCTCGATGGCAAGCTTGCGGCGCGTGGCCTCCGCCAGCGATTCGAGGGTGCCGGCCATGCTGCCGCCGGCTTCTGCGCCGATGCGCAGGGCCGACGCGAGCAGGGTCGTCTCCTCGATCGGCATGCGCCGTGCCAGCGACGCCAGCGCCTGGTCCAGCGACACACCGAGGCGTTGTTCACGCAGCAGCAGACCCAGTTCCTGGCGCGCCGGTGCGTTGATGCCGGCCCCCGCCTGCGTCAGCGCCTGGCCCAGGCCGCTGCCGGCGCGCAGCCCACCGGCCACCAGCATCAGCAGGTCGGGGATCTGCTGGCGAAACGCCTCACGCCGTTGGCGACGCAACTGCCGCAGCACCAGGCCGGGCAAGGCACCGATGGCCATCGCCGCTGCCACGGCAAGCTGCCAGTGGCCGCTCGACCACCACACCAGCGCCGTGAGCACGATCGCGGCCAGGTGCTGCAGCGCCAGCAAGCGGGCAGTGTCGATGAACAGGAAGGCCTCGCGCATGCGGGCGGCAACGCCACGCTCGAAGCGTTGGCGGTGCTGACGCGCGTAGCGCCCGGCCAGTGCGCTGCCCAGCGCCAGCAAGGCCGAAGCCGCCGCGAAGACCGCCGCCAGTACCGGCCACAGATCGAACCAGCGCGGCGCGCTCACGCTGCCTCCCTGAAGATCGACAGATCCAGCGAGCGACCCTCGGCGAGCAGTTCTTCGTAGAACTGCGGCAGGTTGTTGCAAGCCCGGAAGCGCCCGTTGCCATTGGCGACCGGCGCGCGCCGCTCGAAGCGAAACAGCGGTTGCATCAGCACGCGTGCGCCCTCCTGGCCAGTGATCTCGGCGATCTCGACCACGCAGCGGCGCCCATCGGCCAGCCGAGCCTGGTGCACGACGACGTCGATGGCCGCGACGATCTGCTCGCGAATCGCCTGCACCGGCATGTCGACGTCGGCCATCAGCACCATGGTCTCGAGGCGCGAGACGACATCGCGCGGACTGTTCGCGTGCACCGTGGTCAGCGAACCGTCGTGGCCGGTATTCATCGCCTGCAGCATGTCCAGCGCCTCGCCGCCGCGGCATTCACCGATCACGATGCGATCGGGCCGCATGCGCAGCGCGTTGCGCACCAGGTCGCGGATGGCGACCTGGCCGCGTCCTTCGGCATTGGCCGGCCGGGCTTCCAGGCTGACGCGATGCGCATGCGCCAGCCGCAGTTCGGCGGCGTCTTCGATGGTCACCACCCGTTCCTCGTCGGGAATCAGGTTCGAGAGCAGGTTCAGCAGCGTGGTCTTGCCCGAGCCGGTACCGCCCGAGACCACCACGTTGCGCCGGTGGCGCACGCACACGGCGAGAAAATCGAGCATCGGCTGGGACAGCGAGCCGATCACCACCAGGTCCTGCGGTCCGAACAGGCGATGGTTGAAGCGCCGGATGGTGATCGCAGGGCCGCGGATCGCCAGCGGCGGAATGATGGCATTGACCCGCGAGCCGTCGGGCAGGCGCGCATCGACCATCGGCGAACTCTCGTCGATGCGCCGTCCCAAGGGCGTGACGATGCGATCGATGGTCGCGCGCACCGCCTCCTCGCCGGTAAAGACGGCGCCGCTGCGCTCGATGCGCCCGTCGCGCTCGACGTAGATCTCGTCGGGTGCGTTGACCATGATCTCGGTGATCGCGTCATCGCCCAGCAGCGGCTCGAGCGGACCCAGGCCGATCGCTTCATCGAGCACCTCGCCGGCCAGTTGCTCGCGATCGACTTCGGGCGGCAAGGCGCGCTCATGCTCGATGAGTTCGCGCAACAGCGCTGCCACGTCGCGACGCAACTGCTCGGCACCGAGCTGGCGGATGTCCTGGCGACGCAGGTCGATGGCTGCCAGCAGGCGTCGATGCAGCAGGCGGCGCCACTCGATGTCGCTGGCCGAGGCAAGGCCGCGTGCGGGCGCAACCGGATGCGCCATGGGCCGCACAGTACCGGGCGGCAACTCGCTCGTCAGGGCGGTTGTCGCGGCGACCGTGCGCGCGGCGAGGCCTTGCGCGTCGGCGCCACGCTCGCCCGGGTGGACGCGCAGCCGGTAACCGGCGATCGCGATCTCGTCGTCATCGTCCAGTGGCGCGTACTCGACGATGCGCTCGCCGTTGACCCAGGTGCCGCCCAGGCTGCCGCGATCGATCAGCTTGTAGCCGCGTTCGATGCGATGAATCTCGGCGTGCACGCGCGCCACGCGCCAGCTTGCCAGCCGCACCGCGCTGCCGGGTTGCCGTCCGATGCGGCTGGGAAATGCATTCAGGCGCAGCACGCGGGGCGAGCTACCTTCGGCTTCGACGATCAGGGTAAGCATGAGTGCCCTCGTCTCAGTCGGCCATGCGCAATTGCTCGCGCACCTGCTCGACTTGCTGCCTGCTGTGCTCGAGCGCGGCGCGCTGCGCCTCGCTGCCGGCCCCCACGAAGCGCGGCGTGATGAACACCACCAGGTCGGTCTTGCGGTCGCGGTACTCGCGCGAGCGAAACAGCTTGCCCAGGATGGGCACGTCGCCCAGGCCAGGCACCTTGTCGATCGACTTCGATGACTCCTCGCCCAACAGGCCCGCGATCACCAGCGTTTCGTTCTCACGCAGGTTGACTTCGGTTTCGGCGCGCCGCTTGGTCAGCCCGGGCACGTCCTGCACCTGGATCTCGAAGTCGATGGCGGAAATCTCGGTAGCGATCTTCGCGGCGATGACACCCGATTCGCTCGCCACCGGGCTCACGTCGAACTTCACTCCGTACTCCTTGAAGCCCACCGACACGGTGCCCAGGCCGCTGGCGAAGGGCACCGGCAACTCGCCGCCGGCCACGAAGCGCGCCGAGCCGCCGCTGCGGCACGACAGGCGCGGC
>CAZXLV010000184.1:0-5220 GCA_964641405.1 uncultured Limnobacter sp. | reverse complement strand
ACCGTGTGCAGGTTGAAGCTGAGCAAGCCGAGCGTGATGATGGCGCCGAAGATCCACATCATCAGCAGCCAGGTTCCCGCTTCGAATCCGCTCAACTCGCGCGCCCAGCCGACGGCGCGGGGTGCTGCCGCGGCAGGCGCTGCCATGCCGGCGTCGTGGCCCGCCTGCTGCGCCGGCACGCGTGCCCCGAGCGTCAGCAGGTCGTACACCACCACGATGGCGCCGATGGCAAACACGAAGCCGAACACCGGGACCAGGACCTGATACGGCATCATCGCCGTGAACAGGTCGCCGCCGAACCAGTCCAGCGCCTGGGTACGGTAGACGAATATCTGCACCGTGCCGCCGAGCGCAAAGGCCAGCGACATGCCCAGCATGCCGGCGAGCACCAGCCAGAACCCGAGCTTGCCCAGGCGCTGGTCGAACTCGCGGATGCCGCGTACGGCGGGGATGGCGAAATAGGCTGCCGACAGGCCCAGCATGCCGAAGGTGCCGAACAGCGCCAGGTGGGCGTGGCTCGGCGTGATCCAGGTGCCGTGCGACCAGGCATTGGTCAGCGCGAAGGTCATGCTGAACCCGAGGATGCCGGCGCCGACCTGCTCGAGCACGACCGAGCCGAGCACGAAGTAGAACGCCGGCGCATTGGCCAGCGGACGCTTGTTGTGGTGGGCGTCGAGGTAGATGTGCCAGAAGCAGAACACCAGCGGCAGCGGTTCGAGAGCGCTGAACAGCGAGCCCCAGAATTGCCAGAAGTCGGGCGTGCCGATCCAGAAGTAGTGGTGGGCGTTGCCCAGCAACCCGGAGAGCCAGACGAAGGTGACGCCCCAGAACACCGCGAAGCCCACTGCGCGGATGTTGGCGCCGAACATCAGCACCATCAGGAAGCCGACCAGGCTGATGTGGATGACTTCCCACACCCCCTCGACCCAGTAGTGCACCACGAACCAGCGGAAGTACTCCTGCACGTCCAGGCGCGGAATGAAGTACATCCCGAACACCCACACCACGGTGAGCGCAGTGACTCCGATTCCCAGGCCCCAGTGGATCTCGTTCCACTGCCTGACCGGAGGAAAGGTGCGCAGGACGATGAAGGCGAGGATCGCGAAGCCGATCAGGATGACGATGTCGGCGCCCCGGCCCGCATCGATGTACTCGAGGCCTTCCTGCAGCCACGGCTGCCCTGCCCACCAGCCGGCAATGCCGCGCTGCGCCAGCGTGAGCGTGAAGATGTTCCACACGACCACCGCGACCAGCACCATGAACAGCAGTTTCATCAGCCACGGCGAAGCAAGTTCGCGCTTCGACAGCAAGGGGCCGACGTACAGGATGGTGCCGATGAATCCGGCCAGGATCCACAGGATGCCGAGGTTGGTGTGCTCGCTGCGTGCCACGTTGAAGTTCAGCACGCCGGCCAGCAGCGAAGGATCGACGCGCTGCGCGGCGATGACCAGGCCGAAGCCGACCTGCACCACGAACAGGATCAGCATCAGCATGAAGAAGCGGTAGCTGAGGCGCTGGGTCTCGTAGCTGATGCGCATCACTTGCTCCCCAGGCTGCGGATGTAGGCCACGATCGCATCGCGCTGATCCTGCGTCGTGAGCGTCTCGAAGCTGGGCATGACGCCAGGCGGATAGCCCTGCACGACGCTATTGCCCGGCTGCACGATCTTCTCTTCCAGATAGGCTTCGTCGGCCTTGACGGTGGAGCCGTCGGCCAGTTTCACCTGCGAACCGTACAGGCCGCCCCAGCCGGGCCCGACCGTGCGCTGCGTGCCGGTGGAGTGGCAGGCGAGGCAGCCCAGGTCCTTGACCAGTTGCGCGCCCTCGGCCGCCGGGCTGGGCGCGGCGGGGCTGGCGCCGGCGGCGCCGGCCGCCGCCGGTGCGCTGGCGGCAACTGCGGTGGGCGTGCCGCGCGTACCGCCGGCGGCAGCCGCCAGGGCGGCCTGCTGCACGCCGGGAAGCGGCCGCGGCGGCCAGCCTTCGGTGTTCATGGCGGAGGTGTACTCGAGAAAGGCGATGAGTTGCCCGATTTCGTCGCGCGTCAGCGGCAGGTTGGGCATGAACGTATTGCCGCCGCCGCGACGCTCGATCCGCTCGCGCGCGGCCGGATAGGCCGCCAGGTAGGCATCCAGGGTGTTCGCATTGGCCTTGGCGGCAATGACGGCATCCTGCAATTGCACGCTCACCGCCGGCGCGGTCGGCCAGGCTCCCGCCGAAGGCAGGAAGGCGGCGAGCCAGGCCGGCCCGACGCGCCGATAGAGGTCGGTGAGGTCCGGCCCGAAATAGGCGCCGTTGCCGACGATCGCGTGGCAGCCCATGCAGTTGTAGGCCTGGAACACCCGCCGACCGTCGACCGCCGAGTACTTGCCGAAGGTGACGGCGTCCGGTGTCGCCTGCTTGCGCGATCCGGTGAACGAGAGGACCGACAGGATGATGAAGATGATGATCATGAAGCCGAGCACGGCCAGCGCAACGCGCCGCCTGCCTGGTTCGTCGCCGCACACGGTCAGGCCTCCTCGTCGAGATCGTGGCCGGGCCCCTCATGCTCGAACAGTTCGCGCAGGCTGGTGATGAAGGCACGGAAGACGTAGACCGCCAGCACGAAGCCGAGGATGAAGTACACCCACCACGCCGCTCTCGATTCGGGCCAGTACTCGAAGTCGCGCCAGTACGGCCACGAGAGAAGCAGGCTGACGGCGCTGGCAAGGAGCGAAATCAGCAGGTCCATCGAGCGTTGCGTCATCTGGGCGCTACCTCCGGTGCGGGCGCGGCCTCCTCGAGCCAGACCGAAGCTGCGCCGCCAGAAGATATATCGGAAACTGATCTTTATCAATCACCCGTTGGTACGAACCAACTGGCAACGATGGCCAGGCCTGTCTACCGGACCCGGCGTTCGTGCGTTGTAGGATGACGAGGAGGGTGGGGCCTGTTTCGAGGGGTACCCGCCGCAGTTCGGGAGTTCTCGCATGAACGCACGCACCAGCAAGCGCCTGATCGTATTCGCCATGGCTTCGCTCCTGTGCGGGGCCGCATGGGCCGATCGGGGCGGCGATCGCGTCCGCGGACGGGTCGATGTCCACGTCGGTGCACCCATGTACCAGGCCCACTACGGCGGCCGCTATGGGGGCCACTACCGCGGACACTACAGCCATTCGCATTCCGGCGCACGCGTATTCATCGGCCCCGGCGCGTTTTACGATCCCTTCTGGTATCCGTACCGCGCGCCGTACTACTGGGGGCCGGGGGGGTATGGGTACTACCCGCCACCGGTGGTGGCGGTACCATCCTCGCCGCCCGTTTACATCGAACAGCCACCCGCATCGGCCAGCAACGACTACTGGTACTGGTGCGCCGACCCGCAGGGCTACTATCCGAACGTGAAGACCTGCCCGGGTGGCTGGCAGGCAGTGGCGCCGCAGTAGTTGTCCGCCACGCTCATGATGGATGATGGAATCGATATGAAACGAGCTTTCGTTCGAGTCGGCCTGCTGGCAGCGCTTGCTGCGGGCCTGGCTGCGTGTGCAACGGTTCCCAGCGGGCCGAGCGTGCTGGTTCTTCCCGGCACCGGGATGAGCTTCGATCAGTTCCGCAGCGACGACATGTCGTGTCGCGAGTATGCGGCCTACCAGGTCGGCGGGCAGACCGCGCAAGGCGCCTCGGACCAGAGCGCGGTGCGCAGCGCCGCGGTCGGAACCGCGGTCGGCGCCCTGGCCGGCGTTGCGATCGGCGGCTCACGGGGTGCCGGCATCGGCGCCGGCACCGGCCTCCTGTTCGGCAGCGCTGCGGGCACCGATGCCAGTCGTACCTCCGCCTATGGATCGCAGCGGCACTACGACAACGCGTACGTCCAGTGCATGTATGCCAAGGGGCATCGGGTGCCGGTATCGGGCCAGATGGGGGGGTCTTCCCATCGCCCCTACTACTCCGAGGCAGCTCCGGGCGCCGTGGCCCCGCCGGCCGGGGTGCGTCCGCCACCGCCTCCGCCGGGCGCTCCGCCGCCGCCGCCTCCAGGCGTCACCATCCGCTGATCAAAGGGTGCTCGCGGTGGCGCTTCGCCACCTGATCGACCGGTGGCCGGCGGCGCGAAACCGATACAGCCTTGCGCTGGCTGGCGATCGGGCCGCAGGGCAAGTCGATCTTCTTTTCCCTGGCAGGGCCATGTTACTGTAGCCGGGGACAGCCTTGTCCGCAGCGCACACGCCGTTGCGGCGGCGCGCATCGACGACGCGTGATGCCCGATTCCCCGATCCCAACCGTTTCGAGTCGTCCGGCGGCGGCCGAGCAGCGCAGCTTCGCCGAGCGCGCCTTCCTGCGGGCGGCCGGCGCCGACCCGATCGACGGCAACGCGGTGCGCGTGCTGCTCGACGCACAGGAGAATTTCCCCGCCTGGGAGCAGGCGATCGAAGCCGCCCGGCACGTGATCCTGTTCGAGATGTACATCTTCGAGAACGATGCGCTCGGGCGCACGTTCGCGGAACGGCTCGCAGCCAGGGCACGTGCCGGCGTGCAGGTCCTGGTGCTGTGCGACTGGCTCGGATCGTGGCGCTCGGGCGCGCTGTGGCGCACGCTGCGCGCCTCCGGCGCGCAGGTGCGGCTGTTCAATCCACCGCACTTCGCGAGTCCCTTCGGCTGGCTGTCGCGCGACCATCGCAAGACCATCGTGGTCGATGGCCGCGTCGGCTTCGTGAGCGGCTTGTGCGTCAGCGCCAAGTGGTACGGCAATCCGGCGCGCCGGCTCGAACCCTGGCGCGACACCGGGGTGGAGATCCGCGGCCCGGCGGTGGCCGCGCTCGAGCAAGCCTTCGCGCAGGCCTGGCAGGCCAGTGGCGGTGGCGCACTGCCGGCGCCCCCGCAACCAGAGGGCGTGCTGGCGCACTGCACGGCGTCGCAGGGCGCGGCGCCACAGGCCACGCCGGCGGCGAGCATGGCGCCAGTCGGCGACATCCGGTTGCGCGTGATCGCCGGTGCGCCTAGTGCCACCGGCACCTTCCGGCTCGATCTGTCGATCGCCTCGTTGGCGCGCCAGCAGTTGTGGCTCACCGATGCCTATTTCATCGGCAGCGCGCCCTACGTGCAGGCGCTGGCGGCCGCCGCGCGCGACGGAGTGGACGTGCGCCTGCTGGTGCCCGGCGCCTCCGACATTCCGGCGATCTCGCCACTGTCGCGCGCCGGCTACCGGCCCCTGCTCGAAGCGGGAGTGCGCGTGTTCGAGTGGAACGGC
>CAZXLV010000183.1:0-5274 GCA_964641405.1 uncultured Limnobacter sp. | reverse complement strand
GCCGAGCACGAACGCGCACATCAGCAGGCGCTCGACGTGCGGGTTCTGGTTGGCCACGTACAGCGTGTAGCTGCCGTCATGGCGCGCGTAGACCGCGTTGGCGGCGCGCGGCTCCATCGCGTTGGGGATCAGGCGATTGTTGACGATATCGATGCGCGAGACCGTGGCCGCCTTGGCAAACGCCGCATCGACCGCGGCCTTGTCGCCGTGGCCCCAGTCGTAGCAGACGTTGCCCGGCACCTCGTCATGCACGCTGGCGCTCGCCTGGTCGGCGCCGGCGGTATCGATGACCGCGGGCAGGGCCTCGTAGTCGACATCGATCAGCTCGGCAGCGTCCTTGGCCTGCAGCACGGTTTCGGCCACCACCAGGGCCACCTGCTCCCCGACGTGGCGCACCTTGCCCTGGGCGAGCACCGGGTGCGCCGGCTCCTTCATGGGACTGCCGTCCTTGCTGTGGATCAGCCAGCCGCAGGGCAGGCCGCCGACTTTCGCCTCGGCCAGGTCGGCGCCGGTGAACACTGCCACCACCCCCGGGGCGGCCAGCGCCCGGCTGGTGTCGATCGAGTTGATGCGCGCATGTGCATGGGGCGAGCGCAGGAATACCGCGAAGGTCTGGCCCGGCATCGACACGTCGTCGGTATATTGCCCGCTGCCGGTGAGGAATCGTTCGTCTTCACGTCGCAGCAGCGACTTGCCGATCGGCGAATTCGACATATCGGTCATGGTGGTGTCTCCTGTGGCCTCAGCCCTGGGCGGCGGCCTGTTCGATGGCGCGCACGATGTTGTGGTAGCCGGTGCAGCGGCACAGGTTGCCTTCCAGCCCTTCGCGGATCTGCGCTTCGCTGGGCCTGGGGTTGTCCGCGAGCAACTGGATTGCCGACATCACCATGCCGGGCGTGCAGAATCCGCATTGCAGGGCGTGGCATTCGTGGAAGGCCTTCTGCACCGGATGCAACTCACCGTTGGCAATGCCCTCGATGGTGGTGACCGATGCGCCTTCGGCCTGGACGGCGAGCATCGAGCAGGATTTCACCGCCCGCCCGTTCAGGTGCACCGTGCATGCGCCGCATTGCGCGGTGTCGCAGCCGACGTGCGTGCCGGTCAGTTGCAGGTGCTCCCGGATGAACTGCACCAGCAGGGTACGGTTGTCGATGCTGGCCGAAACCGCCTTGCCGTTCACCGTCATGGTCACGGTCTGGTTCATGGATCGTCTCCTCGATGCGACGTTGTCGGCCGCCTTGCGCGGCGCGCTCTGATTGAGACCTGTCATCATGCCACCATCCCGGGGGCGCGCGCTAGAATCCCCGCTTTCCTGGCGCAGCCGCGCCGCTTCCGGAAGCGCCATGAGCATCAAGTCCGACCGCTGGATCCGCCGCATGTCGGCACAGGGCATGATCGAGCCATTCGAGCCCGGCCAGGTGCGCGAAGTCGACGGCAGGCGCATCGTCTCGTATGGAACATCGAGCTATGGCTACGACCTGCGATGCGCCGAAGAGTTCAAGATCTTCACCAACATCAACTCGACCATCGTCGATCCGAAGAACTTCGACCAGAAATCGTTCGTCGATTTCAAGGGCCCGGTGTGCATCATTCCGCCCAACTCGTTCGCCCTGGCGCGCACCGTCGAGTACTTCCGCATTCCGCGCAACGTGCTGGTCATCTGCCTGGGCAAGTCGACCTACGCACGCTGCGGCATCATCGTCAACGTGACGCCGCTCGAACCCGAGTGGGAAGGCCACGTCACGCTCGAGTTCTCCAACACCACGCCGCTGCCGGCGAAGATCTATGCCGGCGAGGGTTGCGCGCAGGTGATCTTCTTCGAGTCCGACGAGGTGTGCGAGATCTCGTACCGCGACCGAGGCGGCAAGTACCAGGGGCAGCGCGGCGTGACCCTGCCGAAGACCTGAGAAGATGAAGGCGGCACGATGCTTGCGTGCACTGCACAAAGCCGCTATATTTTCCCGATGAACATGGCCTGCGGCCAGCGCCGCGCTCCTCTGCTCACGCCCTCCCTGGCGACCGCCACCCGGTTGCCCGGCGGCCTGCACCTGCTTGCGGTGCTGGGTCCGCTACTGCGCCCCGCGCGCTGACAACCCCCACCCCTACCCACCGTTGCAGTTCCCTGCCTCCCGCCACGAGCGGGCCGGGCGCTACAGGAGTATTCCGATGGCCGACAAGCTGATCATTTTCGACACCACCTTGCGCGATGGCGAGCAGAGCCCGGGCGCCTCGATGACGCGCGAAGAGAAGCTGCGCATTGCGCGGCAACTCGAAAAGCTGCGCGTGGACGTGATCGAGGCCGGCTTTGCCGCGTCGTCCAATGGCGACTTCGAGGCGGTGCGCGCCATCGCCGGCGCGATCAGGGATTCGACCGTGTGCTCGCTGGCGCGCGCCAACGACCGCGACATCTCGCGCGCGGCCGAGGCACTGGAAGGCGCGCAGTCGATGCGCATCCACACCTTCATGGCCACGTCGGCGTTGCACATGGAGAAGAAGCTGCGCATGACCCCGGAGCAGGTCTACGAGCAGATCCGCCTGGCGGTGCGCTTTGCGCGCAAGTTCACCGACAACGTCGAGTTCTCGCCCGAGGACGCCAGCCGCTCCGACCCGGATTTCCTGTGTCGCGTACTCGAGGCGGCCATCGCGGAAGGCGCCACCACCATCAATATTCCCGACACGGTCGGCTACGCCGTGCCGGAGCTCTTCGGCGAACAGGTGCGCAGGCTGCGCGAGCGGGTCCCCAACTCCGGCAAGGCGGTGTGGTCGGTGCATTGCCACAACGACCTCGGCATGGCGGTGGCCAACTCGCTGGCGGCGGTGAGGATCGGCGGCGCGCGCCAGGTGGAGTGCACCGTCAACGGCCTGGGCGAGCGCGCCGGCAACACCTCGCTGGAGGAGATCGTGATGGCGGTCAAGACCCGCCGCGACTACTTCGGCCTCGAGGTGGGCGTCGACACCACGCAGATCGTGCCGGCCTCCAAGCTGGTGTCGAGCATCACCGGCTTTCCGGTGCAGCCCAACAAGGCGGTGGTCGGCGCCAACGCGTTCGCCCATGCCTCGGGTATCCACCAGGACGGCGTGCTCAAGCAGCGCGACACCTACGAGATCATGAAGGCCGAAGACGTAGGCTGGACGACCAACAAGATCGTGCTGGGCAAGCTCTCCGGACGCAATGCGTTCCGGCAGCGCCTGGAGGAACTGGGCATCGAACTGGAGTCGGAGCAGGAAGTCAACGAAGCGTTTCGTCGCTTCAAGGAGCTGGCCGATCGCAAGTCGGAGATCTTCGACGAGGACATCCACGCCCTGGTCTCCGACCAGGCGGTGCAGCACGAAGCCGACGATCACTACCGGCTGGTCTCGATGGCCCAGGGCTCCGAGACCGGCGAGCGACCGCAC
The DNA here is from genome assembly GCA_964641405.1 of uncultured Limnobacter sp. Lineage (GTDB taxonomy): Bacteria > Pseudomonadota > Gammaproteobacteria > Burkholderiales > Burkholderiaceae_E > Zeimonas. The sequence goes on along the minus strand of CAZXLV010000183.1, from coordinate 1,878 downwards.
GCGCGCGTCACCATGACCATCGACGGCAGCGAGCACAGCACCGAGGCCGAAGGCAACGGTCCGGTCGACGCCACCTTCAAGGCGATCGAGGCCAAGGCCCGCAGTGGCGCGGAGTTGATGCTGTACTCGGTCAATGCGATCACCACCGGCACCGAATCGCAGGGCGAGGTCACGGTGCGCCTGTCGAAATCGGGCCGCATCGTCAACGGCGTGGGCGCCGACCCCGACATCGTGGTGGCTTCGGCCAAGGCCTACCTGAGCGCCCTGAACAAGCTGCAATCGCGCGCCGAGCGGGTCAATCCCCAGGGCGGCGTCTGATCGCGCGGGGGCAGGCCGAATTCCGTTATAATCTGCCCCCTTCGCGCCCCGCCCGCATGCGGCGCGTACCGGCACGGCAGTGCATCCCGGCGCTGCCGCAAGTGAATTGTCTCGTTTCAGGGGAAATCCATGGCTGTCGCCAACATCGACAAGGCGAAGATCGTCGCCGACTTCCAGCGTGCCAAGAACGACACCGGTTCGCCGGAAGTCCAGGTTGCGCTGCTTACTGCCCGTATCGTCGAACTCACCGGCCACTTCAAGACCCACGCGAAGGACCATCACTCGCGCCGTGGCCTGCTCAAGATGGTCAGCCGACGCCGCAAGCTGCTCGATTACCTCAAGGGTACGGATCTGGCCAGCTACAGGGCGCTCGTCGAAAAACTCGGCCTGCGCGGCTGAGAACCCAGCTTCCAAAGGATACGAAGTGTTCCAAATCGCCAAGAAGACGTTCCAGTGGGGAAGCAATACGGTCACCATCGAGACTGGCGAGATCGCCCGCCAGGCCTCTGGAGCGGTGCTCGTGAGCATCGACGACACGGTGGTCCTGGCCAGCGTGGTCGGTGCGAAGACGGCCCGGCCCGGGCAGGATTTCTTCCCCCTCACGGTCGACTATGTCGAGAAGTTCTATGCCGCCGGTCGCATTCCCGGCGGCTTCTTCAAGCGTGAGGGGCGCCCCACCGAGCGCGAGATCCTCATCTGCCGGCTCATCGACCGGCCGATCCGGCCGCTGTTCCCCGAAGGCTTCTATAACGAGGTGCAGGTCGTCATCCAGGTGATGTCGAGCAACCCGGAAGTCGACAGCGACATTCCGGCCATGCTCGGCGCCTCGGCGGCGCTCGCCCTGTCGGGGATTCCGTTCGATGGTCCGATCGGCGCCGCGCGCGTCGGCTACATCGACGGCCAATACGTGTTGAACCCGAGCGCCACGCAGATGGACGCCTCGAAGCTCGACCTCGTCGTGGCCGGCACCGATGCCGCCGTGCTGATGGTGGAATCGGAAGCGCACGAACTGCCCGAAGACGTCATGCTGGGCGCCGTGGTCTACGGCCACGAGCAGATGCAGGCGGCCATCAAGGCGATCGACGAACTGGTCGAGATGGCCGGCAAGCCGGCCTGGGACTGGCAGCCCGCGCCGAAGAACGAAGCGCTGGTGGCGCGCGTCGACGCGCTGGCCGAGCCCGACATGCGCGCGGCCTATGCACTGCGCAACAAGCAGCAGCGCATGACGAGCATCGCCGCCATCGAGAAGGCAACCGCGGCGAAGATCGCCGAGGAGGCTGCCGCGGCCGGCCAACCCGCCCCGGATGCCAACGAACTGGCCAATCTGCTGTTCGATCTGCAATCGCGCATCGTGCGCAACCAGGTCCTTTCGGGCGAGGCGCGCATCGACGGGCGCGACACGCGCACCGTGCGACCGATCGCGATCCGCACCAGCGTGATGCCGCGCGCCCATGGCTCGGCGCTGTTCACGCGCGGCGAGACGCAGGCAATCGTCGTTGCAACGCTGGGCACCTCGCGCGACGAGCAGATCATCGATGCGATCACCGGCGAATACCGCGA
>CAZXLV010000182.1:3169-5298 GCA_964641405.1 uncultured Limnobacter sp. | reverse complement strand
TAGAAGCTGCCGTGCGCCAGGTTGATCACGCCCATGATGCCGAAGATCAGCGTCAAGCCGCTGGCCACCAGGAACAGCAGCAGCCCGTACTGGACCGCGTTCAGGCACTGGACGAGAAAGACGACCGGATCCATGCGTAGTGTCGTGCACGAGAAGACGGGCGGCCGCTGCGCGCCACCGCCCGCCCCGGCAGCGGTCGATTACATGCGGCAACCGCGCGCCGGATCAGCCAGTGCCTTGACGGCTACGCCCTGGACCTGGTTGGCCTTGCCGACCACCTTGCGCAGATAGATGTCCTGCACCGGATTGTGCGCCCGGGACAGGGTGAACGCGCCGCGCGGGCTGTCGATGCGCGCCTTCTCCATCGCCGCGATCATGACGTCCTTCTTCGCCTTGTCGCCCTTGGCCGCCACCAGCCCGATGCCGAGCATCTGGGCCGCGTCATAGCCCTGCACCGCATAGACGTCCGGTTGCATCTTGTAGGCCTTGGCGTAAGCGAGCCGGAACGCCTTGTCCCTGGGGTTGTCCAGCCCGTCGGCGTAGTGCAGCGTGGTGAGCAGGCCTTGCGCCGCGTCACCCTGCGCCTCGAGCGTGCCATCGGTGAGGAAGCCGGCACCGGTGAGCGGAATGGACTTGTTCAGGCCCGCCGCCGCGTAGTCCTTGACGAACTTCACCGCGCCGCCGCCGGCGAAGAAGGTATACACGACGTCCGGCTTGATCGACGCGATCTCGGTCAGCACGGCCTGGAATTCGACGTTCGGAAACGGCACGGTAAGCTCCTTGAGCACCTTGCCGCCGCCCTTGGTGAACGCCTCCTTGAAGCCGTTGACGCTCTCCTCGCCGGCCGCGTACTTCCAGGTCACCGTCACGGCCGTCTTGTAGCCGCGCTTGGCGTCCACCACGCCCATCGCGTAGGCCGGTTGCCAGTTGGAGAAGGAACTGCGGAAGATGTTGGGCGCGCACATCGGCCCGGTGACTGCGTCGGCTCCGGCATTGGGATCGATCATCAGCACGCCGCTGTCCTTGGCGACCTTGGCCATCGCCATCGCGACGCCGGAATGCACCGTGCCGACCACCACGTCGACCTGGTCGCGCTTGATCAGCTTGTTGATGTTGTCGGTTGCCTTGGCCGGATCGCTTTCGTCGTCCACGCGCACGAACTCGATCGTATCGCCACCGAGCTTGCCGCCGTGCTCCTCGACATAGAGCTTGAAGCCGTTTTCGATCGCGTTGCCCAGTGCGGCGTAGGTGCCGGTGTAGGGCAGCATGAAACCCACCTTGTACGGCTGGCCCGACTGGGCTGCAGCCGCGCCCGTCATCGCCACCACGGCAGCCGCGACCGCCAGTTTGAGTGCTCGCCTGTTGTTCATGACCTCTCCTGTGGATTCGTGATCGGGCGCTTGCCCATGGACCGTCTTCATTTCCGACCGATGCCGGGGCCGCCCGCGCGGCACCCCGAACGATAGCCGAGCAAGCCTGCCCTGTCAGCCCGCCCGATGCAACGGCGGACATTCCCGCATCGTCGACCCGGCAACTTCCTGGCGGGTCGATGCCCTCGATTGCGGTTCCCGGGGGTTGCCGACAGACAGTTCGTGCAGGCCGGCGATCAGGCCGCACCGGGATCGGTGCAGATGCGGATGACGAGACGGCCAGCGCCGGCGCTCGGCGCAGGAACATTAATTCGTTCGTTTTGGCATGTCAAGCAATATAGTGCATGTCGCAGCCAACTGCGGGATTTCCCCGATCGCTGCGGCCGGCACTCAATGCACGATGAAGGCGCGCTGCTGCGCGAAGCGTTCGCGCAGTTCGTCCATGCGCAACGACGTTGCGCGCCGGTCGGCGTGGCGCACCAGCAAGGCCACCGTGCGCCGGTGGTTGATCCAGGCAACCTTGAGGTAGGCCCGTTCCTTGCGCGTGGACAACTCGATCCAGTCGCCGCGCACCAGTTGCGCGCATGCCTGCGCGGGCGTCAGCGTCTGTCGCAGGGGTTCTGCCGGCAGATCGGCGAGATCCAGTGACTCGAGGATCTCGATCAGGCGCCGCTCGCTGCCTTCGGTTTCCGTCGCCACCTCCCCCTCGCGCGGAGTCGCTGGCGGCACGGCTGCAGACGGCTCGACCGATGACGGCGT
>CAZXLV010000182.1:0-3069 GCA_964641405.1 uncultured Limnobacter sp. | reverse complement strand
CGGCGTCTCGGGCGCAGGCTGCACACCCGGCGACTGCGCCGCGGGCTGGTGCCGCCGGCTGGCCGGGCGCTCCGACGTGGTGATCGCGTCCTTCAGTGTCGGCACCCCGGGCGTCGCGGCATCGCCCGTGCCGGCGGACGTGCCCGGCTCGCCATCGGCCTCGCGGATACGCGTGCTCGCGCCACGTTCACGCTCGCGCCGCTGCATGCGACGCAGGTGGATCAGGAACAGCTCGTCGAAAAACGACTTGAACTCCTCGTCACGCGCGCCGATCTCGCGCACCCCCTGCGTCATCAGCCGGATCAATGGCGGTATGCGCTGCGCAAGTTCGCGACGACTTCGCCGCTCGCCACTTTCGAGACTCCACAACAGGTCGTCGACCACCTGCATCGAAACCCGGAATTCAGCGCTTTCCTCGCCATTGCGCAGCGCCGCCGTGCGCAGGTGCCGCAGCCACACGCTGGCCACGAATTCACGCACCGAGTCCGGCGCCTGGTGCCGATCGAGCCGCTCGCTCAGCATCTCATGCAGGCGCTCGGTGACCTGCTTCTCACGCTCGCGATCAGGTCGCCGCGCATAGTCGCGCCGGTTGCGTCGCCCCGGCGTCTCCTCCAGCGCGCGCCGTTCGCGCACCACGCGCTCGATCAACTGGCCCACGCTGCGCGCGGCACGCGAGTATTCCTTCTCGACCTGCTGCGCCATCACCGCCGAGCGCGACTGCAGGGCGCTGGTGACGATTTCGACTGCGCGCACGACCGTGTCGAGCCGGCGATACAACTCGCTACCGCGCGCGATGTCCTGCGAAAATGCGGTGGAGATCGCACCGAAGTGCTCGATCAGGCGACGCAGCGCACGCGGATCGTCGCCAAGGTAGGCCGGGTCGAGCAACGACAGCGCGATCACCGGCTGCTGCAGTCGCCAGACCAGTGGCTTGGCAGCCTCGGGCAGGCGGCGATCGTCGATCACGTAGTCGAACATCGCCGCAACCACGTCGACCACCGCGACCTGCGCCGGCGCCGCCCCGGATTCACGCAGGCGGGCGCGCACGTTGCCGAAGAACTCGCCGCGCGCCTGACGACTGTAGGGCATGGCGCCGATCGCGTGGGCGAAGGCAACGGCATCGCGCTCGATATCGAGTACCGGTTGCAGGACCGGCAGCACGCGCAGGTGCTCGCCTGCGGCCCGATCGGCCAGCGGCGAACTGCCCAGGGTCGAGGCATCTCGATCGGCCTGCACCAGCGCGCCGAAGGCACGCGTGGCATCACCGGATTGTTCGGGCGTGGCGCCCTGTTCGCCCCTGGCGGGTTCGCCCTGCGCAGCGGACTCCTCCAGCACCGTGGGCTCGCCGTGCGCGGCGGGCCTCGCGGATGTGGCCGGCAGCGGGCTCGCCGGCATGTCATCGGGCAGCGCTGTCGCCCTGGCGCCCGGCGCATTTCGATCGACGCCGGCGTCGGGCTCGCCCGCCTCGGGCACGCCGGCCTGCTCGAGACGCCGCCCGGCCGCTTCGATAGCCTCGGCGATCGGTGCGGTGAATGCCTTCAGTGCCAGTTGCCTGATCACCGCGCGCGTGCGCGGGTCGTCGGTCAGATCGCCCAGGGCGGCGAGCGCTGCAGTGGCCAGCGTGCGCGCGCCGAGCGGGTTGATGTCGTCATCTCGCCACCGCACATCGCAGATGGCGCGCAGCCGCGCCACGTAGCGCGGGTAGGCGCTGCCGGCACGCTCGCGCACCAGGCGCGCCAGGTCGGCGGCGAGAATCTGGGCTTCCAGTTCTTCATCGTCGAGCAGCGCCAGGGCATCCGGCTCGTCCACGCCGCCTTCGCGGCGCAGGTGCTCGAGGCAACGCAAGGCGCGCTGCGCGAGGGCATCGGCAATGCGTGTCACCCGCATCGACGCCTCGCGTCGCAGGCGCGTTGCCGCTGCGAACAGTGACTGTCGATCGCGCCCGTCGAGTGCATGCTCGGCGGCCGCCTCCAGTTCGTGTGCGATGGCCGGAAGTCCATCGGTTGCCGCCACCGACAGCGCATCGGCCAGCGATTCGCGCGTGCGCGCGAAGAGCAGGGAGCGCGAGGTGGGCATGGGACGCGGAGGTTCCGGTTCGATCATCGAGTTCTTCGGGCGCGACCCCGGACGGATCAGCGCCTGCAAAACCGATCCGGTGGAGCCATTGCGACAGAGGCGATGCTAGCGGAGGCGCTCGCGCGCAACAGTGAACAAGTTGCTTCGGGCTGCGTCAAGCCGGAGGGCGACGCCCGGCAATAACGGAACTACGCCACATTCGGCGCCAGTCATCAAGGCATCAGGTATCGCTCGATGCCGGCGCGCAGCTCCGGCGGGAACGCCACCGAGCGCAGGGTGTCGACGTTGGCCAGCACGATGGTGAGTTCCGCACGTACCCTGGGAACACCGTCCGCGACGCCTTCGACCGTCAGGCCCAGCGAACTGCGGCCGATGCGCCGCACCAGCAACCGCAGCGTAAGCATTTCGCCGATCTTGCTGGGCGAGAGGAAGTCGCACTCCACGCGCACCATCGGCGTTCCCAGCCGCTGGCGATAGACCATCCCGGCATAGTCGTGCCGCAGTCCGTGGTTGAACCAGTCTTCGACCAGTTCGTTGAACAGGACGAAATACTGTGGATAGAAGACGATCCCGGCCGGATCGCAGTGATGAAACCGGATCAGCTTGTCGCGCTCGAATGCGTTGTCCTTGCCCACCGTCAGTCTCCGCCGGGACGCTGCGCGCGATGCGAGCGTCAACGCAAGATTTTCCTGGCCGATTCGGCACCAACCCGCCGCGGCCGCTCGACGCCAGGGCACCCTGGCAGCCTGCGATCAGGGTCGGGCCCATGCTTCCTGGCGGAAAGGGTGGGATTCGAACCCACGTTACGGCGAAACCGTAAACCGGATTTCGAGTCCGGCGCATTCGACCACTCTGCCACCTCTCCGGTCGCCCCGAGCATGCTGCACAGGGCCGCCCATAATATTCGGACCCCACGCTTCGCACAAGCCAACCCGCTGCCAGTGTAGGCCCCAGTTAGTAATGTCCCCTTCCAACCAGATAGAAGTGTCCCCT
>CAZXLV010000181.1:0-5301 GCA_964641405.1 uncultured Limnobacter sp. | reverse complement strand
CGGATGCCAGCGCCCAGGGCGCTTCGGCACCCGGCGGCAACGCCATCGCCGCCAATGGCCGCTGGCCGGCTGCCAGTGCGGCCTGCGTGGCCACCAGCGGCCCGCGCCCACCCACGATGATCTCCGGACCCAGGGCGCGCGCCGCCTCGCGTTGCGCCAGCGGACGAGCGATACCCAGCAAGGCATCGAGGTCGAGCGGTCGCGCACCCAGCGGCGTGCGATCGTCCGGGTGGCGCAAGGTGGCGGTGAGCTTGCCGGTGCGCTGCGCGACAATCAGTTGTTGCGCCTGCACTGGTGACACTTCGACCGTGATGGCGGTGAAATGGCGTGCACCGCCAGCCTCGTCGCCAGCGGCGCGCACCTGCCGCCCGGTGGCAAGTACCGCCAGATCCTGCATCAGCGGCGCGGTGACCTCCTGCGCGGGTGGCTGCCCCGGGCTCGATGGCGGACGCACCGAAAACAGCAGGTCGATGCGATCACCCGGCTGCAGCATGCCCGAGACCGAATTCACTTCGTCCACCAGGATCGACATGGCGCGGATGCCCTGGCGGATGCGGCTGGAGAAGCCGCCCGCGTCGGCCCCGAGGATGACCCCTGCCAGCAGCGGCTCGCCGCTGCGCATCGGTTGCTCGAGGCGCGCACCCAGATGCTGCTCGAAGCGTTCGGGGCGGATGGCGGAACCCGGCAGGAAATCGGCCGGCACTTCGCGCACCGCCATGTTCTCCGGTACGACCAGTTCGCCTCGCTCGAGGTCGCGTCGTGCGACCACCACGGCGACACTCGCCTGGCGTGGCGCGAGCCGTGCCTTCTCCACTTCGAGGCGTTCGGCGATGTAGCCGCGCGCGCCGAAGACGGCCAGCGCTCCGAAGGCGAGCGCGACTGCGAACAGCAGCAGGCTGCGGTGTTGCAGGCATCGCGCCGCGAGGGCGCGCAGGACAGGCAGGGGATTTTTCATGGCAGGGACATGGCGTGGGTGAATCGCTCGTAACGATCGCCGAACGCCTCGAACAGGCGCTCGAGTGGGCTGCGCGGACCGGCCGTGAGCGCAAGCACGAGCAGCAGCAGCACGATCAGCACTTCGACGCTCGACTGGCCACGTTGCGCCGGGCGCTTCATGGCGCGACCTCGACGTGATAGAGCACCAGCGCGGTGTCGCTCTCGCGCGCATGCAGCGTCACCATCACTTCGGCGCCGGCGCCACGATAGAAGCGCGCGCGATCGTTGCGCCATGCCGACTGGTGCCGCGCGGGCGGCATCGGCAGCCTGGCGAAACCGGCGCGGCGCAATTGCGCATCGACGCGCCGCTCCGCTTCGTCGATGCCGTGCGGCAACTGCGCCAGCAACGTATCGGCGCGGCGCGCGCCGTTCGCGGCAGCGTCGTGCGAAGCGAGTTGGCGCGTGATGCGCGCATCGACGGGCAGCAATTCACCGAGCGCTCGCCGGGCGCGCAGGGGCGCGGCCCGATCGCTCCAGCGCGTGAACAGCCCCTCGCTGCCGCCATGTGCCCTTGCGCGCAACTGCAGGGTCTCGAAACCTTCATCGAGCCGGCGCGAAAGCACCGCCCAGCCTTCGCTGTCGGCCCGCAGCACGGCCGCGCCTGAATGGCGCCGCCATTCCCGCTCGACGGAGGCCAGTGCGTCGGCCGGTGCCAGGCGGCTGCCGACCTGGCTCACCCGCAAGCCGTGGCCGGCCAGTTCACCTGCCGGCACCACCACGCGCTCGCCCTCGAGCACCCCGGGCAGTGCCTGGCGCTCATCGGCACGCGACGAGGCGCCGATGGCAAGCAGCGGCAGCGCCAGCATCAGCGCCGCCCCAAGAGGCACGAAGCGTTCGCAGACGCGCTCGACGCTCGTCATGGCGCGATCCGGTCCGGCGGCACGCGATCGACGTCGACGTAGTAGGGTCGAAATGCCGATGCGCTCGGTTCAACGCCGGCGACCTCCTGCAGGGCAAGCGTCCAGTGCGTGAGCTGGTAGCCGAGCGCAAGGCGGGCCTCGAGCACGGCATCGAGCCGGCTGCCCTGCGCCACGCGCGCTTCGACCCGATGCGCCTCGCTGCCGTACGGTCCGGACGCCTGCCAGGCGTCCGTGAGCACGGCCGTACGCGCCTGCATGGCCAGCGGAAGCGAATCGAGCCGCGCCAGCCGCGTGTTGCCGCTCTCGCTTGGCGACACCAGCGCCTGCACACGCGCCTCGGCCAGGCCGCCTCTGAGCGAGAGCCCGAAGCGCGATGGACCCGCCACGTTGTCGAGCAAGGCTTGCGCACCGGACGTCGCACGCCCGATCGCGGTGGCGCGCCCGGCATCGAAGCTCGGCGAAGACAGCGCCACGCCGACGTCGGCAAAGCGCTCGAGCAAAGGCCGTCCGCGCCGATCGACCCACAAGGGGTTGCGCTCGTTGGGCGGCGCCGGATCCCCGATGACGTCGTTGCTGAGGATCTCGCGGTCGAGGCGCCCGTAGTGACGACTGCGCACCTCGTCGGCCAGCGCGGCGTGCGCGCCGGCGTCGCTGCAGGCCTGCGGCCGCACCGTACACTCGAAGGCCAGGGTGCGCGAGGCCGCGATGGTGGCCTGCTGCAGCGACTGGAATTTCCCGAGCAGTACCACCAGCAGCGCCAGCGGCACCAGCACGAGGGCCGCCACCAGCGCTTCGACCAGCGCCTGGCCGCGCTGCCGGCTCGCGGCGGCACGATACTCAGCGCACATAGGCCACCGCCGCTGCACGCTGCATGCTGTCGGGCTCGGCCAGGCGCGCCTGCCAGTACGGGCTGTACAGGCTCGCATACTCGATGCGATCCGGCGCACCGGGGGGGCGCCGGAAGTACACCTCACCGACCGCCATCGCCCACAGGCGATCGCCCGCAAAGCGCTCGAACAGGCGCAGGCGCCCGGTGCCGACATCGAGCGTGTTGGCAGTGCGCACGCGCGCACCATCGCTGCGCGCCAGCACCACCACCTGGCTCACCGGAAAGCGCGCATCGCCCAGGCGTGCGTAGTCGAGCTCGCGCACCCGCTCGATGCCGCCATAGCGCTCGAAGCCGGTGTAGCCGTAGCCGCTGATCTCCGCAGACGCGCGCCAGGTGGCGGCGGCGTTGTCCCAGGTATCGCCGGTGTTGGCCTGCACGGCGTACAAGGGAGCCGCGTCGGTGGCCTCGGCCGCTCCCCAGCCCACCACCAGCGATTCGACCTGCCGGCAGCTGGAGGAGAAGAAGCCGCGCCGGCGCCGATAGTCGTGCACCGAACCGGTGTCGACGGCTTCCCAGCGCTCCAGGTCGGGGGTCAGGGCGGTGCCTCCGCGCTTGCGCCACCACTGGAACCAGCGACTCATGTCGAACGTGCTGCCGAAGCAACCGGACGGCAAGGGCAGCAGGCGCACATCGTCGCGCCGCGGTCCGCCGACGAACCCATCGAGCGAATCGATGACCACGTCGCGCAGGCGGGTGCGATCGGCATCGCTGGCGTAGCGACGCGTGAAGCCGTTGAAGGCACCGCCATCGCCGAGCGCGAAGGCGAAGAAGCCCGGATCGTTGGCGCGCACCACCTCGTTGGCGACCGCACCAAGCCCGAAGGTATCGGCGGCCAGTTGCAAGGTTTCCTGGCTGCGCTGCAGCAGCGCCTTGTACCCGAGCGACGGTGCAGCGCGCAGCGCAATCTCGTCGGCTGCGCTGCTCTCGGTGAGATTGCGCGCCGTGCCTGCCACCTTGGCGACCACCGCCAGCACCGCCGCCGCAGGTGGCCACGCCGAAGCGAGCCGGCGCGCCGTGATGGTGAAGTTCTCGAAGTACTTGGACCACGAGGTGAGCGTGACGGCCTGCGCCACCGCGACCTCCTGGGCAACGATGGCGCGATTGGCGTAGGCGTGGAAGTTCAGCACGCGCGCGCGCCAGACCGCCGCGCTGTAGGCGGCGGCATCGGCCGCATTGCTGAGGCGCTGCTTCGAGGCGCTCACCTGGCCGCTGCTGAACAGGAAGAAGAGCGACAACAGGCCGGCGAAGAGCAGTACCAGGCCCAGGACCAGCGCCTGCCCGCGCTGCCGACGCGGGCCACCAGCCGCCCACCGCGCGCCGCGCGCCTGGCGGTGAAGAGGCAGGCAACGTTCGCTGGCGATCGTCCCCATCGTGCCTGCTCCGGCTGGCGGCCCTGCTGCCCGTACGTTCAGCGATTGTTGGCGTCGTAGTTGTCGAGCCCCTTGCGCGCGTTCGCGTTGGTCGACGCGGTACTGGCGTTGGCCTGCGCGTTGCCGATCGCCGTGGAGGCCGTCTGGCCGGAGACTTCCAGCGCCAGACCCGCGGTCTGGTTGCGAATCGTCTGTCCGAACAGCGTGTAGACGCCGATCGCAGCCACCGCGATGAGGGCCACGACAATGATGTACTCGGTCATCCCCTGGCCGGCCTGGCGCGCATGGCGCGAGACGCGATGCGGGGCTTGCAAGGAACCTGGAACCTGCTGATCAGCGCGCATTTCGATCTCCTGTGCATGTGGGTGGGCGCAGGAGCATTTATAGGCGTGGGGAGGCGGCGCGAACATTCGACGCAGTGCCTAACGCCGATCGACTAGGCCCAAGGGCACGCTGCGCCTTCAGGACCGTGCTGGCGCTGGACATCGAGTCCGAAAGCGGATAACCCGACTTATCGATAGGTCCGTACGATGGGGTTCCGGCCAGCTGTTGGCCGGATTTGCGCTCAGGAGAGCAAAGGTGGAACTCGTCAAGCTCGGAAAGAAGGGGCAGGTCACAATCCCGAGGTCTATCCTCAGGGCAAGCGGCATCCCGGACGAATCACCCCTTCTGGTCGAAACAACGCCTGACGGCGCCATCGTGCTGCGCCAGGCGGCGGTATATCCGATCGAGATGTACATCGAAGAGCAGATTGCGGAGTACGAACGCAGCAACACCGTCCCGCTGCCATTGGCCCGCCGTGTAGAGGCGTTCGCCGCCAGGCGAAAGCGAAAGTAGCCCGACCGCCGCCCAGCCCATGCGCCTGTTTCTCGATGCGAACATCCTGTTCAGCGCCGCGCATCGGGAAAGCGGATCGATGCGCCTGTTCTTCGTCCTTGCGGACGCAGGCTGGTGCGAGCTTCTGGCGTCGCCTTATGCCATCGAGGAAGCCCGCCGCAACATCGTGCGACGGTACGCGGGGCGCGCAGCCGACCTCGAGGCGCTGACGGCGAAGTCGAGGTCCTGCGGCGAGCACGGGCTGCGGGTCCTGCCGCCGGTGGCCACCTTCGAGATGATCATCGGCGCGAGCCGCTAGATAGACGCTTCAGGGACGGGCGCGTCGGACTCAGCCAACGGTTGCACCGCC
>CAZXLV010000180.1:0-5330 GCA_964641405.1 uncultured Limnobacter sp. | reverse complement strand
CCGAAGGGACGATGACCCGCGAGCAGTTGCTCACCGACCCCGAGCAGGCAGCCGACTTCGTGCGCAAGACCCAGGTCGATGCGCTCGCCATCGCGATCGGCACCAGTCACGGCGCCTACAAGTTCTCGCGCAGGCCCACCGGCGACATCCTCGCGATCTCGCGCGTCAAGGAGATCCACGCCCGCATCCCGAACACGCACCTGGTGATGCACGGGTCTTCGTCGGTGCCGCAGGAACTGCTGGCGGAGATCCGCAAGTACGGCGGCGACATGAAGGAAACCTATGGCGTGCCGGTCGAGGAGATCCAGGAAGCGATCAAGCACGGCGTGCGCAAGATCAACATCGATACCGACATCCGGCTCGCGATGACGGCGGCGATCCGGCGTTTCTTCGTCGAGAACCCGTCGAAATTCGATCCGCGCGAGTATCTCAAGCCGGCGCGCGATGCCGCGAAGCAGATCTGCCTGCAACGCTACCGCCAGTTCGGCTGCGTTGGCCAGGGCAGCCGGATCCGCGGTGTCCCGCTGTCGGTGATGATCGAGCGCTATCGCAAGGGCGAGTTGGCCCAGGTCGTCAACTGATCACCCGGCGGCTCGCCGGTGCAGGGATGAACGGGGTGCTCGAACTGGTCATCGAGGCTCGCCATGCCGACCTCGGCCATGGTCTTGCGGTGCGTCGGGTGCTGCCGTTCGCCAGGCGGCGCATGATCGGACCGTTCATCTTCCTCGATCATGCCGGGCCGGTGGTGTTCGCGCCCGGCACCGCGCGTGCCGCCGACGTGCGCCCGCATCCGCACATCGGGCTGTCGACGGTCAGCTACCTGTTGAGCGGGGCCATCGTGCACCGCGACAGCCTCGGCGTCGAGCAGGCGATCCGGCCGGGCGACGTGAACTGGATGACGGCAGGCCGCGGCATATCGCATTCGGAGCGCTTCGAGGATCCGTCGGCGTTCGTCGATCCCGGCATCGAATTGCTGCAGTCCTGGGTGGCCCTGCCCGAGGCCGTCGAGGAAACCGACCCGGCCTTCGACCACTATCCGGTGAACGAGTTGCCCCAGGCGCACGAGGGCGGGAGGTGGCTGCGCGTCATTGCCGGCGATGCCTTTGGCATGAGCAGCCCGGTCAAGACGCACTCGCCGCTGTTTTGCGTGCATGCGCTGCTGCAGGCGGGCGCCACCCTGCCGCTGCCGGTCGGCCACGCCGAGCGCGCCGCCTACGTCGTTGCCGGGTCCGTCGAAACCGGCGGGCATGCCGGCCGGCCGGGGCAGATGCTGGTGTTCGGACCGGGCGGAGAGCCGCTGTTGCACGCGCGTGAGTCGTCGACACTGCTGCTGCTGGGTGGCGAGCCGCTGGGTGCGCGCCATATCTGGTGGAACTTCGTGTCTTCGCGCAAGGAGCGCATCGAGCAGGCCAAGGCAGACTGGACGGCTGGGCGCATCCCGCTGCCGCCGCACGATGGCGCCGAATTCATCCCGCTGCCGGAATAGGATGCCGACCGCCTGCGAGGGCCGGTCTACGGGTTCTCAGCCCTCGAGGGTCTTGCCGAGGGCATTGTCGACCACGAGAGGCGTGTCGAAGTACTGCAGCGTGGGCACGCTGCCATACCGGTCCATGACCCGCTGGCGCCAGGCGGCATCGTGTGCCGCCTCGGCGGCCGCGCGACTCTTCCACAGGTAGTGCGCGCCGGTGCGGTTGCCGGGCGCATCGTAAAGGAAAGTCTTGCGGATCAGGTCCGGATTGGCACGCCAGCCGGGGGCCACCTCGCGCATCCCGGCAATCACCTCGTCACGGCTGGTGCCGGGCGGCAGGTCGAACATCACCAGTTCGCTGATCATTGCGTCTCCTCGTGGCTTGCAGCCAGCATCCTGCCACGCGGCGCGCGTGCCGGACTATCATCGGCGCCGAGGAGCGCTGCGCCCGGCCCGGGAACCACGATGCCCAGATTCGCTGCAAACGTGTCGCTGATGTATGCCGAACTGCCGTTCATGCAGCGCTTCGAGGCGGCTGCGCTCGACGGCTTTGCTGCGGTGGAATTCCAGTTTCCCTACGAGTTCCCGGCCGCCGAAATCGCGGCGGCGCTGCACGCCAGCGGCCTGCAGCCGGTGCTGTTCAACGCGCCACCCGGTGACCTGGCGGCCGGCGATCGCGGCACCGGTGCCCTGCCGGGGCGCGAGGCCGATTTTCGTGCCGGCATCGAGCGGGCGATCGACTACGCTGCAAGGCTGGCGTGCCCGCGCCTGCATCTGATGGCGGGCGTGGTGCGCGAGGCCCGGCAACGCGGGCAGCAGCGCGCCACCTATGTCGACAATCTGCGCTGGGCGGCGCGCAGGCTTGCCGCGGAAGGGCTCACTGCACTGATCGAGCCGATCAATCCGCGCGACATGCCCGGCTACCTGCTGAACACGCAGTCCGAGGCGCACGCGATCGTGGCCGAGGTGGGCGAGCCGAACCTGAAGGTGCAGATGGACCTGTACCACTGCCAGATCGTCGAGGGCGACGTGGCGACGAAGATCAGGCGCCACCTGGGCGGCGTGGGCCACGTGCAGATCGCCGGCGTTCCCGGGCGCGAGGAGCCCGATGGCGGCGAACTGAACTACCCGTATCTGCTGGCCCTGCTCGATGAACTCGGCTACCCGGGCTGGGTCGGCTGCGAATACCGCCCGCGTGGAGCGACTCGCGACGGACTCGGCTGGTTGGCGCGCTGGCGCTGAGGGCGATCGTCGATCAGGCAAAATGACGGTTTTGCCGGGACACTCCCGATGGCGGCCCTCTACCAATCGAGCCTGCATTCGCTGCCGCTGCTGTCGCGCGGCAAGGTGCGCGACAACTACGCGGTGGGTGAGGATCGGCTGCTGATCGTGACCACCGATCGCCTGTCGGCCTTCGACGTGATCATGGCCGACCCGATTCCGGACAAGGGGCGCGTGCTCAACCGGATGGCGCTGTTCTGGTTCGAACGGCTTGCCGACGTGGTGCCGAATCACCTGACCGGCGTCGAACCGGAGTCGGTGGTGGCTGCCGACGAGCGCGCGCAGGTGCGCGACCGCTCGATGGTGGTCAAGCGCCTGAGGCCGATCCTGGTCGAGGCGGTGGTGCGCGGCTACCTGATCGGCTCCGGCTGGAAGGATTACCAGGCAAGCGGCGCGGTGTGCGGCATCGCGTTGCCGCCCGGCCTGCAGATGGCCGCACGCCTGCCGCAGCCGATCTTCACGCCGGCGGCGAAGGCCGCCCTGGGCGAGCACGACGAGAACATCGGCTTCGAGGAGATGGCCTCGCGCATCGGTGCGCCGCTGGCCACGCGCATGCGCGACATCAGCCTCGAGTTGTACCGCCGTGCGAGCGAGTACGCGGCAACGCGTGGCATCATCATCGCCGACACCAAGTTCGAATTCGGCCTCGATGCGCAGGGCCGGCTGTACCTGATGGACGAGGTGCTCACGGCCGATTCCTCGCGCTTCTGGCCGGCCGATTCATGGCGCCCCGGCATCTCGCCGCCGTCCTTCGACAAGCAGTTCGTGCGCGATTATCTCGAGGCGCTGCCCGGGTGGGGCAAGCGCCCGCCGCCGCCACCGCTGCCCGCCGAGGTCATCGAGCAGACCGCCGCGAAGTACCGCGAGGCGCTGCGCCGGCTCACCGGACTGGAACTGGAGGCCTGAACGTGGTGACCGATCATGAACCGCAGGTGAAGGCGCGCGGCACAGCGGATCTGCTGGCACAAGTCGGCGTCGTGATGGGCTCGGACAGCGACTGGGAGGTGATGCGGCACGCAATCGCGCTGCTGCGCGAGTTCGGCGTGCCCTTCGAGGCGCGCGTGCTGTCGGCGCACCGGATGCCCGACGACATGTTCCGCTATGCCGAGCAGGCGCGCGCGCGCGGCTTGCGCGCGATCATCGCCGGCGCCGGCGGCGCGGCGCACCTGCCCGGCATGATCGCAGCCAAGACGATCGTGCCGGTGCTCGGAGTGCCGGTTCCGTCGCGCTACCTGCGCGGCGAGGATTCGCTTGTCTCGATCGTGCAGATGCCGCGCGGCATCCCGGTGGCCACCTTTGCCATCGGCGAGGCGGGAGCCGCCAATGCGGCACTGCATGCCGTCGCCATGCTCGCGCTCAGCGATGCCGGGCTGGCCGGCAAACTGGAGGCATTCCGGGCGCGCCAGACCGATGCTGCGCGCGCAAGCATCCTGCCGGAGGCCTAATGCCGGTCGCGCCTGATGCGCCGGCGCTGCCGCCCGTGCACCGGCCCGTGCCGCCGCTGCCGCCCCGGTCCTGGCTGGGTATGCTCGGCGGCGGGCAGCTCGGGCGCATGTTCTGCATGGCCGCGCAGCGCCTGGGCTACCGGGTATGCGTGCTCGATCCGGGTGACCAGAGCCCGGCAGGAACCGTGGCCGATCGCCACCTGCGCGCCGACTATCTCGATGAGCGAGCGCTCGGTGAACTCGGTGCGCTGTGCCAAGCGACGACCACCGAATTCGAGAACGTCCCGGCGCGCGCGCTGGAGTTCCTCGGCCGCAGCGGCGTTGTCAGCCCGGCCGCCGCCAGCGTGGCGATCGCCCAGGACCGCATCCTGGAAAAGGCCTTCGTGCGCCGATGCGGGCTGGCGACGGCGCCCTACGTCGAGGTGCGAACGCTCGCCGACCTGCAGGCCGCGCCGTCCGCCTTGCTGCCGGGCATCCTCAAGGCGGCACGCCTCGGCTACGACGGCAAGGGACAGGCCAGGGTGGCTTCGCTGGCGCAGGCGATCGAGGCGTTCGAGCGCCTGGCCGAGGTGCCTTGCGTACTGGAACAGCGACTTCCACTCGAGGTCGAAATCTCGGTGGTGGTGGCGCGCGGCTTCGATGGGCGCAGCGTGGTCTTTCCGGTCGTGGAGAACGTCCACCGGGACGGCATCCTGGCGCGCTCGATCGCACCGGCGCGCATCGCGCAGCAGCAGGCGACGCGCGCGATCGATGCCACCCGCGCGCTGGCTGATGCGCTCGACTATGTCGGCGTGCTGTGCGTCGAGTTCTTCCTGCTCGCCGACGGCCGACTGGTGATCAACGAGATGGCGCCGCGCCCGCACAACTCGGCCCACTACACGATCGACGCCTGCGTCAGCAGCCAGTTCGAACAGCAGGTCCGGGTCATGGCGGGCCTGCCGCTGGGCTCGACTCACCAGCACCAGGCGGCGGTCATGGTGAACATCCTCGGCGATTGCTGGTTTCGCCGGCACGGCGACGCACAACCGGGCACGGGGCCACGCGAACCCGACTGGCCAGCGGTCTTGCAGCATCCCTTTGCCAAGCTGCACCTGTACGGCAAGCGCGAGCCGCGGCCGGGACGCAAGATGGGACAC
>CAZXLV010000179.1:0-5351 GCA_964641405.1 uncultured Limnobacter sp. | reverse complement strand
CCGAGCGCGAGGTTGTACTCGCGGCTGCCGCGCTCGTCGGTGTTGCCCTGGATCGCGACGTGCCTTTCGCGATGGCCGAGCAGGTAGCGCGCGTGCGCTTCGATGGTCGGGCGGAATTCGTCCTTGATCACGAAACTGTCGAAGTCGAAGTAGATGCTGCGCCTGGCCAGTGGGCTGTTCGGATCGTTCAGGGGATCGGTTGCGCCAGCCTGGACCTGCGCCACGCCGCGCTCGCTCGCGCTGCCGGCCGCAGCGCCCGAGGTGCTTGCGCTGCCGCCGCGCGATTCGATCGGGGCGGCCTTGCCGGCGTTATCGTCGAGTTTTACGCTGGAGCCGCAGGCGACGAGGAAAGACGCCATCATGGCTACCAGTGCCAGTCGGATCGAGAAATTCATGGATGCTCCCAGGGTGGTGTGACAGTCGTGACATGTCGGGCGGCCGCGGCCTCATCGGGCGAACGGCCCCCAGGTGGGTTCACGGATGTCGCCGGCGTTCGAGGTCAGGCGCTGGCGCACCCGTCCATCGACGCTGACGGCCACCAGTGAGTCGCGCCCCCCGGCCTGGGTCGCGAACATGATCCATCGGCTATTGGGTGCGAAGCTCGGCGATTCCTCGCGTCCGGCTTCCGACAATACGGTCTCGGGGCCGCCTTCGAGATTGCGCACCACCACGAGATAGCGGCCGTCGCGTCGCGTCAGCCAGGCAAGCAACTTGCCGTCCGGACTGATGCGCGGGCTGACGTTGTAGGACGAGCCGAAGGTGATGCGGGTGGCTTCGCCGCCGCCGATCCCGATCCGGTATACCTGTGGTGAACCGCCGCGATCGGAGGTGAAGTAGATGCTCTTGCCGTCGGGGGCGAATACCGGCTCGGTATCGATCCCGGCAGAACTGGTGAGGCGTCGCGGCGTGCCGCTGCCGTCGGCGTTGATCAGGTAGATCTGCGAAAGTCCGTCGCGGGTCAGCGCCACCGCCAGCGTGCGGCCGTCGGGCGACCAGGCCGGCGCGCTGTTGCTGCCCTTGAAGTTCGCCACGGCCTGGCGCTGGCCGGTCGACAAGGTGTGAACGTAGACCACCGGCTTGTGGCTCTCGAACGACACATAGGCCAGCCGGGTGCCGTCGGGCGACCAGGACGGCGACATGATCGGTTCGGGCGAAGTGAGCGGCGAGACGACGTTTTCGCCGTCCCAGTCGGCGACGTTGAGTCGATAGCGCTTGCCCTGCCTGGAGATGAACGCGATGCGCGTCGAGAAGATGCCCTTCTCGCCGGTGATCTTCTCGAACACCCAATCGGCAATGCGATGCGCGCCGAAGCGCAGGTCGGGTTCGGTGACCATCAGTGATTCGCCGCCCAGCACGTTCTGGCGCACGGCGTCGCTGAGGCGGAAGCGGATGTCGTAGCGACCATCGGCCAGGCGCGCGATCGATCCGCCGAGCACGGCATCGGCGCCCCGCGCCCGGATGTCGGCGAAGTCCACGGTGGCGGTATCGGACAGCGTCGTTTGCGGGTCGATGATGCGGAACATGCCGCTGCGCGCGAGATCACCCCGAACCACGTCGACCACCTGCAGCGGCGCGCGCCCGTCGGTGGCGAAGGCGGCGATGGCGATCGGGTACTGGGTGGCGCCCACCCCGGAAACGTCGATGCGCATCTGCGCCGGCGCCGAGTGCAGCACCAGCGCAAGAAAGAGGCCGGATACCAGATGCCTCATGAAATGCCTCATGAAGACCAATCGCGGATTATAGCGATGCGCGCCTGCCAGCACGTTGCACGGGCTCTTCGCGAAGCCCGGCCACCCGCCGGCATCATCGATCGTCCTTCGGCCCGCGCTCGATCTCCAGTTCGCTCGGGCAGGTGCCGTCACGCTGGCGTGGCAGCGGGTCGGAGCGGCGGATACCGCGCTCGGCAGCCTGGTCCCAGGACGCCACGCCGCTCGAGCGGCGCAGCTTGACCGACACGATCGAACAATCGGGCGCCACCGACACCAGGAACACCGCCTTCGGATTGCCGGCCAGATCCGCCGGCGCCTGGTAGATGGTATTCGAGCGAATCAGCGACGACAGGCGCGCCACGTAGCCGCTGTCGCTTCCGCCGCCGCCCCCGCCGTTGGTGGCCCCGGAAGGGGCGCCGGCGCGCGCGTTGTCGGCCGGCGTGCCGGCCTTGGCGCGCAGTTGCTCGACATAGGCCTGGCGCTGCTTCTCGTCGCGTTCGCGCTGCGCCTTCTCCTGGGCCTCGCGCTGTGCCTTCTGCTCGGCTTCGCGGCGGGCCCTGTCCTGGGCCTCGCGTTGCGCCTTCTGCTCGGCTTCGCGCTGCGCCTTCTCCTTCGCTTCGCGCTGTGCCTTCTGCTCGGCTTCGCGGCGGGCCTTGTCCTGGGCTTCGCGCTGCGCCTTCTGCTCGGCCTCGCGCCGGGCCTTGTCCTGGGCCTTTCGCTCGGCCTCCTGCCGGGCCTGCAAGTCAGCCGCCTTGCGGGCTTCGGCCTCCTTGCGGCGGATCTCGGCCTGGCGCTGTGCCGCCTCGCGCGCCTTGCGTTCGGCTTCATGCTTTTGCTCGAGCACGATGTCCGGTTTGGCTACCGGGGCCCTGGGTTCGATTGGCGGCGCCGGCGGTGGCGCCGGAGGCGGTGCCGGCAGCGGCGCGGGTTTGGGTGGCTCGATGGCCGCTGTGGGCTGGCTCGGCGTGGCGGGCGTCCAGATCTCGGCGGCCACCGGCGCCGGCGCCTGGGTTTGCCAGCGGATCCCGACGAACAGCATCAGCAGCAGCAAGCCGTGCACCATCACCGCCAGTGCGATCGCGCGTGCGCGCCCTTTGGGGGCCGGCGGCTTGCGCGCCGCACCCGACCCGCCCGAGCGCGGCAGGCCGGCAGGCAGTCCGCCAGTCGGGTCGAAGGGCTTCGGATGACTCATGTACGGTAGTGCAGGGCGCTTGCCTGGTACGGGGATCGGATCGGGGGGCGGCCGCTGGCCGGAGGCCGGGTCAACCGGCGGGCTTGACCATCAGGGCGATGCGCCTGACGTTCAGCTTCTGCAGTTCGTTCATCACCTCGATTATCGCCTCGTAGCGCACCGAACGATCGCCACTGATCAACACCGCCATGTCGCTGTCCTCGCCGCGCAGTTGTTCGATCGCTCCGGGCAGGTCGCCGCGCACGATGCGCCGCTCCGACGGGTCGCCGGTGTTGACGCCGCGCACGCGCAGACCGCCATCGGCGCGCACCTGCACCTCGATGTACCGATCCGGCCGGGTGTTGCTGCGGCCCGCGCTGGGCAGGTCGATGGCCCCCGGTGGGAGGAGGGGCGCCGTTACCATGAAAATGACCAGCAGCACGAGCATGACGTCGATGTAGGGCACGACGTTGATCTCGTTGACCAGCCGGCGACCACGGCCGCCGGAGCGTGAACCTCGTGCGGATGCGGCCACTAGCGAGCCTGCCGTTGCAGGACGTTGGAGAACTCGTCGATGAAGCTCTCGAAGCGGGTCGACAGGCGATCCATGTCGTAGGCGAAGCGGTTGTACGCGACCACCGCCGGGATGGCGGCGAACAGGCCGATGGCGGTGGCGACCAGCGCCTCGGCGATACCCGGCGCCACCGAGGCCAGCGTGGCCTGGTGCACGTTGGCCAGGCCGCGAAACGAATTCATGATGCCCCAGACCGTTCCGAACAGCCCGATGTAGGGGCTGACGGATCCGGCCGATGCGAGGAAGGCAAGGCTCGATTCGAGTGCGTCCAGTTCCCGCTGGTAGGCCGCGCGCATGGCGCGGCGCGATCCGTCGAGCATGGCCGCAATGTCACCGGGCTTTTGCTGGCGCGTCTTCAGGAATTCGCTCATCCCCGACTCGAAGATGCGCGCCAGCGAGCCATGGTCGCTGGCCTCGCCGCGCACCTGCTGGTAGAGCGTGCCCAGGTCCCGGTCGGTCCAGAACTCGGCCTCGAAGCGATCGGTGGCGCGCTGCGCGTCGCGGATGGCGAACCATTTGCGAAAGATCACGCTCCAGGAGCCCAGCGAGACCAGCATCAGCAGCGCCATGATCAGTTGCACCAGGACGCTGGCGTTGGCCACCATGCTGACGATCGAGAGTTCGGTGTTCATCGCGTGCTCATCGGTCGGCGGGCGCGTGCCCGCGGGCAGGGGTCGCAACACGCTCCTGCAGCCATCGTGGAATCGCGGTCGGACGACCATCAAGGCGCCGGATGGCCGCGATCCGCACTCTTGCCGCCACCAGGATCGGCTCCTCATCGAGGCGCCGTGCACACTGCCACAGCGTCCAGGAGGCGGGGCGCGCTTCGACCAGGCGTACGTCGATGCGCAGTTGATCGTCCAGGCGCGCCGGGCGCCGGTAATCGATCGCCGCCTCGCGGACCACGAAGGCGATGCCGGCGTCGGCGGCCAGGCTGGTGTGGTCGGCACCGAGTGCACGCAGCCAGTCGGTACGTGCGCGCTCGAAGAAACGCAGCCAGTTGGCGTAGTAGACGATGCCGCCCGCGTCGGTGTCTTCGTAGTAGACACGTACCATGATCGAGAAGGCCGGTGCCCGTTGCAAGGCACGGTCGGCATCGCCACGAGTCGATGGCAGCGATGGCCGTACCGCGACGGCCGGGTGGTCCGGAGACGTGGGCGCGGGGGCGGGTGCGGTCACCGGCGGATTCTACCAATGCGCGCCTTGCACCCCTTGCACGAAGCGTCGAGGCGCGGCTTGCGCCCTGCGACCGGCATTCAGGAAGGGGCGGCGTCGCTCGCCGGCGCGCCCTCGTCGGGCCACAATTGCGGCTCGGCGCCGCCAGGCCGCAGCAGGCCGAAATGGCGCCACGCCGCGGCGGTGGCGACGCGCCCGCGCGGCGTGCGTTGCAGGAAGCCCTGCTGGATGAGGTAGGGCTCGAGCACGTCCTCGATGGTGTCGCGCTCTTCCCCGATTGCGGCGGCGAGGTTGTCCAGCCCGACCGGCCCGCCCGAGAACTTCTCGATCACCGCCTGCAGCAGCTTGCGGTCCATCACGTCGAAGCCGCTGGTGTCGACGTCGAGCATGCGCAGGGCCGCGTCGGCGACCGTCGCGTCGATATGCCCGCTGGCCTTCACTTCGGCGTAGTCGCGCACGCGTCGCAACAGCCGGTTGGCGATGCGCGGCGTACCGCGCGAGCGCCGCGCGATCTCGCGCGCGCCGTCTTCGCCGGTGGGCGCACCCAGCAGTTGCGCCGAACGCGTGACGATCTGTGTCAACTCGTCGACCTGGTAGAACTCGAGGCGCGCCACGATGCCGAAGCGGTCGCGCAAGGGATTGGTGAGCATGCCGGCGCGCGTGGTTGCGCCCACCAGCGTGAACGGCTGCAGGTCGAGCTTGATCGAGCGGGCCGCCGGCC
>CAZXLV010000178.1:0-5363 GCA_964641405.1 uncultured Limnobacter sp. | reverse complement strand
CGATTGCACCGGTCTTGAAAACCGGCGATGGGCAACCATCCGTGGGTTCGAATCCCACCCCTTCCGCCACCGTGGTGGCTCTCCCTTCCCGGCAGCAAGGATCGTGCAGCGCAGTCGAGCAGGGTCGCCCGTTTCGTTTGTCTCAGAAATGAGATTCTCAACGGCTCATTCGCAGCCTTATCACCGAACAGATCCATATTCATAATCAATGCCGACGCGACAGGGGTCCCCCTGTCGTCCATTTTCCGATCAGGGAGGCATTGATCATGAACTTGCTGCACGTCGATTCCAGCGTCCTCGGTGCCGATTCGGTCTCGCGCCGACTCACCGCCGACATCGTGGCCGAATGGCGCCGCAACCATGCGGAAACCCGGGTTGAATACCTCGATCTCGCGCTCGACGCACCGAACCATTTCAGTGCCGACGCACTCGCCATCCGGGTCGGCCAGCAGGCCGAGCCCACGCCGGCGCAGCGCCACGAGAATGCGGTGTCCGAGCGCCTGGTGAGCCAGTTCCTGGCCGCCGACGTGATCGTGATCGGCGCACCGCTCTACAATTTCAGCATCCCCACCCAACTCAAGGCCTGGATCGACCGTCTCGGCCAGGCCGGTCGCACCTTCAAGTACACCGCGCAGGGCGCCGTCGGCCTGGCCGGCGGCAAGACCGTGATCGTCGCCTCTTCGCGCGGCGGTATCTATTCGAGCAGCGAGGCCGGCCAGGCGATGGAGCACCAGGAGAGTTACCTTGAAGTGGTGTTCGGCTTCTTCGGCATCAGCGACGTACGCGTCGTTCGCGCCGAAGGCCTGGCCATGGGCGAGGAACCCCGGGCGGCGGCACTGGCGCAGGCGCGCGCTGCCATTGCCCGGATGGCGCGCCAGGCCATCGACGAGGGCGCCGCCGCGCTGCCAGCCTGAGACCGGAGCCAGGCCATGAACGAAGCAATCATCCGCATGCCGACCTTGTACATCCCGCACGGCGGCGGACCCTGCTTCTTCATGGACTGGGACCCGCCCGACACCTGGACCCGCATGCGCGGCTTCCTCGAAGGCGTGGCGGCGACGCTGCCGCAACGACCGCGCGCGATCGTGCTGGTGTCGGCGCACTGGCTCGAGCCGGCATTCACGCTCACCAGCGCCCCGCAGCCGGCGCTGATCTACGATTACTACGGCTTTCCGCCTCACACCTACCAGTTGCGTTACGACGCACGCGGCGATCCACGACTGGCGGCACGCCTGGCGGAGATGCTCGGGCAGGCCGGCCTGCCGGCGCGCCAGGACGCCAGCCGCGGCTTCGACCACGGCATGTTCATTCCCCTGAAGCTGGTGTTTCCCCGGGCCGACGTACCGGTCGTGCAATTGTCGCTGCGCAGCGACCTGGATCCACTGGCGCACCTGGCAGCGGGCCGCGCGCTTGCCCCGTTGCGTGACGAAGGCGTGCTGCTCATCGGCAGCGGCATGAGCTTTCACAACATGCGCGGCTATGGCGATGCGCGCTTCGGGCCGGTCTCGGAAGCGTTCGACGGCTGGCTCACCGCCACGGTGGAATCCGCCCCGGCACAACGACATGCGGCCCTGCTGCACTGGGCGGAGGCGCCATCGGCGCGACAGTCGCATCCGCCGCACGCCGAGGAACACCTGATCCCGCTGATGGTCGCTGCCGGTGCCGCCGGTGATGGCGCCGGCCAGCGCATCTTCAGCGACCGCGTGATGGAAACCGTCATCTCGGCCTACCGCTTCGACTGAGAAGCGGTGATGCCGCGCATTGCGTAAGCTTGCGCGATGAGCGCCGACATCGATCGTTACCGCAAGAACCTCGCCGACGAACTCGATGGTTCGGCGCTGTACGCGGCGCTCTCCGCGGCCGAATCCGATCCGGTACGCAAGGACCTGTTCCAGCAACTTGCCCAGGCGGAAGCCGAGCACGCACAACTGTGGCGCGACAAACTCGCCGCAGCTGGCGTGGATGCGCGTCACTACGCGCCCAGCCTGCGCACGCGCGTGCTGGCACGCCTGGCCAGGCACTTCGGGCCGGACTTCGTGCTGCCGGCGGTCGCCGCAACCGAGCGCGCCGATCGCAACAAGTACGCAGGACACGCCGATTCCGCCCACCTCTCGGCCGACGAGCACAGCCACGCCACCGTCATCATGCAGGCCGCCTCGGTGCGCGGCAGCGGCATGGTCGGCCCGCAACTGGCGAAGGCCGAGAAATGGCATCACCGCGGCAGCGGCAACGAGTTGCGCGCCGCGGTGCTCGGCGCCAACGATGGCCTGGTGTCCAACCTGTGCCTGGTGATGGGCGTGGCAGGGGCCGGCGAATCCGCGCACACCATCCTGCTGACCGGCCTGGCCGGCCTGGCGGCGGGCGCCATTTCAATGGCGCTGGGCGAGTGGCTGTCAGTGACCAACGCCAGCGAATTCGCACGCTCGCAGATCGAGCAGGAACGCCGGGAGATCGAGCAAAGCCCGGATGCCGAGCAAAAGGAACTGGCGCTCATCTTCCAGGCCAAGGGGATCGCGCGCGAGGACGCCCGGCGGGTGGCGGCCGAGGTCATGCGCGACAAGGGTGCCGCGCTGGACACCCTGGCGCGCGAGGAGTTGGGGATCGATCCGGCCGAGCTGGGCGGCAACCCCTGGGGGGCGGCCGCGTTTTCCTTCGCGCTGTTTGCCTTCGGCGCGCTGGTCCCAGTGCTGCCCTTCCTGTTCGTGCCGGGCACGCCCGGCATCGCCTGGAGCCTGGCACTGAGTGCGCTGGCGCTGGCGGCGATCGGGCTGGGCACCTCGCTGTTCAGCGGTCGCGGCCCGCTCTACGCGGTGCTGCGCCAGGTGGCCATCGGTGCGGCCGCCGCCGGCGTCACCTACGCCACGGGCGCCCTGATCGGCGTGTCCCTGTCCTGAGAACCCCCGGGCAAGCGCGTCGCGGCGCCAGCGCCGCCCGTACGGGGCGCACGGCAACTCCGGTCAGCCGTTCTCAGTCGTGGCGTTCGAACGCTGGCCACGGCCAGGCGCCGGAGAAAAACCGCTCGAGCCAGAAGGTGACGACCTGGGTCTTGACGTCGGTGAGGCGGCCGGCGCGCAACTCGTCGATCAGCCAGCCCAGGGTGACGATCTCGATCTCGAGGAACTCGCCATCGTCGAGGTGCTGGCCGGTGTGAACCAGGTCACGGCACAGGAAGATGTCGATGACTTCGTCGGAAAAGCCGATCGCGGTGTGCAGGCGGGTCAGGAACGCCCACTCGCGGGCACGATAGCCGGTTTCCTCGACGAGTTCACGACGCGCCGTCTGCAGCGCGCTCTCGCCCGGATCGAGCTTGCCGGCCGGCACTTCGACGAAAGTCGCCCCGAGCGGATAGCGGAACTGGCGCTCGATGAGCACGCGCTGGTCGGCAAAGACCGGCACCATCGCCGCCGCGCCCGGATGAACCACGTATTCGCGGCTGGTCGCTTGCCCGTCGGGCAGGCGCACGCGATCGCGGCGCACCTCCAGGAAGCCGCCCCGGAAGACGACCTCGGAATCGATGCGGGTCTCGCGCAGGTCTCTTGCCATCGCCGCCGCGTGCGCTTGTCAGGTCGCGAGCGCCTGGCGCACGGCCTCGAAGCAGGCGCCGATCAAGGGCCCCGGCAGCACGCCGAACAACAGCACCAGGCCGCCGTTGAGGGCCATGGTGGCGCGCGCGCCGACGGTGGGATCGATGGACGTCGCGTCGCTGGCCTGGTCGAAATACATCACCTTGACCACGCGCAGGTAGTAGAACGCACCGATCAGCGCAAACAGCACCGCGGTGACCGCCAGGCCCACCTGGCCGACGTCGATCAGCGCCCTGAGCACGACCAGCTTGGCATAGAAGCCCATGAACGGCGGCACGCCGGCGAACGAGAACATCATGATCAGCATCACCAGGGCCATCCATGGACTGCGCTGGTTCAGGCCCTTGAGGTCCTCGATGCGATCGGCCTCGAAGCCATGGCGTGCCAGCAGCATCACCAGGCCGAAGGCGCCCAGCGTGGTGAGCACGTAGGTGACGACGTAGAACAGGGCCGAGCCGTAGGCGCCCACCGCGCTGCTGGTGTCGCCGTCGACCACCCCGGCCAGCAAGCCGAGCACCACGAACGCGATCTGCCCGATGGTGGAATAGGCGAGCATGCGCTTGAAGTTCGTCTGCGCGATCGCGACGATGTTGCCCAGCCCCAGCGAAACCACGGCGAGGACGATCAGCATCTGCTGCCAGTCGGCCGACACGCCGATCAGCGCCTCGACCAGCAGGCGGAAGGCGATCGCGAACGCGGCCAGCTTGGGCCCGGCGGCGATCAGCAGCGTGGAGGCGGTCGGCGCGCCATCGTAGACGTCGGGCAGCCACATGTGGAACGGCGCCGCACCCAGCTTGAAGGCCACCCCCGCCACCACGAACACCACCCCGAAGGTGAACACGGTGCGGCTGATCTGCCCGTCGGCGAAGGCCGAGGCGATGCGGCCGTGGTCGAGGCTGCCGGCGCCGCCATAGATCATCGACATGCCGTAGAGCAGGAAGCCGGAGGCAAGTGCGCCCAGCACGAAGTACTTCATCGCCGCCTCGTTGGCCACCGGGTCGCTGCGGCGCAGCGCAATCAGCGCATACAGCGGCAGCGACATCATCTCGAGGCCCAGGTAGACGACCAGCAGGTTGTTGGCCGACATCATCACCATCTGGCCGAGCAGCGAGAACAGCGCCAGCACGTGGAACTCGCCACGCGCCAGTTCGCGATCGCGCGTGTATTGCCCCGCATAGACCAGCGTGGCAGCGGTGGCGAAGTAGGCGCACAGCTTGAGCAGGTGCGAAAACGCATCGGCCACGTACATGCGCGAAAACGCGTACTCGGTGGGCGAACCGAGTTGCCACAGCGTCGCGGCCAGCGGCGCCAGCAGCGCCAGCAGCACCAGCGCCTGGCTGGAGATGCGGTGTCGCGCCGGCAGCAGCACGTCGAGCAGCAACACCGCGCAGATCGCTACCACCAGCGCGATTTCGGGCAGCGCGGCGGGCAGGTTCAGATGTTCCAGTGTCATCTTCGGGTTACCTGATCTTCGAGACGGCGACCTGGTCGAGCAGCTTGCTCACGGAGGCCTCGGTCATGTCGGTGACCGGCTTGGGGAAGATGCCCAGGCCCAGCACCAGCAGGGCCATGACGACCAGCATCCAGAACTCGCGCCGGCCGACGTCCTGCATCTGCGCCACGTTGCGGTTGGCGACCGCGCCGAAGATGACCCGCTTGTACATCCACAGCGAGTAGCCCGCCCCCCAGATCAGCGTGCTGGCGGTGGCCACCGCCACCCAGAAATTGAACTGCACCGCGCCCAGGATGACGAAGAACTCGCCGACGAAGCCCGAGGTG
>CAZXLV010000177.1:0-5395 GCA_964641405.1 uncultured Limnobacter sp. | reverse complement strand
CCAGTTCGAGCCACTCGTGACGCATGCCCTGCGGCTGGCGGATCCACTGCACCGGATGGCCAGCGTGCTGTTCGAGCCACTCCAGCAATGCCTCATCGGGCGGCACGGCATCGACCACCAGCACCGGCGGCACCGGCAAGCCGTCGTAGTGCTGGGCGACGAAGGCCTCGATGATTTCGGCCACGTCGGCGGTCTCGCCGACGTCCGGGCCGTGCACCGGAAAGTGCGGCTTGTCACCAAGGTGGCGCCCGCCGCGCACCATCGCCAGGTTCACGCACACGCGCCCGCCGCGCACCACCGCGGCAATGATGTCGGCATCGATGTCGGGACTGGTTTCCATCGACTGGCGCGTCTGCATGCGCGCCAGCGCCCCGATGCGATCGCGCAGCACCGCCGCCTCCTCGAAGCGCAGCGCATCGGCCGCGGCGTGCATCTTCGCTTCGAGTTCGGCGAGCACTTCGCGATGCCCACCCTGCAGGAATCGCACGGCTGCGTCGACGTCCGCAGCATAGGACTGCTGGTCGATCAGGCCCACGCAGGGTGCGCTGCAGCGGCCGATCTGGTACAGCAGGCAGGGCCGTGATCGATTGGCGAACACCGAATCCTCGCAGGTGCGCAAGCGGAACACCTTCTGCAGCGCCTGGATCGCCTCGCGCACCGCCCAGGCGTTCGGGAACGGCCCGAAATAGCGCCCGCGCTTGTCGGTCGGGCCGCGGTAGTAGACCAGGCGCGGAAACGCGTGATCGGTGAGCTTCAGGTAGGGGTAGGACTTGTCGTCGCGGAACAGGATGTTGTAGCGCGGCGCGCCACTCTTGATCAGGTTGTTCTCGAGCAGCAGCGCCTCGGCCTCCGAGCGCGTCTCGGTGATCTCGATCCGCGCCACGCGCGTGATCATGTGCGCGATGCGCGGACTCTGCTCGCCCCGGTTGAAGTAGGAGGACACGCGCTTCTTCAGGTCGCGCGCCTTGCCGACGTACAGCAGCGCATCGGCCTCGCCGATCATCCGGTACACCCCGGGCCGGTTCGGCAGGCCGGCCAGGAAGGCGCGCAAGTCGAAGGCGCCGGCCTGCGGCGTTGCCGGCTGATCGCTCATCGCGCCGCTCTCACTGCGCGCGGCGGGGGACTTGCTCATGGCGTCGTCGAAACAGTGCCTTCAGGCGCGTCTCGAAGCGCGCCGTGGGGGACCAGTCGAGCCCGGCCAACAGGGTGTCGGCGAGGTCCGGGCGGTTGCACACCAGCACCATGTCGCAGCCGGCCCCGAGCGCTGCGCGCGCGCGCGCGACGATGTCGCCGGCCACCGAGGCGCCTTCCATGGTGAGATCGTCGCTGAAGACGAGGCCGTTGAATCCGAGCTTGCGGCGCAGGATGTCGCGCAACCAGCGACGCGAGAACCCTGCCGGCTGGGCATCCACATCGGGATAGACGATATGCGCCGGCATCACCGAAAGCAGGGTATCGCCGAGCCAGCCGTAGGGAGCGGCGTCATCGGCCAGCAGCGCGGCCAGGTCGCGCTCATCCTCCGGCAAGGCCAG
This sequence comes from uncultured Limnobacter sp., assembly GCA_964641405.1. Lineage (GTDB taxonomy): Bacteria > Pseudomonadota > Gammaproteobacteria > Burkholderiales > Burkholderiaceae_E > Zeimonas. The sequence continues at coordinate 3,863 of CAZXLV010000177.1, read as the reverse complement.
GTGCGAATCGGCGCTCGCATAGCCGTGACCCGGGAAGTGCTTGCCGCAATTGGCCATTCCCGAGAGCAGCAGGCCGTGCATCAGGCAGCGGGCCAGCATCGCCACCACGCGCGCATCGTGGTGCAGCGCGCGATCGCCAATCACCGTCGAGCGCCCCCAGTCGAGGTCCAGCACCGGGGTGAAGCTGAGGTCGACGCCGACTTCGCGCAGTTCTCGTCCGATGGTCTGGCCGATCCCGGTGGCGTGCCGGCATGCCCCGAGCACGTCCTGATCCCACAGGCGCCCGAGTTCGCGCATCGGGGCAATCCGGGTGAAGCCCTTGTGGAAGCGCTGCACCCGCCCCCCCTCGTGATCGACGCAGACCAGCAACCTGGGTCGACGCAGGGCGTGGATCTGCTCGCACAGTCGGGCCAGTTGCTTGCGTGACTCGAAATTGCGTGCGAACAGGATCACCCCGCCCACCAGCGGATGCATCAGGCGGGCCCGCTCGCCCTGGTCCAGCGTCAGGCCCTGCACGTCCAGCACGACCGGGCCACGTGGCAAGCGGATACGCTCGCCGGCCATCGCATTGCCGGTGCCGGCATCGCTGGCGGCACCCGCTTCGCGCCGCGTATCCGTCGGCGCGTTCGCCCGCTCGCCCTGCACCTCGCCCCCTTTCATCATCCCTCCTCTTCGAGAATCACGAACGCCACCGCCGTATCGACCTCATCGGACAGCGAAATGTGCGCCCTCAGTGCGCGCTCGCGCAGCCAGGGTTCCAGCGCATTGCGTGCCCTGGCCACCGGGCGGCCGCGCGCATCGTTGAGCACCTGCAGCGAGAGCAGCGTCATCGGCCCGCGCAGGCCGGTGCCCAGCGCCTTGCTGAACGCCTCCTTGGCGGCAAAGCGCTTGGCGAGATAGCGTGCCGCGTAGGCGGCGCCGTGCCCGTTCTTGCCCAGCCGGCGCCGGTATTCCTCCAGTTCGTCGGGACCCAGCACGCGGCGCGCGAAGCGCTCCCCATGGCTTGCCAGCAGGCGCTCGATGCGTGCAATCACGACGATGTCGGTACCGATGCCGTAGATCATCGCGCTGCGCTGCTCGCGGCTTCGCGCATCAGCCGCTTCATTTCGCGCACCGCCTCGCGCATGCCGACGAACATGGCGCGCGACACGATCGCGTGGCCGATGTGCAACTCGCGCACGCCCTCCAGGGCTGCAACCGGTTGCACGTTGAAGTAGGTCAGCGCATGACCCGCATTGAAGCGCATGCCCATGGCGCGAATGGCCGCGCCGGCCGCGGCGAGGCGCGCCAGTTCGGCGGCCACCGGCGCGCTGTCGGCATCGCGTCCATGCGCATGGAAGGCGTGCGCGTACGGACCGGTGTGGACTTCGCACACGCGCGCGCCCGCGCGCGCGGCCGCTTCGACCTGGCGCGGGTCGGCATCGATGAAGACGCTGCTCACGATTCCCACATCGGCCAGGGCTGCCACGACGCTGGCGATTCGCTGCGGCTGCGCCAGGATGTCCAGTCCGCCCTCGGTGGTGATCTCGTGGCGCCCTTCGGGAACCAGCATCGCCATCTCGGGACGCAGTTGCAGCGCGATGGCCAGCATTTCGTCGGTGGCGGCCATTTCGAGATTCAGCTTGATGTGCGTGAGTTCGCGCAAGCGGCGCACATCGTCGTCCTGGATGTGGCGCCGGTCTTCGCGCAGGTGAACGGTGATGCCGTCGGCGCCGCCCAGGTGTGCTTCGACCGCCGCCCACACCGGGTCGGGCTCATGGGTGCGGCGGCTCTGGCGCACCGTGGCGACGTGGTCGATGTTGACACCGAGTTCGATCATGACGAAGTGGTTCCGGGTCGCGGCCGGCGTGCCGATCAGAGTCTTTGCAGGTCGATCAGGATCTGCCGCGTGTTCAGGGGCGCGCCATCCAGGTAGTGCGAAAGGATGGCACGAGACAGGTATTTTGCCTGTTGTCGACCGGCGAGCGAGCCGAAATGCCCTGCCGCGATGTCGCGCAGCGTGGCCCCGCTCACCGCCGACTCGTCACCGGACTCGCACGCCACGAAGCCGCTGCCCGGGCTCCAGCTGTAGCGCAGCGAAGCCTCGATCGGGCGGCTGGATGCGTCGCGCTCAAGGTCCGGCGCATAGCCGATCTCGCGCAGCAACCGCCACTCGAAGCGGCGCAAGACCTCGTCCAGTGGCGCCCCACCCTCGCCCAGCCGCGTGATCGCCTCGGTGTAGGCATCGAACAGCGGCGGGTGCGGATCCTCACGCGCCAGCAGGCGCAGCAACAACTCGTTCAGGTAGAACGCGCACAGCAACGCATCGCCCTGCGGCGCAGCCAGTCCGCCGACCCACTCGGCACCGGTGAGCGTGCGCAACTCGCGCTGGCCCGAATAGACCACCCGCAGCGGCTGGAACTGCAGCAGTACGGCACGCAGCGCCGAGCGCGGGCGCTTGGCGCCCTTGGCCACTGCGGCAATGCGGCCATGCTCGCGGGTGAACAGGTCGGCAACCAGGCTGGTTTCCCGATACGGTGTCGAGTGCAGCAGCCATGCGCGCGCTTCGACCCTATTCGTAGCCATAGGCCCGCAGGCTTTGCTCGCTGCTCGCCCAGCCCGATTTCACCTTGACGAACAGCTCCAGGTAGACCTTGCTGCCAAGCAGCTTCTCCAGATCGAGTCGCGCCTCGGTGGCGATGCGCTTGATGCGCTCGCCGCGCGCCCCGAGCACGATCGGCTTGTGGCTGTCGCGATCCACCAGGATCGCGGCATGGATGCGGCGCAAGCGGGGCAGTTCCTCGTAGCGCTCGATCTCCACCGTGCTGGCATACGGCAGTTCGTCACCCAGCAGGCGAAACAGTTTCTCGCGGATCAACTCGGCCGCGAGAAAGCGTTCGCTGCGATCGGTCAGGGTGTCGCTCGCGTGGCGCGGCGGCCCCTCGGGAAGGCGCGCCGCGCACAGGTCCAGCAGCAGTTCGACCTGGCGACCGGTGCGTGCGCTGATGGGTACCACCTCGTCGAACTCGCGGCAATGGCGGGCCCGCTCGACCAGCGCCATCAGCCGTGCCTGGTCACGCACCGCATCGATCTTGTTCAGGGCCAGCAGCAGTGGGCGATCCGTCGGCAGCAGGCGGGCCAGTTGTTCGTCGGCGGCGGTCCACGTACGCCCGTCGCACAACATCACGACCACGTCGGCCTCCTCGGCCGCCTGCAGTGCCGTGCGGTTGAGCACCCGGTTCATTGCATTGCCAGCCCGCGCCTGGTAGCCGGGACTGTCGAGAAACAGCAACTGGGCGTTCGGGCGCGTCACCACGCCAACGATGCGATGGCGCGTCGTCTGCGGCCGATCGGAGGTGATCGAGAGCTTCTGGCCGACCAGGCGATTGAGCAGGGTCGACTTGCCGACGTTCGGCCGACCGACGATGGCCACGTGCCCGCAGCGATGCGTCATGCGCGAAGCGGATGCGGGGTTGGTGGGGTGATTCGGCGCCTGCAATGGGCGTTCACGCCTTCTCAGGCGGGGTGCGCCGTGCGTTCCGGCGCCTCGGGCTTGTCGATGCGCGTTCGCGTGCGCCGGCCCGTCGCGGGCGCCTGCGCCTGTGCGGCTTCGAGCGCGCCGCGCGCCGCCGCCTGCTCGGCCGCGCGACGGCTGGCGCCGCTGCCGAGCACCTGGATACGCAACTTGGGAATCGCGCACTCGACCTCGAACATCTGGCTGTGGGCGGCGCCATGGGTGGCCACCACCGCATACGCGGGCAGTGGCAGCTTCCTGCCCTGCAGGTATTCCTGCAGCAAGGTCTTGGCGTCCTTGCCCAGGGTCTTCGGGTCGACCGTCTCGAGGATCGGCTCGTACAGCGCGCGAATCACGACCTGCGCCTGGT
>CAZXLV010000176.1:0-5419 GCA_964641405.1 uncultured Limnobacter sp. | reverse complement strand
CCGCGCTCGTGACAGTCGCGGATGTCGGCGAGGATCGCGTCGTATTTCTCGCGCGCAGTCCGGAAGACCTGGTCCTGGCGATCGTCACGGATCATCGGGCGATGCGTCGGGATGACCACCGTCTCCAGGCCGTAGATCTCCTGGAACTCGTAGGCCTCGGTGTCGGCGGTGCCGGTCATGCCGGCGAGCTTGCCGTACATGCGGAAATAGTTCTGGAACGTGATCGATGCCAGGGTCTGGTTCTCGGCCTGGATCGCCACGCCTTCCTTGGCTTCCACCGCCTGGTGCAGGCCCTCGGACCAGCGCCGCCCCGGCATCAGGCGCCCGGTGAATTCGTCGACGATGACGACCTCGCCGTTCTGCACCACGTACTGCTGGTCGCGATGAAACAGCGAGTGCGCACGCAGCGCCGCCATCAGGTGGTGCATCAGCCCGATGTTGCCCGCGTCGTAGAGGCTTGCGCCCGCGGGCAGCAGGCCCAGTTGGCCGAGGACCCGCTCGGCCTTTTCGTGGCCTGCCTCCGACAGGTAGACCTGGTGCGCCTTGCGATCGACCCAGTAATCGCCCGGCGGCTCCTCTTCGCTCGGCTTGGGCTCGCTGGCCATCTCGTCCAGCATCGGCGGCAGCGCATTGATGCGCTGGTAGGCCTCGGTATTGTCTTCGGCTTGCCCGGAGATGATCAGGGGCGTGCGCGCCTCGTCGATCAGGATCGAATCGACCTCGTCGACGATCGCATAGTAAAGCCCGCGCTGCCGGCGGTCGCCGACCGCGTATTCCATGTTGTCGCGCAGGTAGTCGAAACCGAACTCGTTGTTGGTACCGTAGGTGATGTCGGCTGCGTAGGCCGTCTTCTTGTCGGCAGTGGCCTGCTGGGTGAGGATGGTGCCCACCGAAAGGCCCAGGAAGCGATAGACCCGCCCCATCCATTCGGCGTCGCGACTGGCCAGGTAGTCGTTCACCGTGACCAGGTGAACGCCCTTGCCGGGCAAGGCGTTCAGATAGACCGCCAGCGTAGCCGTGAGGGTCTTGCCTTCGCCGGTTCGCATCTCGGCGATCTTGCCGGCATGCAACACCATGCCGCCGACCAGCTGCACGTCGAAGTGACGCATGCCGAGCACGCGCCGCGCCGCTTCGCGGCACACGGCAAACGCTTCGGGCAGCAGCTCGTCGACGCTGGCGCCCTGGGCCAGTCGCTGGCGGAACTCGGCAGTCTTCGCCGTCAATTGCGCATCGTCGAGCCGCATGATCTGCGGTTCGAGGGCGTTGATGGCGGCGACCGATTTGCGGTAGGTCTTGAGCAGCCGCTCGTTGCGGCTGCCGAAGACTCTGGTGAGGACATTCTGGATCATTCGGGGCGCACCAACCGTGCCGCGGCCAGGCGGCCGGGTAGGGTCAGGCCTGATAGGGAAATCGACCCAGTTTAGCACGCGCGCCGGGCGCAGCCGGGCGGTGCGCCGAGCCCGGGGTCGCTGTCAGCGCTGCGCGCGCGCCAGCGCCGCCGGCGCGCCGGCCTGGCGCATGCCCTTGCGCAGGTAGTCGAGCGGATTGGTGGCGACTCCATCCACCCGCACCTCGAAGTGCAGGTGAGGTCCGGTCGAGCGCCCGGTCGAACCGACTTCGGCAATCTTCTGGCCTTGCATGACGATCTCCCCGGCCGTCACGTCCAGGCGCGAAGCGTGTGCGTAGCGCGTCACCAGTCCGTTGCCATGGTCGATGTCGACCTGGTTGCCATATCCCGGGTGGCGCTCGGCGAAGATCACCACGCCGGCGGCAGCGGCACGGATCGGGGTCCCCTTGGGCGCGCTCAGGTCGAGTCCTTCGTGCACCACGCGCCGCCCGGTGAACGGGTCGATGCGCGCACCGAATGCGGATGCCGGCAGTGCGTCGGCGAGCGGTTGTGCGCTCGGCACCAGGTGAGTCGCCGCCTCGCGATAGTTCAGGTCGGACTCCAGCAGGCTGAGTTCCTCGGAACGCCGCTCGAAGGCCATGTCGGTGCGATCGATGGCGCGCGTCAACTCGTCGAGCGACAGCGAGCGGCTCTCGGCGGGCAGTGGGCCACCACGGCCCGGAGCGGGCGCGTGAGCGCCGGCCGCGGGCAACGACAGTCCCGCCCTCGTGGCCACCCGTTCGCCAAGGGCGTCCAGTTGCACCAGGCGCGCCTGCAAGTGCCCGAGCCGAACCGCCAGCGCGTCGATGTGCTGGCGCATGAACTCATCACCCGGCACCGCCCGGCGCGCCGGTTCGGCGCCCGGCAACAGCATCTGCACGAAGGGCAATTGCGCGCTGGCCGCGTGGCGCAGGGTCAGGTACGACAGCAGGCCCGAACCCGAGGCCAGCAGCAGCAAGCCGGCAAGCATCCCACCCATCACCGTGCGCCGGCTGATGTTGATCGTGCGCGCCTGCCTGAGTCGAGGATGCACGAGAATGATCTGCATCTGGCTCCTCCGTCGTGCTACCGTTGGCTGCCCACCGTCCAGACCAGCCGATGAAGTCCGCGCTTGCCCGCCCCGCCGCCAGCTGGCTCGATGCCGAAGCCGGCTTTCGCCTGCTGGCGTCCCGCGTCGATCGCCTGGTGGCGCTACAGGCCCGGCTGGCCGAGGCGTATCCGCAGATTCCGCTCAGCGTGGTTTCGCTCGATGGCGAAACGCTCGTAGTCGGCACCCCCGGCGCGGCCTGGGCCGCGCGCTTGCGCCAGATGGCCCCGTCACTGTTGGCCGTCTTGCAGCAGGATTGCGCGCAGGTTAATCGAATCAGGATCGTGCCGCAACGACGCGGAGGGCAGCCCGCGCGCCCCGTCGCCGCGTCGCGCGGCGCCGTGCCGGCTCCGGCACTGGCCGATCTGGCGAGGCTGATGACCGGCATCGAAGCGTCTGCGCTCAAGCAAGCGCTTGCAAACCTGATTCGACGACAACGCCAGGCGCGCTGATTGCAGATCGTCACGCCGGTTTGGCGTGACGACGAACGGTGCCGCGCGAGCGCCCGATGGCGTCGATGGCAGTGTGCGCGCAGCCGGTCAGAGGCGCTGCGCAATCATCACGGCGAAGAACACCAGCGCGGCCACCAGGCCGATCACCAGCGTGCGCCCGGCCCGGCGCAGGTAGCCGCGATCGCGCGTGAGCAGGAAGCGCGCGACATACCAGACCACGGTCGCCAGCAGCGCGATGGCCGCCAGCCGAAGCACGATCATCATGGCCGTACAGCGCGGCAGCGACCGCGTTCAGGCATGGCTCCAGTCGAGCGCAAACAGCCTGGGCGCATCGGCATGATCACCGAAGGTGACCAGTTCCCATGCCGATTCGTCGGCCAGCAATGCGCGCAGCAACTGGTTGTTCAGCGCGTGGCCGGACTTGTGTGCCTCGTAGGATGCCAGCAGTGGATGGCCGACCAGGTACAGGTCGCCGATCGCATCGAGCACCTTGTGCTTGACGAACTCGGCGTCGAAACGCAGTCCGTCGGCATTGAGCACGCGATACTCGTCCATCACGATCGCATTGCCGAAACTGCCTCCCTTGGCCAGTCCGTGGGCGCGCAAGGCCTCCACGTCCTGCATGAATCCGAAGGTGCGCGCGCGTGCCACCTCCTTGACATAGGACATGGTGGCGAAATCGATCTCGTAGGCCTGGTCGGTCACGTCGATGGCGGGGTGTCCGAAGTCGATCGAGAAGCGCAGCCGGAAGCCGAAGTGCGGTTCCAGTCGCGCCAGCTTGTCGCCATCGCGCACTTCGACGCGTCGTTTCACGCGAATGAAGCGCTTCAGGGCGCGCTGCTCGACAATGCCGGCCGTCTGGAGCAGGAACACGAACGAGCCCGCCGAGCCATCCAGGATCGGGATCTCGGCGGCCGTCACGTCCACCTGGAGGTTGTCGATGCCCAGTCCGGCCAGCGCCGACATCAGGTGTTCGACCGTCGCCACGCGCACCTCGCTACCGGCACCCTCATCGGCCGCCGACAGGGTCGAGGCCATGCGCGTATCGGCTACCCGCGCCGCGCCGGCGCGGATCTCGACCGCCGGCGAAAGGTCGGTGCGGCGAAACACGATGCCGGTGTCGGCAGGCGCCGGGCGCAGCGTCAGTTCCACCCGGTCGCCGGAATGCAGGCCGACGCCGGTGGCGCTCACCGCCGACTTGATGGTGCGCTGTCGCATCATCGCTGCACGTCGTACCCTGGCCTGGCGAGGCGCCGCCTCAAAGGCGCGCCAGCATCGCCTCGGCGCCCGAGACTTCGAACTTGCCCGGGGCCTCGACATCGAGCGACCTGACCACCCCGTTGTCGACCAGCATCGCATAGCGCTGTGAGCGCACGCCCATGCCTCCCTTGCTGAGGTCCACCGCCAGGCCGAGCTTGTTGGTGAATTCGGCGCTGCCATCGGCCATCATGCGCACCTTGCCGCCCGCCTTCTGGTCGCGGCCCCAGGCGCCCATGACGAAGGCATCGTTGACCGACACGCACCAGATCTCGTCGATGCCCCTGGCAGCAAGCGCCTCGCGCAGGGCGACGTAGCCCGGGACGTGTTTCGCCGAGCAGGTGGGGGTATAGGCGCCGGGCAGGCCGAAGATCACGATGCGCTTGCCCCTGACGAGATCGCTGACCTGGAACGCGTTGGGTCCGATCGAGCAGCCATTGCCCTCGACTTCGATGAATTCGCGCAGGGTGGCATCGGGCAGCGTATCGCCAACTTTGATCGTCATTGCCGGGTTTCTCCGTGTGGCCCCGAGGCGGGCCGTAGTGCGATTGCGCCGCGTGCGGACAACCATTGATTATAGGGCCGCGGCGACGCGCGGCGAATCGCGACTCGAACGGACGCCGGCATGCCGGTCTGCAATGCTGCGCCCTCAGTCCGCCTGCTTGCGCAGGAATGCGGGGATATCGAATCGCTCCACACCGTTGTCCTCCAGTGCCTGCACCTGTGCTGCCGCCGAGGCCCGCGGGCTGCGCCAGACCGTCGGCTGTTCGAACTGCGCGTAGTCGTTGACTGGTGCGGGTGCCGCATGGTCGGTGCCGGTATGCCGGTGCGCCTGCGGCACCAGCATCGGCTTGGCCGCGCGCCTCCCGATGCCGGTGGCGACCACCGTCACCCGCAGGCGATCGGTCATGTTCTCTTCGAACACCGTGCCGTGGATGATGGTGGCATCGTCGGCGCAGAAGTGCTTGATGGTGTTGATGACGTCATTGGTCTCCTTCAGCTTCAGGCTGCGGTTGGCGGTGATGTTGACGATCACCCCGCGCGCACCCTGCAGTTCGACGCCATCGAGCAGCGGCGAGGACACCGCCTGCTCGGCCGCGATGCGCGCCCGATCGAGCCCGGCCGACTCGCCGATGCCCATCATCGCCTTGCCCTGTTCGCCCATCACGGTCTTCACGTCTGCGAAGTCGACGTTGACCAGGCCCGGCACGTTGATGATCTCGGCGATGCCGGCCA
>CAZXLV010000175.1:0-5444 GCA_964641405.1 uncultured Limnobacter sp. | reverse complement strand
GCGATCTGCATCACCTGTTCCTGGTACACGATCACGCCGTAGGTCGGCTCCAGGCAGGCCTCGAGATCGGGATGGAAGTAGTCGATCCGCTGCTGTCCCTTCTTGCGCAGGATGAAGTCGTCGACCATCCCCGAACCCAGGGGCCCCGGACGGTACAGCGCCAGCACCGCAATGATGTCCTCGAAGCGATCCGGCTGCAGTTTCTTCAGCAGCTTCTTCATGCCATCGCTTTCCAGCTGGAAGACCGCGATGGTGTTGGCGTCCTTCAGCACCTGGTAGGCGCGCGGGTCATCGAAGGCCAGCGCCTGCAGATCGAGGTGCAACTCGGGATGCCGGCGGTTGATGTAGCCGACCGCGAGATCGATGATGGTGAGGTTGCGCAGGCCGAGGAAGTCGAACTTGACCAGCCCGACCGCCTCCACGTCGTCCTTGTCGAACTGGCTGACCACGCCCGCGTCGGCCCCCGTTGGCCGGTACAGCGGGCAGAAATCGGTCAGGCGGCCCGGTGCGATCAGCACGCCGCCGGCATGCGTGCCGATGTTGCGGGTGAGGTCCTCCAGCGGCTCGGCCAGCGCCAGCAGGCCGCGCACCTCGTCTTCCTTCTCCTCGCGCTCCCGCAGCAGCGGCTCGGCCTCGCGCGCCCTGGCCAGCGAGAGCGGCTTGTTCTGCACCACCGGGATCAGCTTGGACAGCTGGTCGCAGAAGTTGTAGCTCATGTCGAGCACGCGACCCACGTCCCGGATGACCGCCTTGGAGGCCATGGTGCCGAAGGTGGCGATCTGCGATACCGCCGGTTCGCCATAGCGGCCGCGCACGTACTCGATGACCTTGTGGCGCTTGTCTTGGCAGAAGTCGATGTCGAAGTCCGGCATCGAGACCCGCTCGGGGTTGAGGAAGCGCTCGAACAGCAGCGCATAGGGAATCGGGTCGAGATCGGTGATTCCCAGCGCAAAGGCCACCAGCGAGCCGGCCCCCGAGCCGCGCCCGGGCCCCACTGGTACGCCGTTCCTCTTGGCCCAGCCGATGAAGTCGGCCACGATCAGGAAGTAGCCTGAAAAGCCCATCTGGACGATGGTGTCGCACTCGTAGTCGAGCCGGCTCGCGTACTGCCTGTGCCGCGCCTCGAACACCTCGGGCGGCGTGGCGGGTTGCGGAAAGAGCTGTGCCATGCGCTGCGCCAGCCCCTCGCGAGCCAGGCCACGCATGTAGTCGTCCAGCGTGACCCCGGGTGGCGTGGGGAACTGGGGCAGTTGCGGCTTGCCGAGCACCATCGACACGTTGCAGCGGCGCGCGATCTCCACGCTGTTGGCCAGGGCGCTGGGCAGGTCGGCGAAGGCCTGCGCCATTTCCTCCTGCGAGCGGAAGTACTGTTCCTCGCCGAAGCGGCGCACCCGCCGCGGATTGGCGAGGATCTCGCCTTCGGCGATGCACACGCGGGCCTCGTGGGCGCGGTAGTCGTCGCGGCGCAGGAACTGCACCGGGTGCGTGGCCACGATCGGCAGGCCGAGGTCGGCGGCCAGCTGCGCCGCAGCGCGCGTGTGCGCCTCGGCTTCGCTCTGGCCGGTGCGCTGCACCTCGAGGTACCAGGCATCGGGGAAGCGGCGCGTCCAGTCACGCGCCAGCCGGGCGGCCGCCTCGGCATTGCCGGCCAGCAGCGCCTGTCCGACATCGCCCAGCTGTGCGCCCGACAGCGCAATCAGCCCCTCGCCCATCGCGCCGCCGTCGCGGTGCGGCTCATCGAACCACGCGGCACGCATTTCACCGCGCCCACGGTGTTCGTTTTCGAGCCAGGCGCGGCTGATCAACTCGCACAGGCGCAGGTAGCCGGTGCGGTTGCGCGCCAGCAGCAACAGCCGGAACGGGCGGTCACGATCGGCATCGTTGCTCAGCCAGGCGTCGACCCCGCAGACCGGCTTCAGGCCGCGCGCGCGCGCCGCCTTGTAGAATTTCACCCAGCCGAACAGGTTGGCGAGGTCGGTGAGCGCTACCGCAGGCTGGCCGTCGGCATGCGCGGCGTCGACCAGCGCATCGATACGCACAATCGAATCGCTGACCGAGTACTCCGAGTGAACCCGGAGATGAACGAAGCGCAGCGCACTCATGGGTAGAATCTCACCGGCAAATTCTACCCATGTTCGCCAACCTCGACCCCGACCGGGCGCACCGACCTGCCGACGCACCGGCAGCGCAAGCCTGCACCCTCGTGCGACCCGACGGCATCACGCTGCGCGGCCTGTGCTGGCGCCCCGGGAGCGAGCCTGCCGACGGCGCGGGCACGCGTTCAGCCGGTACCGCATGCCTGGTGCACGGCCTGGGTGAACACGTCGGGCGCTACCAGTTGCTGGCAGCCTGGCTTGCTGCGCGCGGCTGGACCTTGTGCGGCTTCGATCAGCGTGGACACGGCCGATCGGATGGGCGCCGCGGCGTGCTTGCCGGGGCGAGCGACCTGGTCGACGACCTGGCGGCGGTCATCGACGCCTCGCCCTGCGCCGCGCCCGGTGCCGCGTACGCGCCGCCGATCCTGATCGGCCACAGCCTGGGCGGGCTGGTGGCGGTGAGCTACGCGCTGCGCCATCCGCGGCGGATCCGCGGCCTGGTGCTGAGTTCACCGGCACTCGACGCCGGCCTCGGCGCCTGGCAGAAGTTGCTGGTTGCCGTGATGTCGCGCATCGCTGCCGACGTCGCGGTGTCCAACGGGCTCGATGCCTCGAAGCTGTCGCACGATGCCGCAGTCGTGCGCGCGTATCTCGACGATGCGCTGGTGCACGATCGCATCTCGGGACGCCTGGCGCGCTTCATCGTCGATACCTCGCGCGAAGCCATTGCGCGCGCCGGCACGCTGTCGGTGCCGACGTTGCTGATGTACGCGGGCGATGATCGGCTGGTCGACCCCGGCGGCAGCCGTGCCTTCGCGCAGCGCGCACCGCCCGCGCTGATGACCGTCCACGAGTATCCGGGCCTGTGGCACGAAATCCTCAACGAAAGCGAGCCGGCGCGCAGCACGGTGCTGGCCGACCTCGACGCCTGGCTTGCTCAGCACTGACGGACCAGGAAGGTTCAGACATGACACCAACGCGACACATCATCGACAGGATGCTGCTGGCCAGCCTGAGCATCGAAGGCACGAAGATCGGTTGAGATGCGCGCGGCCCGATACGTCGGCCGCTTCGCGCCGTCACCGACCGGCCCCCTGCACGCGGGGTCGCTGGCGACCGCACTGGCGAGCTACCTGGATGCGCGCGCCCACCACGGACACTGGCTGCTGCGCATCGAAGATCTGGATGCGCCGCGCGAAGCGCCCGGTGCCAGTGCCGCGATCATCGACACCCTGTCGAAACTGGGCTTCAGGCACGATGGCCCGATCCTGTTCCAGAGTGCGCGCCATGCAGCCTATTGCGAGGCCTTCGAGCAACTCGCCGGCGCCGGGCACGTCTACCCCTGCGCCTGCACGCGTCGCGAGATTGCCGATTCGCTGCTGCATGAAGGTCATGACCGGGCCTTGCATGGCGAACGGGTCTACCCGGGCACCTGCCGCGCGGGCATGCCGCCGGGCCGGCCGACTCGCGCCTGGCGCCTGCGGGTGGGCGGCGCCGTGATCGACTGGCGCGATCGCCGCACCGGCGCATCCAGCGAGCGGCTCGACGAATCGGTGGGCGACTTCGTGCTGCGTCGCGCCGATGGCTTGTGGGCCTATCAACTCGCAGTGACGGTCGACGACGGCTTCCAGCAGGTCAGCGATGTCGTGCGGGGCGCCGACCTGCGCAGCTCGACGGCGCGCCAGGTGTACCTGCAAGGGCTGCTCGGCCTTCCGCAGCCAGGCTACCTGCACCTGCCGGTGCGCACCGATGCGCACGGCGACAAACTCTCCAAGCAGACCGGGGCTGCGGCGATCGATCCGCGACGCGGCCTGGAAGCGCTCAATGCCGCGCTCGAATTCCTTGGCCTGGGCACGGTGGTGAACGCATCGCGCGAGAATTTCTGGCCGCAAGCCATCGCACGCTGGTCGCGCTCATGCTGGATGAGCGGCCGCTGACTTCAGGGCTTGCGCGCGCCGCCCAGCAATGCCGCCACCGGACGACGCGGCTTGCGCGCGCCGCTGGCCGGTGCGCGCTGCGTGGGCGCATCGGCGCCCGCCTCGGGCGAGCCTTCGGCCGGCCGCTGCGGTTGATACGGTTCGTAGAAGAAGGGATCCCTGGCATGCGCCGCCGGGCGCGGCACACGCGGCTCGGCCTCGGGGCGCCGGCGCCTGGTCGAGGATCCGGCCGACCTCGAGGCCGATTCGCGTCCCCGGGATGTCGGTTCGCCGGCCGCTTCACGGCCCTCGCGGCGCGCCCGCGCTTCCACGGGCACGACCTCCAGGCGTTCCACCGGCAGCTTGCGCTTGATGAGCTTCTCGATGTCGCCGAGGCAACGCTCGTCGTCGCCGGTCATCAGCGACAACGCCAGGCCGCTCGCGCCGGCGCGGCCGGTGCGCCCGATGCGATGCACGTAGTCTTCGGCGCTGTGCGGCAGGTCGTAGTTGATCACGGCCGGCAACTCGACGATATCGAGTCCGCGCGCGGCCACGTCGGTGGCCACCAGCACGACGATCTCGCCCTTCTTGAAAGCCTCCAGCGTCGCCAGGCGCTCCTGCTGGGTCTTGTCGCCGTGGATCGCGGCCGCGTTCAGCCCGTCACGCTCGAGCAGGCGCGCCAGTCGCCCGGCACCGATCTTGGTATTGGTGAAGACGAGGGCCTGCGACAACTGGCGTTCACGCACCAGTTTCGCCACGGCCGCCCGCTTCGACTCGAGGTCGGCAACGCGATAGACGAGTTGCTCGACGTTGTCGGCAGTGGCATTGCGCCGGGCCACTTCGATCAGCACGGGGTCGTTCAGGAAGGATTCGGCCAGCTTGCGGATCTCGTCCGAGAAGGTGGCCGAGAACATCAGGTTCTGGCGGCGCTGCGGCAGCGCGTGGATGATGCGCTGGATGTCCGGCAGGAAGCCCATGTCGAGCATGCGATCGGCCTCGTCGAGCACCAGCATTTCGGCCTGGCCGAGCGACACCGTCTTCTGGCCCATGTGGTCGAGCAGGCGGCCCGGGGTGGCGATCAGCACCTCGCAGCCCTGGCGCAGGGCGGCGATCTGCGGCCGGATGTCGACGCCGCCGAATACCACCGCCGATCGCAGGCCGGTGTACTGCGCGTACTGGCGCACGTTCTCGTAGATCTGGTCGGCCAGTTCGCGGGTGGGCGCCAGGATCAGCGCTCGCACCGGATGACGGGCCGGCGAGGCGCTGGTATTGGCCTGTGGCATCAGGCGCTGCAGGATCGGCAGCGCGAATCCGGCAGTCTTGCCGGTGCCCGTCTGGGCGGCACCCATGACGTCACGTCCCTGCATCACTACAGGAATCGCCTGCGCCTGGATCGGAGTGGGTTCCCGGTAGCCGAGTTCGGTGACTGCTC
>CAZXLV010000174.1:0-5476 GCA_964641405.1 uncultured Limnobacter sp. | reverse complement strand
ATCGAGCACAACCTCGACGTGATCAAGACCGCCGACTGGGTGATCGACCTCGGGCCCGAGGGAGGCGACGGCGGCGGCACGCTGGTCGTGGCCGGCACGCCCTCGCGGGTGGCGGCGTGCGAAGCGAGCCACACCGGCCACTACCTGGCACGCGCACTGCAGCGCCACGCCGCGCGCCCGGTCGTTGCGGCGCGTCGCCGGGGCCGCGCGCAGCCTCAGGACCCGGCCGGGCCGCCACGATAGCGCGCGAAGCGTGCCTGCACGCGCGCCATCTCGGCGTCATCGAGCAATACCGGTTCGCCCACCTGCAAGGCCTGCCAGTAGATGCGCGCCAGCGCCTCGATCTCGATCGCCAGTTCGAGCGCCGCCGCCAGCGTATCGGCCAGTGCGACCAGGCCGTGCTGGGCCAGCAGGCATGCGCGCCGCCCGAGCAGCGCGGCGCATGCGGCATCCGACAACTGGCGCGTGCCGAAGGTGGCATAGGGCGCGCAGCGCACATCGTTGCCGCCGGCCACGGCGATCATGTAGTGAAAGGCGGGGATGCCTTGCGCGTGCACGCGCGGCAGGCAGGCCAGCGTGGTCGCGAAGGGCGGATGCGCATGCACGATCGCCGCGGCATCGCCGCGGCTTGCGTACAGGTCGCGGTGCAGGCGCCACTCCGAGGAGGGCTGGTGCTTGCCATCGTGGCGCAGCGGCCGGTCGCCGCCATCGTCCTCGCCGGGCTGGCGGGCGACGGGTAGCCAGGCCAGGTCGTCGACCGACATCGATGCGTAATCCAGCGCCGCCGGCGTGATCAGCAAGCCTTCTTCGCCGCCGCGCTGCCAGCGCAGCGACAGATTGCCGGCGCGCCCGGTATTGATGCCGCGCGGCTCGAGTTGACGCGCTGCGCCGACGATCGCCTCGCGCGCATGGTCTTCACTCCGATAAGGCAGCGACACGGTAATTGCCCCGCTCACCGCGCCTGGCCAAGCGCGCGCAGCCCTGACGATGAAGCCTCGCACACGCCGCGCTCGGTGACCAGCACCGTGACCAGGCGCGCTGGCGTGATGTCGAAGGCGGGGTTGGCGCAGGCGCTGGTTTCCGGCACTACGCGCACGCTCGCGAGCCTGCCATCGTCGAGTCGACCGCTCACGTGCGAGACTTCGCGCGGGTCACGCTCCTCGATGCGGATCGAGGCGCCGTCGGGCAGGTCGAAATCGACGCTCGACAGCGGGCACGCGACGTAGAACGGAATGCCGTTGTCGTGCGCAGCCAGGGCCTTCAGGTAGGTGCCGATCTTGTTGGCCACATCGCCGTTGGCCGCCACGCGATCACAGCCGACGATGACCGCATCGACCTTCCCCTGCATCATCAGGAGGCCACCCGCGTTGTCGGTGATCACGGTGTGTGCGATGCCGCGCTCGGCCAGTTCCCAGGCGGTGAGCGCAGCACCCTGGTTGCGCGGGCGCGTCTCGTCGACCCAGACATGCACCGGGATGCCCTCTTCGTGCAGGCGATAGATCGGCGCCAGCGCGGTGCCGTGATCGACCGTGGCGACGCGCCCCGCGTTGCAGTGGGTCAGGAGATTGAGTGCGATCGAGTCGGCGCCGACCATGCCCGCCAGCGCCGAGCGCTCGTCGGCCAAAGCACGCAACAACCGTGCGCCATGCAGGCCGATGCTGGCGTTGCACTCGACGTCCTCCTCGCAGATGAGGCCCGCCTCGTCCCAGGCCAGCGCAGCGCGCGCCGTGGGCGCGGCCGCCGCCACGCGCCGCACCAGGCGATCGAGCGCCCAGCGCAGGTTCACTGCGGTCGGACGCGCCGCCAGCAACTGCTCGTAGGCCTGGCGCAGCGCCGCGTCGGCGGCATCCTCGCGCAGGGCGAGCGCCAGGCCGTAGCCGGCCACCGCGCCGATCAGCGGCGCACCACGCACCCGCATCTCGCGAATGGCGCGATCACAGTCGTGCATCGTGTGCAGGGCCAGTTCGCGACGCTCGAAGGGCAGCGCGGTCTGGTCTATGGTGCGCGGAAGCTTGTCGTCGCCGATCCAGAGCGTTCTTGACATCGTGCAAGACGGCTTGCGGCCGCCACGGTAGCATCGTTGCAGGAAATCCTGCCGTGGTTCCAGTCTAATCGATGGCGCAGCACGCATGATAGGTACCTCCCTCGTTCCGGTCATCCTGCCTGGCACGTCCGATGGCGCGCATTGCGCGGGCATCGTTGCCCTTGACGCCTGGCTGAAATGGCTGCGCTGATGCCGGGCACCGCACCATCCATGCGAGGCGCGGCGCCTCATGGCGCTGCAAACCGGCCTGTCTGTTTTCACTGCGGCGAGGCCGTCTTCGAGCCGGGACGCTGGCAGTTGACGATCGATGACCAGGCGCGCGAGATGTGCTGTGCCGGCTGTCAGGCGGTGGCAGCGGCGATCGTCTCGGACGGCCTCGATGACTATTACCGCACGCGCAGCGCACCGGCGGCCGGTGCCGCCATGCCGCTGCCGTCGCAGCAGTCGCTGCGAGTCTATGACGACGCCGCGGTGCAGGCGCGCTACGTGCAGGCGTACGGCGACGAACGGGAGGCCACGCTGATGATCGACGGCCTGCGCTGCGGCGCATGCGCATGGCTGCTCGAGCAGGGCCTGCGTCGCAGTCCCGGCGTGGTATCTGCCACCGTGAACCTCGCCATGGCGCGTGCGACGCTGCGCTGGCGACCACAGGCAACGCACCTTTCAACGCTGCTCGAGGCGAGCGGGCGGCTCGGCTATCGCGCCCTGCCCTTCGATGCACGCGAGCGTGAAGCGCAGATCCAGCGCACCGGCAAGGCCCTGTTCCGGCGCCTGTTCATCGCCGCGCTGGCCATGATGCAGGTGATGATGTACGCGTTTCCGGTCTATCTCGCCGCGCCGGGCGACATCGAGTGGCAGTACGAGAACCTGCTGCGTTGGGCCAGCCTGCTGCTCACGTTGCCGGTGATGCTGTACTCGGCCAGTCCCTTCTTCGTCGGCGCCTGGCGCCAGCTGCGCGCACGCACGGTCGGCATGGACGTGCCGGTGGTGATCGGCCTGGTTGCCGCATTCGGCGCCAGCGTACGGGCCACCATCAGCGGCCATGGCGAGGTGTGGTTCGACTCGGTCACCATGTTCGTGTGCCTGTTGCTGGCGGCGCGCTACCTCGAATGGATTGCGCGCCGTCGCGCAGCGCGCGCCATCGACGCCTTGTCGGCCGCCGTTCCCGACTCGGTCGAGCGGGTCGATCCCGGCACCTGCGCGGTCGAGCGCGTGCCGGCGACGCGCCTGCTGGCGGGAGACCTGTTCCGGGTCGCAGCCGGCGAGCGCATTGCGCTGGACGCCGTGATCGTCGAGGGACGCACCGCCATCGACCAGTCACTGCTGAGCGGCGAGTCCCTGCCGCTGCCACGCTCGGTCGGTGACGAAGTACCGGGCGGTGCCATCAACGCCGGCAACCCGGTGCTGATGCGCGCACTGCGCACCAGCACCGACAGCGCAATCTCCACCATCGGCCGACTCGCCGATCGCGCCGCGGTCGACAAGCCGCGGCTTGCCGACCTCACCGAACGCGTGGCGCGCTGGTTCGTGGGCAGCCTGCTGCTGCTTGCCGCGGCCGTCTGGCTTGCCTGGCTGCAATTCGACCCGGTTCGCGCGACCGAGCTTGCCATTGCCGTGCTCATCGTCTCATGCCCGTGTGCCCTGTCGATCGCCACGCCGGCGGCCCTGGCCGCGGCAACCGGCGCAGCGATGCGTCGCGGCATCCTGATCGCCCGCGGCGATGCGCTCGAGCGCGTCGCCGATTGCACCGACGTGGTGTTCGACAAGACCGGAACGCTGACGCGCGGCCATCCGGAGGTGACGAGGGTGGAGGTGCTGCGCGAGGGCTTCGAGCCATCGCAAGTGCTGGCCATCGCCGCGGCGCTGGAAGACGGCCAGCCGCATCCGCTCGCGGGGGCGATTCGCCGCGCCAGCGGCGCTGCCGGTGCTGGCCATGACGCCGCCTCGCGCCTCGACGCGACCGCGCGCGTGACGGTACCCGGCCTGGGCGTCGAAGCGATCATCGATGCCCACCGCTGGCGCCTGGGTTCGCTGGCGTTCGTGGCCGACTGGCACCGCGAGAGCGTCGATGCGCCCGACGCCGGCAGCGACACCCTGCTCTGGCTGGCCGATGCCGAGGGAGCGATCGCGCGCATTCACTGCCGCGACCGTCTGCGCGAGGAATCGCAGGCTGTGGTGAAAACGCTGGCGGCGGCCGGCCTGCGCCTGCACCTGGTTTCCGGCGATCGCGCCGCCAGCGTGGCACCGGTGGCTGCAGTGCTGGGCATCGCCGACACGCTTGCCGCCGCCTCGCCCCAGCGCAAGCTCGACTACGTGCAGGCGCTGCAGCGCGAAGGCCGCCGTGTCCTCATGGTCGGCGACGGCATCAATGATGCACCGGTGCTCGCGGCGGCCGATGTCTCGGTGGCGCTCGGGCAGGCCACCTCGCTGGCGCGCACTGCCGCCGCCGTCGTGCTGCTCGGCGACTCGCTGACCCGCTTGCCGGCGCTGCGCACGCTGGCGCTGCGCACGCGCAGCGTGGTGCGCCAGAACCTGGGCTGGGCGATGCTCTACAACGCGATCGCGATCCCGGCCGCGGCTACCGGCTGGGTGCCTCCCTGGCTGGCGGCGCTCGGCATGTCGGCCAGTTCGCTGCTGGTTGCGCTCAATGCGTTGCGACTGGTGCCCGGCCACCCCGCCATTCGAACCGGTGCCGGCACCGCGGGACCCGGCGAGTGGCATGATCCGGGCGGCGCCGCGGCACACGGGAGAACCTGATGGAAGCCCTGTATCTGCTGATCCCGATCAGCCTGGCAATCGTGGCACTGGCCGCCTGGTTGTTCCTGCGCATGTCGGAGAGTGGGCAGTTCGACGATCTGGACGGTCCGGCGCACAGCATCCTGCTCGACGACGACCGGGCGCTGCAACGGCCGACGCAGGCCGCTGCAGGCGGCGCCCGGGACGCCAGCGACCCGGCACGGCAGCCTTGACGCAACGCAATGGGAGCCGTCAGCATGCGGCCGATAATGCCGCGTCAATCAGGGGGAAGGGTATGACGAGTGCCGTTACGGGCCACGCAACCGCCTACAACTACCGGGTCGTGCGCCAGTTCACGATCATGACCGTGGTCTGGGGCGTGGTCGGCATGCTGGTCGGTGTCTGGATCGCCGCCCAGCTGGCCTGGCCGCAACTGAACTTCGACATCCCCTGGATCACCTACAGCCGGCTGCGGCCGCTGCATACCAATGCCGTGATCTTCGCCTTCGGCGGCAGCGGGCTCTTCGCAACCTCCTACTACGTAGTGCAGCGCACCTGCCAGGTGCCGCTGTTTGCGCCGAAGCTGGCCGCTTTTTCCTTCTGGGGCTGGCAGGCGGTGATCGTCGCGGCGGCGATCACGCTGCCGATGGGCCTGCAGACCACCAAGGAATACGCCGAGCTGGAATGGCCGATCGA
>CAZXLV010000173.1:0-5506 GCA_964641405.1 uncultured Limnobacter sp. | reverse complement strand
CGCTTCGAGTGGAAGTTCGCGGTGGCCGCGATCATCGCCAACCTGCACGACGTGATCATCATCCTCGGCTTCTTTGCGGCCTTCCAGTGGGAGTTCTCGCTATCGGTGCTGGCCGCCGTGCTCGCCGTGCTGGGCTACTCGGTCAACGAATCGGTGATCATCTTCGACCGGATCCGCGAGTACTTCCGCAAGATCCGCAAGTCCACCACCCACGAGATCATCGACAAGGCCATCACCAGCACGATCTCGCGCACCATCATCACCCACGGCTCGACCCAGATCGTGGTGTTGTCGATGCTGATCTTCGGCGGCCAGACGCTGCACTATTTCGCCGTCGCGCTCACCATCGGGATCCTGTTCGGCATCTACTCCTCGGTGTTCGTGGCGGCCGCCATCGCGATGTGGCTCGGCGTCAAGCGCGAAGACCTGGTCAAGCCGGTGCGTCGCAAGGACGACGGGCAACCCGAGTTGCCCTGAACGGCGGCTGGAATTCAGATGCGGCGAGCCAGTTCGGCCGCCTTGCCGGTGTAGGTGGACGGCGTCATCGCCTGCAGGCGCGCGCGCGCCTGCTCGGGAATCGGCAACTGCGCAATGAAGGCGGCCAGCGCCTGTGCCGTGATCGCCCTGCCGCGCGTGAACTCCTTGAGTTGCTCGTACGGGCGTTCGACGCCGTAGCGGCGCATCACGGTCTGCACCGGCTCGGCCAGCACTTCCCAGCTGGCATCGAGGTCGTCGGCCAGGCGCTGCTCGTTCAACTCGAGTTTCTCCAGGCCGCGCCGGCACGCCTGCCACGCCAGCAGGGTGTGGCCGAATGCCACGCCGACGTTGCGCAGCACGGTGGAATCGCTGAGGTCACGCTGCCAGCGCGACACCGGGAGCTTGTCCGCGAGGTGGCGCAACAGCGCGTTGGCCAGCCCCAGGTTGCCCTCGGAGTTCTCGAAGTCGATCGGATTGACCTTGTGCGGCATCGTCGAAGACCCGACCTCGCCCGGCTTCAGCTTCTGGCGGAAGTAGGCAAGCGAGATGTAGCCCCACAGGTCGCGATCGAGATCGAGCAGGATGGTGTTCAGGCGCGCCAGCGCATCGAACAGTTCGGCCATCCAGTCGTGCGGCTCGATCTGGATCGTGTACGCGTTGAAGTGCAGCCCGAGCGACTCGACCACGCGGCGCGAGAACGCCTCCCAGTCGATCTCCGGGTACGCCGACAGGTGCGCGTTGTAGTTGCCCACCGCACCGTTCAGCTTGGCCCGGGCCGGCACTGCCTCGAAGGCGGGCAGCGCGCCTTCCAGTCGCGCCACCACGTTGGCCATCTCCTTGCCCAGGGTGGTCGGCGAGGCGGGCTGGCCATGGGTGCGCGCCAGCATCGGCACCGCGGCATGGCGATGCGCCAGCGCGCGCAGTGCTTCGATCACCGTGCGGATCGCCGGCACGATCACCTCGCGACGCGCGGCGTCGAGCATCAGTGCGTGCGAAGTGTTGTTGATGTCCTCGGAGGTACAGGCGAAGTGGATGAACTCGGCGGCGCGCACCAGTTCGGGCGCGTCCTGTACCGATTCCTTCAGGAAGTACTCGACTGCCTTCACGTCGTGGTTGGTGACCCGCTCGTGAGCCTTGATGCGCTGCGCCTGCGCCAGGCCGAAACCGTCGGCCAACGCCTGCAGGCGAGCGCGCGCGGGCGCCGAAAACGGCGGCAACTCGGGCAGTCCCGCGTCCGACAGTGCGATCAGCCACTGGATCTCGACGCGCACCCGATAGCGCATGAACGCGGCTTCCGAGAGCAGCATGCGCAAGGGCGCCATGCCGGCGGCATAGCGGCCATCGAGCGGCGACAGGGCGGTGAGTTCGGAGGCTGGCGCGGCGGATTCGGGCATGGAAAAGCCATACGGGCGGGTTACAGGCGCAACGCTCGAATCCTAGCTCGAATCCTGGCATGCGTGCCTCGTTCGGCCGCGAACCGCTTTGCTATACTGGCCCGAAACCTGCGGCGGCGAGATGAAGCTCATCGGTTCGAACACCAGTCCGTACACGCGCAAGGTGCGCATCGTGATGGCGGAAAAGAAGATCGACTGCCAATACGAGCAGGAAGACGTCTACTCCCCCTCCTCGACCATCCTCCAGTACAACCCGCTGGGCAAGGTGCCGTGCCTGATCATGGACGACGGCGGTGCCGTGTTCGATTCGCGCGTCATCGTCGAGTACCTCGACAACCTGACGCCGGTGCATCGCCTGATGCCCCCCAACGGACGCTCGCGCGTCGAAGTGAAGACCTGGGAAGCGCTGGCCGACGGCCTGCTCGATGCCGCGGTACTGGTGCGCATGGAACAGACGCAAAGAACCGACAACCAGCGCAGTCCGCCCTGGATCTCCCGCCAGATGGGCAAGATCGAAGCTACGCTGGCGGCAATGTCCGCCGGCCTCGATGACCGGCAATGGTGCGCCGACGGCAAGTACAGCCTGGCCGACATCGCGCTGGGCTGTGCGCTGGGTTACCTCGACTTCCGCTTCGCGCCGCTCGGTTGGCGCTCGCAGTTCTCCAACCTGGCGCGACACGCCGAACGGCTGTTCGCGCGCCAGAGCTTCATCGACACCGTGCCGCAGTAGCTGCGTCGGCGTCGCCGCGCGTCAGCGGCCCTTCGCCGCCCGCCGCGCGGCCGTGCGCATTGGCCGCTCGCATGCTCAGGACGCTGCCGCGATGATGCCGCCCCCCAGGCACACCTCGCCGCGGTAGAGCACGGCGCTTTGCCCCGGCGTGACGGCCCACTGCGGGGCATTGAAGTGCAAGTCGAAGCCGCGCGCCGACTGCACGTGCAGCGTGCAGGGCGCATCGGCCTGCCGGTAGCGCGTCTTGGCCGCCAGCCGTCCCTCGTCGAGCGGCGTCGTGCCGGCGATCCAGTGCGCGTCCTCGGCGCGCAGCGTGGTCGCCAGCAGCCAGGGATGATCGTGGCCCTGCACCACCGTCAGGGCGTTGCGCGCCAGGTCCTTGCGCGCGACGAACCACGGCTCGCCGCTGCCGCCACGCCGGCCGCCGATGCCGATCCCCTTGCGCTGGCCCAGCGTGTAGAACGCAAGCCCGACGTGCTCGCCGACCACGACGCCCGCGTCGTCCTCGATCGGACCGGGCTGCATCGGCAGGTAGCGGTTCAGGAATTCGCGAAACGGCCGTTCGCCGATGAAGCAGATGCCGGTGGAGTCCTTGCGGGCCGCATTGGGCAGGCCGATGCGCTGCGCGATCGCGCGCACTTCGCGCTTGAGCAGGTGACCGACCGGGAACATGGCACGCGCCAGTTGCGCCTGGTCGAGCCGGTGCAGGAAGTAGCTCTGGTCCTTGCCCGGATCGGCGCCGCGCAGCAGTTGCCAGCGCCGCTCCCCGGTGTGGTCGATCGCCCCGGCCGCGGCTTGCGTCGATCGCGCATCAGGCACCTGCCGAAGCTGCGCATAGTGCCCGGTGGCAATGCGTTGCGCACCCAGCGCGATGGCGTGATCGAGGAAGGCGCGGAACTTGATCTCGCTGTTGCACAACACGTCCGGGTTGGGGGTGCGGCCGGCCGCATATTCACGCAGGAACTCGGCAAACACGCGGTCGCGGTACTCGGCCGAGAAGTTCACCGCCTCGATGTCGATGCCGATCACGTCGGCGACGCTGGCCGCATCGACCCAGTCCTGGCGCGTCGAGCAGTATTCGTCGCTATCGTCGCCTTCCCAGTTCTTCATGAACAGGCCGACCACCTCGAAGCCGCGCTGCCTGAGCAGCCACGCCGCCACCGCGGAGTCGACCCCGCCCGACAGGCCAACGACGACGCGCTCGCCGGCGCCGTCGCGCGGCACCTCGGGCGATGTCGCACCCGTGCGCCCGCTCTCAGTCATGTCGGTCCAGGCAAGCCGGGTCGGTGTGGATCAGGTCGAGCGGAAATCGCTTGCCGGCCAGGTAGTCATCGACCGCCTGCATCACCATCGGACTGCGATGCTCGGCGCGGCGCGCCCGGATCTGCGCGGCATCGAGCCACAGCGCGCTCTCTATGCCGTGGTCGAGCGCGCGCGCATCCTGGTGAGCGAGCGCCCGGCAGGCGAAGGCGAAGCGCAGATAGGTGAGGTCGCTGCCGCCGTCCGGATCGTGGCGGCGGCGCGCCATGTAGATGCCGATACCGGATTCGACGGCGACTTCCCAGCCGGTTTCCTCCAGCGTCTCGCGCGCGACCGCCTGCAACAGCGACTCGCCCGCTTCGAGATGGCCGGCAGGCTGGTTCAGTCGCAGGCCGTCGCAGGTGGCTTCCCGGACCAGCAGGAAGCGGCCATCACGCTCGATCACGGCGGCTACGGTGGTGTTCGGTTTCCAGCGGGGCATCGGATGTCGCTTTGGTCATCTTACGTGATATAAGAACGCCAGTCGAAAAACAGACGGGGAAAGGCGCATGCGGATCGGCGTTCCAGCGGAAACCCGTGCCGGCGAGTCGCGCGTCGCCGCGACGGCAGAAACGGTCAGGAAGCTCGTTGCGGCCAGGCACCAGGTCATCGTCGAACGCAAGGCTGGGCTGGCGGCGAGCCAGACCGATGATGCCTACACGGACGCCGGCGCCACGCTGAGCGAACGTGCCGACGCGCTGGGCGCCGAACTGGTGCTGAAGGTGCGCGCGCCTTCGAGCGAGGAGCGCGCACTGATGCAGCGCGGCGCGACGCTGGTCGGCATGCTCGATCCCTTCGATCGCGAAGGACTGCAGGCACTCGCCGACGCCGGGCTGACCGCCTTTGCCCTGGAAGCCGCGCCGCGCACCACGCGCGCCCAGAGCATGGACGTGCTGTCGTCGCAGGCCAACATCGCCGGCTACAAGGCGGTGATCGTCGCCGCCAATACCTACCAGAAGTTCTTCCCGATGCTGATGACCGCCGCCGGCACGGTGAAGGCGGCGCGGGTGGTGGTGCTGGGCGTGGGCGTGGCTGGCCTGCAGGCCATCGCCACGGCCAAGCGACTCGGCGCAGTGATCGAAGCCTCCGATGTGCGCCCGGCGGTCAGGGAGCAGATCGAATCGCTGGGCGCCAGGTTCATCGACGTGCCCTACGAAACCGCCGAGGAGAAGGAGGCCGCCGAAGGCGTCGGCGGCTACGCGCGGCCGATGCCGCAGAGCTGGCTGGATCGCCAGGCCATCGAGGTGGCCAGGCGCGTGGCCGCGGCCGACGTGGTCATCAGCACCGCGCTGATTCCCGGGCGACGCGCCCCGGTACTGATCAGCGAGGAAATGGTGAAGTCGATGAAGCCGGGCTCGGTGATCGTCGACCTGGCAGCGGGCCAGGGCGGCAACTGTCCGCTCTCGGAAGCCGGCAAGACGGTGGTGCGCCATGGCGTGACGCTGGTGGGTGAAACCAACCTGCCGGCGCTGGTCGCCGCCGACGCCTCTTCGCTGTATGCGCGCAACGTGCTCGACTTCATGAAGCTGATCGTCGACCCGCAAGGCGCGCTCGCGATCGACCTGGAAGACGACATCGTCAAGGCCTGCCTGATGTGCCGCGACGG
>CAZXLV010000172.1:0-5519 GCA_964641405.1 uncultured Limnobacter sp. | reverse complement strand
GTACAACGATTCCTCACGGCGATATAAAGCCAATTCTTCTGGTACGGTGAACTAGCGCCCGGCCTTGCACAGGCGCGCAGTCTACATCGCGAACGCAGATCGCGTTTACCGGATCGTTTGCCGGATACATGGTTCAAACTTAAACTACATAGCCCAAGGCGTGTTGCAGGAAACGGGTCATGTGGCGTCCTCCGCAAAAGATCAAGTGGAAACCGCAGCCGGGTGACTGGCCCACCGTGCAGGAGGCGTCGCAATCGCGGCTGTTCAGTCCCCTGCACGCGGGACCGTTCTCGCTGGCCACCCGCACCTGGGTGCCGGCGATGGTGCCCTGGCGCGCCACCGACGACGGCTTCGTCACGCAGGACAACGTCGACTGGTACGCGCGCTTTGCTGCCGGGCGCCCGGGCGCGCTGGTGCTCGAGGCCACCGGCATTCGCGACATCCCGAGCGGCCGCCTGCTGCGCCTCGGGCACGATCGCTTCGTGCCCGGCATGAAGAAGATCGTCGAGGCAGTGCGGGAGGCGAGCAACGGCGAGACGCGGCTGTTCATCCAGATCATCGACTTCCTGTCGATCCGGCGCCGGCCCGACCCGGCGAAATACCTCGGGCGACACCTGCGCATCAGCGAGCGCCATCGCCTCGCACTCGACCTGATCGACGCCCCTGAAGCAGCCGTGCGCGCACGGTTGCTGGAGCTTTCGCCCGAGGCGCTCGAGCAGGTGCTCGATGCGCGCGAACTCGAGGGCCTGCACATGGGCGAGCGCGAACGCATCACCGACATGCAACTGCCGCACATCCGGGAGTTGCCGCAGGTGCTGCCCGATCTGTTTGCCGGCGCGGCCCGGCGCGCGCGCGAAGCGGGCTTCGACGGCATCGAGCTGCACTACGCGCATGCGTACACCATGGCCTCGTTCCTGTCGGCCAGCAACGCTCGCGACGACGGCTACGGTGGCACGCTCGAGGGTCGGGTTCGCCTGCCGCTGGAGGTCTATCGGCGCGTGCGCGGCGAAGTCGGCAACGACTACGCGGTAGGCTGCCGCTTCCTTGCCGATGAATGCATTGCCGGCGGTTCGGGCGTCGCCGACGCGACGCATTTCGGCGTCGCCTTCGCAAAGGCGGGCATGGACTTCCTGTCGCTGTCACGCGGCGGCAAGTTCGACGACGCCAGGCAACCGGCCATCGGGTGGTCCGCATACCCCTACACCGGACCGAGCGGTTACGAGTGCATGCCGCACCACGTCTCGGACGAGCGGGGGCCGTTCGGGCGCAACGTCGATGCATCGGCGCAGATCCGCGCGGCCATCCGCGCGCAGGGGCTGGCCACCCCGGTAGTGGTGACCGGCGGCGTACACGGCTTCGCGCAGGCCGAGCAATTGCTGGCCACCGATCAGGCCGACGTGGTCGGCTTCGCGCGCCAGAGCCTGGCGGACCCCGACTGGTTCGCCAAGGTGCGCAGCGGACACGGGCGGGCGGTGAACGTGTGCATCTATGCCAACTACTGCGAGGCCCTGGACGAGAGGCATGAGGAGGTCACCTGCCAGATCTGGGATCGCCTTGCGCTCGACGAGCCGGGTGTCCGCAAGTCGGTGGATGGAAAGCGCCGCCTCACGCCGCCCGCCTGGGTGGTGCCACCACTGCCCTGAACAGGGTTTTCCGGTGGTTCTTTCGACCCTGACACAAGCGATGTCAGGCCGAAAGCCCACGCCAGCGCCGCTAACGAGGCTGCGGCGGGAAATCCATGACGCATTTAGAGGACACTGTGATGAAAGAGTCCTTGCGCAGCGCAGCAAACTGCGGATAGATTCGTGCAATCGATTTCTCCTCCGGTGATCGAATGCTCTACGACATCCGCGAAGTACAGCGCACGTTCCTGACGCCGCTGTCCAGCTGGGCTGACTCGATGAGCCAGTTGTACGCCAGTCCCTACAGTCCCCTTTCCTATACACCCTTTGCCAGTCGCATCTCGGCGAGCCTGGAACTGGTCCATCGACTCGGCAAGGACTATCACAAGCCCGAGTTCGGGCTGAACCCCACCAGCGTCGAGCGCCGCGCGGTTCCGGTGCTCGAGCACGTCGAAATGACGCTGCCGTTTTGCCGCTTGCTGAAGTTCGAGCGCCACCTGCCGGAGGCGCTGGCGCACCGACGCAACGATCCGGCGGTACTGGTGTTCGCACCGCTATCGGGGCATCACGCCAGCCTGCTGCGCGACACGGTGCGCACCCTGCTGCCCGAGCACAACGTCTACATCACCGACTGGATCGACGCCCGCATGGTGCCGCTGGCCGATGGCAACTTCCATCTCGACGACTACGTCGGCTACGCGATCCGGTTCATCCGCCACCTGGGTCCCGACGTGCACGTGCTCTCGGTGTGCCAGCCGACCGTTCCGGTGCTGGCAGCCATCTCGCTGATGTCGACGCTGAACGATCCGGCGCTGCCGCGCACGATGACGATGATGGGCGGGCCGATCGACACCCGGCGCTCGCCGACCGAAGTCAACAACCTGGCGCAGACGCAGCGCTTCGAGTGGTTCGAGCGCAACGTGATCTACCGCGTGCCGGGTCGCTACCCGGGCGCCGGACGGCGTGTCTATCCCGGTTTCCTGCAGCACGCCGGCTTCGTCGCAATGAATGCAGACCGGCACGTGCACTCGCACTGGGACTTCTACAAGTCGCTGGTGCGCGGCGACCTCGGCGATGCCGAGGCGCACCGGCGCTTCTACGATGAATACAACGCGGTGCTCGACCTGCCCGCGGAGTTCTATCTCGACACCATCCGCATCGTGTTCCAGGAGCACGCCCTGCCGCTGGGTCGCTGGCGGGTGGGATTCGAGGGCGACGTGCATCGCATCGCGCCCGAGAACATCAGGCGGGTGGCGCTGTTCACCATCGAGGGGGAACTGGACGATATCTCGGGCCAGGGCCAGACCCGGGCCGCGCACGAACTGTGCGCCAACCTGCCCGCCCGCATGCAGCGCCACCTCACCGCACAGGGCGTCGGACACTACGGAATCTTCAGCGGCCGACGCTGGCGCGAGATGATCTATCCGGAAGTGCGCGAGTTCATCGCCGCCCACCGCCAACCGGTGAAACTGCGCCAGGTGGCGTGAGCGACGCGGGCACGATCGGGCGGTTGCGACGCCAGGCGTGGATCGACCCGGCCCGGTGCATCGGGTGCACCCGGTGCATCCAGGCTTGCCCGTTCGACGCCATCATCGGAGCCTCGCGACGCATGCACACGGTGATCGGCGCCCTGTGCACCGGTTGCGAGTTGTGCGTGGCACCCTGCCCGGTCGACTGCATCACGATGGCCGACACCGCGCCGGCGACCTCGTGGACCGAGGGCGACGCGCAGCAGGCACGCACGCGTCGTGAGGCGCGGCGCAAGCGTCAACTGCGCTGGCGCGCCGAGGCGAGCGAGGCTTTCGCCGCGCCGGACACGAGCGGGGCCGGCAATGGCCAGGAGAGCGCGGCTGTGCAGCGCAAGCGCGAGATCGTGGCGGCCGCCGTGCGACGTGCGCGCGAACGCGCCGCCGGGGCAGGAGGCGCCTCGTGAACGCGGCGCGTCGCGCGGAGATCTTCGCGCGCCTGCAGGCGCTCGATCCTCACCCGGTAAGCGAGCTGGCGTTTCGCAGCCCGTTCGAGTTGCTGGTCGCAGTGATCCTGTCGGCCCAGGCCACCGATCGCAGCGTGAACCTGGCCACGCACGAGTTGTTCCGTGCTGCCGACACGCCAGCGGCGATGCTCGCCATGGGAGAAGAAGGCCTGTGCGAGTACATCCGCCGCATCGGCCTGTACCGCTCGAAGGCCAGGCACATCACCGCGGCCTGCCGGATGCTGCTGGACAACCACGACGGCGAGGTGCCGCGTGATCGCGAGGCGCTCGAGCGCCTGCCCGGCGTCGGGCGCAAGACCGCCAACGTGGTGCTCAATGTCGCCTTCGGCGAACCGACCATCGCGGTCGATACGCACGTGTTTCGCGTCGCCAACCGCACCGGCCTGGCGAAGGGCCGCACGCCACTCGAAGTCGAGCAGGCCCTGCTGGCACGCGTGCCGGCGCAATACCTGCACGATGCCCATCACTGGCTGGTCCTGCACGGGCGCTACGTGTGCAAGGCACGCGTGCCCGAGTGCTGGCGATGCCCGATCGCCGACCTGTGCGACTATCGTCCCAAGACGGCCGCGCCGGCGGCCCGGTAGACGGCTGCGCCGACAAGCTCCTGGATGTTCAACCCTTCCCTCGCCGACGTACGACGCTTCTTCTGCGAGACCTGGCGCAAGCATGGCGAGCGCCTGCCGCTGAGTGCGCTGGAGGCGTTGGCGCTGGACTGGATCGTGCAGCACCCCGAGTACCATGCCGTGCTGGCGGCACCCGAACAGGCGATTGCCAGCGACTACCGGATCGAATCGGGCCACGAAAATCCCTTCCTTCACCTGTCGATGCACCTGGCGCTCGCCGAGCAGTTGCAGATCGACCAGCCGCCGGGCATCCGCGCCGCATGGCAGCGCCTGGCCGAGCGAAGCGGTTCGACCCACGCGGCCAGCCACGTGGTGATGGAATGCCTGGGCGAAGCCATCTGGCGCTCGCAACGCGATGGCGTGGCGCTCGACGGCGGCGCCTACCTGGCGTGCGTCGAACGACACGCTGCAGGCGGCTGAGGCGGATCGCTTTTCTGTTACGCTTCGCACCGATCGTTCGCCGCACCCCCCATCCGCAAACCGCACCGGCCGCACGGCCGCGCAGG
Source organism: uncultured Limnobacter sp. (assembly GCA_964641405.1). Lineage (GTDB taxonomy): Bacteria > Pseudomonadota > Gammaproteobacteria > Burkholderiales > Burkholderiaceae_E > Zeimonas. The sequence goes on along the minus strand of CAZXLV010000172.1, from coordinate 775 downwards.
AATTCCGCATGTTCGGACGCCTGATGCCCCGCGAGGGGAACTTCTTCGAGTTGTTCAACCAGCACGCCGATCAGATCGTCGTGGGCAGCCGTTCATTGGCGGCACTGATGAACAATTATGGCGACGTGGCAGCGCGCCGCGTTCACATCGACGCGATCGATCGCGCCGAGAAGGATGCCGACAAGGTCACGCACGAGACGGTGACGCTGCTGCACAAGACCTTCATCACGCCCTTCGATCGCGACGACATCCACCAGCTGATCAGCAACATGGACGACATCCTGGACCTGATCCAGGATGTCGCCGAGTCGGCGATCCTCTACGACCTGCAGCGCGTCTCGCCCGAGGCGCAGCAGCTCGCCGAGCTCAACGAGATGTGCTGCGACCGCGTCAAGGCGGCGGTGGCGATGCTCGACAGCATGGAGAACGCCGAGGCGATCCTGAAGATCTGCACCGAGATCGACCGGCTCGAGTCCGACGCCGACCGCGTGATGCGCGCGGCGATGTCGAAGCTGTTCCGCGACGAGAGCGACGTTCGCCAGCTGATCAAGCTCAAGGCGATCTACGAGCTGCTCGAGGCGGTCTCCGACCGCGCCGAGGACGTCGCCAACGTCATCGAAGGCGTCGTGCTCGAGAACGCATGACGACCGTCCAGTTCGGCTTCGCCACGCTGGTCTTCCTCGTGGCGCTGGCGCTGATGTTCGACTTCATGAACGGCTTCCACGACGCCGCGAACTCGATCGCGACGATCGTCTCGACCGGCGTGCTCAAGCCG
>CAZXLV010000171.1:3934-5578 GCA_964641405.1 uncultured Limnobacter sp. | reverse complement strand
GCCTCGACCTGGTTGCGCGTGGACGGACCGCCCGATCCGACCACGATGCCGGTGCGCTCATTGACGATGTCGGAAGTCTCGAGGCCGGCATCGGCGATGGCCTGTTCCATCGACAGGTGCAGATAGGCGGCGCCGTCGCCCATGAAGCGCTTGAGCTTGCGATCGATGGCGGCATCGAGATCGACCGCAGGTCGCCCGGCGACCTGGCTGCGGAAGCCGAGTTGCGTGTACTCGGGCATGGCCGTGATGCCGGAGCGGCCCTCGCGCAGGGATTGCAGCACTTCCGCCTGGTTCACGCCGATGCAGGAAACGATGCCGATTCCGGTGACCACGACGCGCCGCGTATTGATCGTCTCGACCATGCCTGATGTCCTTGCCCGCCTGTTCACAATGACTTCGGATTGTCGAACAGGCCGACTTGAAGGTCGACCGCCTCGTAGATGAGCTTGCCGTCGGCAAGCACCCGGCCGTCGGCCACGCCCAGCACCAGTCTGCGCTTGATCACCCGCTTGATGTCGATGCTGTATTGCACCAGGCGGGTCTCGGGCAGGACCTGGCCGGTGAACTTCAGGTGTCCCAGTCCGAGAGCGCGTCCCGAACCCGCGCCGCCGCTCCAGCCGAGGTAGAACCCCAGCATCTGCCACAGGGAATCCAGGCCCAGGCAACCGGGCATCACCGGATCGGTCTCGAAATGGCAGGCGAAGAACCAGAGTTCGGGCCGAACATCGAGTTCGGCCGTGACCTGGCCCTTGCCGTAGCCGCCGCCGCTGGAAGCGATTCCGGTGATGCGATCGAACATCAGCATCGGCGGCAAGGGCAGGCGGGCATTGCCGGGCCCGAACATCCGGCCGTGGCCGCATTCGAGCAGTTCTTCATAGGCGTAGTGCGCCTTGGGTGTGAAACGCATCGCTCCGGGTTCCTGGTCGCCAACGCCCGCCATGATACGGAAAGTCGCTGGCGCGGGAGCGGTGCGCACTGTGCTCAGCGTAACTGTGCCGCCTGTGCCAGCACCACCCCGGCCTCGCGCATCGCCTGGAGCGACGCTTCCAGTGTGCCGCCGAGGTCGATCGCCCGGCTTGCATCGAGCAGCACCACCACCTCGAAGCCGAGGCGGCGCGCATCGAGGGCGGAATAGGCGACGCAATAGTCGGTGGCCAGGCCGCACAGGAACAGGCGGGAAAAGGCGCGCTCGCGCAGGTAGCCGGCCAGGCCGGTGGGGGTGCTGCGGTCGTTCTCGAAGAACGCCGAGTAGGAGTCGATGCCGCTGCGAAAGCCCTTGCGGATGACCAGTTCGGCCCGCGTGGCCTCGAGTGAGGGATGAAAGGCGGCACCGGGCGTACCCTGCACGCAGTGCTCGGGCCACAGGGTCTGGGGGCCGTATTCCACTTCGATCGTCTCGAAGGCGGCGTGCCCCGGGTGTGAAGCGGCAAACGAACGGTGGTCGCGCGGGTGCCAGTCCTGGGTGAGCACGACGTGCGCGAAACGCGGCATCAGCGCATTGATGACCGGCACCACGGCGTCGCCCTCGGCAACTGCGAGGGCGCCGCCCGGGCAGAAGTCGTTCTGGACGTCGATGACGATCAGTACGTCGCGCGGAGCCTCGATGCGGGCGATGGTCTGCATGGCCGAAAGCTTCCCATCGAG
>CAZXLV010000171.1:0-3834 GCA_964641405.1 uncultured Limnobacter sp. | reverse complement strand
GGCCGGGTCGGGGCCGCTGCGGTCAGCGCCCGAGCAGGCCGCGCAGCAGGTCGAGCGGCCGGTCGGACGGTTTCGCGGCGCCGGACGGCTTGCCGATCAGTTCTTCCTCGAGGCGCCGGGTCAACTCGCGACGCGCGGTTTGCGCCACCAGGTCGGCCACGTCGACCCGGTACGACAGCGCCGTGAACGGGCCGCGCAGGCGCACCGGGATGGTCACCCCGCGCAGCGCCGACAGCGTGCCCGATCGGTGCCCGGTGTCATTCACCGATACGCGTGCCAGGTAGTCGACGGTTTCACCGGCCAGGTCGACCTGGCCGGCGCCGCGCACGCGCAGCAGCGTCGAGCGCAGGTCCAGGTCGTCGTTGTGCGCCACCCCCTTGCGAATCGTGAAGCTCGCATCGAGCGACGAGAAGGCGGTCATGCGTTCGCGGCTGGCAGCCCGTTCGAGGCTGCTGCCACTGCCGCGCAGCGCGGCGATCAACTCGCGCGTGCTCGCCAGCAGTTCGGCCAGGTCGACGCCCTTGATGGCGCCGTTGCGCAGCGCCAGCGCAGCCGTACCGTCGAGCGAGCGTTCCAGGGCAGGCAAGGCCTGGCCGCGCGCCGTCACGTCCAGGCTCAGGTTGCCGTGTCCTTCCAGGACATCGCGACCCGACAGGGCGCGCAGCGCCAGGCCGGCATCGACGTCGACCAGCTTCATGCGCAGCGCGTGCCGCCCCTCGCGGGTGAGTGACCCGCTGGCCTGCAGCGCGCCGCGGAAGACCCCCGCGGTGAGCTGGGCCAGTTCGATCCGGCCCTGGCCGCTGCGCAGGGTCGCCGCGACGTTGCTGGCGTCGATGCCGGCAAGCGCCAGCGAGCCGAGGTGGAGGCTGCCGCGGGTATCGATGTCGGCCAGGACCGAAAGCAGCGCAGCGGCGGCAGGCTGCTCGGCGGTGGCGCCCGGCGCCGCCGGGTAGCGATCGAGGTCGATGCGACCCGCCTGCAGCGTGTAGCTGAGCGTCAGCGGGCTGAAGCGCAGTGCCTCGAGTCGAGCCTGCAGCGTCGAGCCGTCGATGCTGCCGCGCAGCGCAAGCGAGCCCTTGTCCTGGCTCGGGTCGAGGCTGGCATCACCGGTGAGCGCGAGCTTTACCCCGTCGCTGGGCAGGCGCGCGCCGCTCAGCGTCACATCGGCCTTCACTTCGCGAAAGAGGATCCGTTCGCGCGCGCGTGTCGGGGCTGCGATCGCGATCGTGGCGACCATGCGCCGCCCGCCACGATCGGCCGACAGCTGCACCGCAATCGGCCTGCCGCTGGCCGAGCCTTCCTCGATGGCCAGCGCCGGTGCGGCGACCTGGGCCTGCAAGCCGTCGCCGCTGCGCGCGGTCAGATCGAGGCCCGACAGATCGAAGCGGCCACTAGCCGGGTCGGCTGCGAGGCTGCCACGCAACTGCACCTCGAGTGCGGGCGCGCCCGGCGCCTGGCCGCTGAGCGCGAGCCGGATGGCGTCCAGGCGCAACGCGCGAGTGGCGAAGTCGAGCGTGTAGTTGCCGCTCAGCTTCACCGCCACGTCGACTTGCGCCCGCTCGCCCGTCAGCCGCGTCGACAGGCTCAGCGAGCCCGACCGGTCGCTGGCGATCGGGCCGCCATCGAGTTCGAGCTGCTCCAGTCGCCATTGCGCCCCGCTGGCCTGGTCGCGCCATTCGATCGTGGCGTGGCGCAGCCGCATGTTGGCCACGGCCAGCGCTGCCGTTGCGCCGGCCCCACCCGAGTTGCCGGAGCCGTCGCGCGTCGCGCTGCCCGCGCCCAGCAGGTCGTCGAAGTTGGTACTGCCGTCGCGATGGCGCAGCAGTGCGAGTTTCAGCCCGTCGAGCGTGACCTGCTCGACGACGATGCGATGGGCCAGCAAGGGCCACAGCGCGACCCCGATGCGCGCCGAGTCGAACTGAGCGAATTCGCCGTTCCCGCCGGGTCCGGACAGGCGCGCCGGACCCATCGCCAGGCCGATGCGCGGCAACAGCTTCAGTGACAGCTTGCCCTCGATGGCCAGCGTGCGGCCGGTGCGCGCGCGAACCAGCTCGATCAATTCCGGCTTGTAGCGGCTCGCGTCGAAGCGCAACGCGAAAAGCGCCACGGCCAGCGCCGCGAGGCTGGCGAGCACTGCAATCACGATCAGGACCGGATGCCTTCGCATGGACTCCAACCTTACACGCTGTTACGCATGTTGCAGCTTGCCGGCTGTGCAGCGCCGCGTGCTGTCGATAAGCTGGGTTGGTCGGAACTCACCAGGAGTCGAAGATGAACACGTCCTTTCGCAGTCTGCGCATCGCCGCGGCGCTGGCCCTGCTGTCGGCCGGTACGCTTGCCGCCACGCCGGCGCACGCATCGGGCGCCGTGCTCGGTGCCGTCATCGGTGGCGGTGCGGGCGCGGTGATCGGCCAATCCATCGGCGGGCATGACGGGGCGATCATCGGCGGCGCCCTCGGTGCCGCCGTGGGAGTCGCGGCGGCGCGCTCGCAGCACGATCGAGGCTACGGTTACGGTGGCCAGGTGGTTGCCTACCCCGGGCCGGTGTATGCACCGGCGCCGGTGTACGCGCCGCCGCCGGTCTACCTGGCGCCTCCGGTGTACCGCGCGCGGCCCAGGGTCGTCTACCAGACGCCGCCGCGGGTGGTCCATGTTCCGGTGCGCTACGTGTCACGGCCGTACGTCCACGGTCCGGGTGCCTACGCATACGGCCACGATCGCGGCGATCGCTTCGACGCTCGCTTCCGGCGCTGAGGCAGGGTGCAGGCCTGAAGCGGCGCACCCGCCCCGCCGGGACGGGTGCGCCGGGGGCCGGAGCGGGCGCGGCGGCCGAAGCGGGGACGGGCACGAGCGCGGTACCATGCCGTTCCTCCGGAGAACCCGAACGTGTCCGCATCCCCCTCGCGCGGTCCTCGCCCGGCGCGCATTCCGAACGCCTTGAGCATCGCCGGCATCGACCCGAGCGGCGGCGCCGGCATCTACGCCGACCTGAAGACCTTTTCCGCGCTGGGTGCCTATGGGGCCGGCGTGGTCGCTGCGCTCACCGCCCAGAACACCCGCGGCGTGGCGGGGGTGCACGGCGTGCCGCCGCCCTTCGTTCGGCTGCAACTCGACACGCTGTTCGCCGACCTGCGCATCGACGCAGCCAAGGTGGGCATGCTCGGCACCGCTCCGATCGCCATCGCCGTGGCGGAAGGACTGGCTGCGCCGATCGCCTCGGGCCGCCTCGCGCACCTGGTGGTCGATCCGGTGATGGTGTCCAAGAGCGGTGACACGCTGCTTGGACGCGAGGCGATCGCCACCCTGATCGAGGCGGTGCTGCCGCTGGCGACCATGATCACACCCAACCTGCCCGAGGCCGGCGTGCTGCTCGCCGCACGCGCACCCGAAACGCTCGCGGAGATGCGGCGGGCGGCCGAGCGCCTGCGCCGCCTGTTGCGCGACGATGGCCGGCGCTTCGTGCTGCTCAAGGGCGGGCACCTGGAGGGCGACGCCATCGACCTGCTGCACGACGGCGAGCAGATGATCGAGCTGGCGGCGCCGCGCATCGAAACGCGCAACACCCACGGCACCGGTTGCACCCTGTCGGCCGCGATCACGGCGCTGCTGGCGCACGGCTGCGAGGAGCAGGACGCGGTGCGGCGCGCCAAGCAATACCTGACCGAGGCGATCCGCCAGTCGGGCCTGCTCGAGGTCGGTTCCGGCCACGGACCGGTGCATCACTTCCATGCCTGGTGGCCGCATGATTGAGCTGCTGTATGCGCTGCCCCTGCTGCTGAAGGCGGCGATCCTCGGAGTGGTCGAGGGGCTCACCGAGTTCCTGCCGATCTCGAG
>CAZXLV010000170.1:0-5585 GCA_964641405.1 uncultured Limnobacter sp. | reverse complement strand
GAATGCACGCTTTCGCCAACCGGAAACGCACCATGCGAAAGGTCTTCAACTTCAGTGCCGGGCCCGCGGTCCTGCCCGAGGAAGTACTGGCGCAAGCCGCCGCCGAGATGAGCGACTGGCGCGGCAGCGGCCAGTCGGTGATGGAAATGAGCCACCGCGGCAAGGAGTACATGAGCATCCAGGCCGAGGCCGAGGCCGACCTGCGCAAGCTGATGGGCATCCCGGCCAACTACCGGGTGCTGTTCCTGCAGGGTGGCGCCACGCTGCAGTTCGCGATGATCCCGATCAACCTGATGCGCGGCAGGGCGGCCGACTACGTCAACACCGGCGAGTGGTCGAAGAAGGCGATCAAGGAAGCGCGCATGTTCGGTACCGTGAACATCGCCGCCTCCTCGGAAGAACGCCACTTCACCTGCGTGCCGGCACGCGAGTCGTGGACGGTTTCGCACGACGCTGCCTATCTTCACTATTGCGCCAACGAAACCATCGGCGGCGTCGAGTTCGGCTGGACGCCCGACGTCGGCGAGGTGCCGCTGGTGGCCGATGTCTCATCGACCTTCCTGTCGCGGCCGGTCGAGGTCTCGAAGTTCGGACTGCTCTACGGCGGTGCACAAAAGAACATCGGGCCGGCCGGCCTGACCATCGTGATCGTGCGCGATGACCTGCTCGGCCACGCCGCAGCGGGCACGCCGACCATGCTCGACTTCAAGGTGCAGGCCGATGCCGATTCGATGCTCAACACTCCACCCACCTATGCCGTGTACATCGCCGGACTGGTGTTCAAGTGGCTCGAGCGGCAGGGTGGCATCGCCGCCATCGAGCAGCGCAACATCGCCAAGGCGAAACTGCTCTACGACTACCTGGACGCGAGCCGCTTCTATCGCAACCCGGTAGAGCACGCCGACCGCTCGCGCATGAACGTCCCGTTCACGCTGCACGACGCCGCGCTCGACGAGGCTTTCCTGAAAGGCGCGAAGGAACGCCACATGCTGCAACTCAAGGGACATCGCTCGGTCGGCGGAATGCGCGCCTCGCTCTACAACGCGATGCCGATCGAGGGCGTGCGCGCACTGGTCGAATACATGCGCGAGTTCGAGCGCGAGCACGGTTGAGCGAACGCGACATGCAGAATCCGATTCGCGTACTGGTGCTCAACCAGATCTCCCCGATCGGCCTCGAGCGCCTGCCCACGCAGCACTACCTGGTCGGAAAGGACGTGGCGCAACCGGACGCGATCCTGGTGCGCTCGGCCGACATGCACGGCATGGACATTCCCGCCAGCGTGCGCGCCATCGGGCGCGCCGGCGCCGGAACCAACACCATTCCGGTGGCGGCCATGACGGCACGCGGCATTCCCGTGTTCAACACGCCCGGCGCCAACGCCAACGCGGTCAAGGAACTGGTAATCGCCGCCATGCTGCTGGCAGCGCGCAACCTGCCGGCCGCACTGCGCTTCGTCGACACGCTCGAGGCCAGCCGCGCCGACATGTCGCAGGATGTCGAAAACGGCAAGAAGCGCTTTGCCGGATTCGAGCTGGCCGGCCATACGCTTGGCGTGATCGGCCTGGGGCGCATCGGCTGCCTGGTGGCCGAAGCGGCGATCCACCTGGGCATGAACGTGATCGGCTACGACCCGGAAATCACCGTCGATGCCGCCTGGAGCCTGCCCTCCCAGGTGAGAAAGGCGCACTCGGTGGCCGAACTCGCCAGGGCTGCGCACGTGGTGACGCTGCACGTGCCGCTGGTGGCCGCCACGCGCGGCCTGATCGACGCCGGGTCGCTGGCGCAGATGCGCCGCGGCGCGATGTTGCTCAATTTCTCGCGCGAAGGCGTGGTGGCCGAGGATGCCGTGCTGGCCGCGCTGCATGCGGGCCACCTGCGCCAATACGTGTGCGACTTTCCCAGCGCTGCCTTGATCGGAAACCCGCATGTCATCGCCCTGCCGCACCTGGGCGCCTCGACCCGCGAGGCCGAGGACAACTGCGCCTGCATGGTGGCGGATCAACTGCGTGACTACTTCGAGCACGGCAATGTGCGCAATGCCGTCAATTTCCCCGACGTGCAGGTGGCACGCGAGTCGGACTTTCGGGTGGCGATCGCCAACGCCAACGTGCCGAACATGCTCGGGCAGATCTCCACCGAGATGGCGCGTGCCGGCCTGAACATCACCAACATGCTGAACAAGTCGCGCGGCGACATGGCGTACACCATCGTCGACACCGCCAGCCCGGTGCCGCCGCAAGCGATCACGACCATCGAGGCCATCCAGGGCGTGCTGGCCGTTCGCTACCTGCCCGCCGCACCGGCGCAATAGCACCAGTGGCGATGCAACGGAAGTGCCGGCGCCGGCGCTGCCCCACTGGCACGGCCCCCGCTTTGACAGGAGCCCCGGCATCGCGTTGAATCGGGGCATTGCGGAACGAGAGCCCTGCCATGACCTTGCGTTCGATCCTGTTCCTGCTGGTCTTCGGTGCCCTGGCTGCGTTCGTCCTGGTGAACTGGAGCGCACTCAATGCGCCCACCGAACTGTCGCTCGCCTTCGCGCAGGTGCAGGCTCCGCTGGGCATCGTGATGCTCGGCTTCGTCATCACGGTCACCGTGCTGTTTCTCGCCTATATCGTCTACCTGCAGATGTCGGGCCTGCTCGAGGCGCGGCGCCACGGCAAGGAACTCAACGCCCAGCGCACGCTGGCCGACCAGGCCGAGGCATCGCGCTTCACCGAGTTGCGGGGTTTTCTCGAGAGCGAGTTCAGCCGGCTCGGGCAGCGCCAGGCGGAACTCGACACGGCGCTACGCAGCCGGCTCGATGCGCTCGAACAGCAACTGAAGCTGAGCGTCGAGCAGCAGGGCAATTCGCTGTCGGCCTTCGTGGGCGAACTCGGCGAGCGCATCGAGCGGGATCATCGCCCCGAGCGCGGCGCCTGAGCGCGCGGCTCGAACCGGTCAGCGGCGTGCCGGTTGCTCAGGGGCCGGGCGGGTCATCGGCGGGCACCTCGTCGAAGAGCAGGCGCAGTTCGTCCTCGTTGAGCGTCTCGCGCTCGAGCAGGCGCGCGGCACCGGTTTCCAGTCGCCGCCGCTGCGCGACCAGGGTCGAGCGGCTGAGCTCGAAGGCCTGCGCCACCAGTTCGCGCACTGCGGCATCGATGCGCTGGGCCGTCTGCTCGGAGTAGCGCGGCGGCGGCTCCGGCGCCTGCGGGCCGCCCAGGAATGAGGTGCGTGCCGGTTCGTACACCAGTTGGCCGAGCGAGGGCTCCATGCCGTATTGGGTGACCATGGTGCGGGCAATGTCGGTGACCTTGACCAGATCGTCGGCGGCACCGGTCGACACCTTGTCGAAGACCAGCACCTCGGCTGCACGCCCGCCGAGCAGCACCGCCATCTTGTCGATCAGTTCATCGCGCTGCATGAGGAAGCGGTCCTCGATCGGGCGCTGGATGGTGTAGCCCAGCGCGCCCACGCCGCGCGGGATGATCGATACCTTGTGCACCACGTCCCGGCCGGTGAGCGCGGCGGCCACCAATACGTGCCCCATCTCGTGGTGCGCGACGATGCGACGCTCTTCGGCGTTGAGCAGGCGGTTCTTCTTCTCGAGGCCGGCGACGATGCGCTCGACGGCGCCGGTGAAGTCTTCCAGTGCCACCGCGTCGCGCCCGCGCCGCGTGGCCAGCAGCGCCGCCTCGTTGACCAGGTTGGCCAGGTCGGCCCCGGAGAAGCCGGGCGTGAGCGCGGCAATCCGGTCAGGATCGACATCCGGGTCGAGTTGCACTTTTTTCAGGTGCACCTGCAGGATCTGCACCCGACCGACACGGTCCGGACGGTCGACCAGTACCTGCCGGTCGAAGCGCCCGGCGCGCAGCAGGGCCGGGTCGAGCACCTCGGGACGATTGGTTGCGGCCAGCAGCACCACCCCGGCACTCGGATCGAATCCGTCGAGTTCGGCCAGCAACTGGTTGAGGGTCTGCTCCTTCTCGTCGTGTCCGCCGACCCCGCCGAGCGCGCCGCGCGCGCGGCCCACCGCGTCGATTTCGTCGATGAAGATGATCGCCGGCGCCTTCTGGCGTGCCTGCTCGAAGAGGTCGCGCACACGCGCCGCGCCCACGCCGACGAACATCTCGACGAACTCCGAGCCGTTGATGGAGAAGAACGGCACCCCCGCCTCGCCCGCAACCGCGCGCGCCAGCAAGGTCTTGCCGGTGCCGGGCGGGCCGATCAGCAGGATGCCCTTGGGCAGGCGGGCACCCAGGCGGCCGTACTGTCGCGGGTCCTTCAGGAAGCCGACCACTTCGCGCAGTTCATCCTTGGCCTCGTCCACGCCGGCGACGTCGGCAAAGGTGACTCCCACCCCGGTTTCCACGTAGACCTTGGCCTTGCTGCGCCCGATCGACATCAGGCCTCCGCCGGCGCCCAGTCCGCTGCGTTCGGCGAAGCGACGCATCAGGAACATCCACAGGCCGAAGAAGATGGCTGCCGGGATCACCCAGCCGAGGATGTCGCGCAACAGGGTGCTCTCGATGACGCCGCGGAACTTGACCGAGTGCTGCTCGAGGCTGGCCGCCAGCGCCGGGTCGATGCGCACGGTGACGAACTGGCTGCGACCGCTCTGCGGGTGCTTGAACGTCCCCATGATCCGGTCCGCCGAAATGCTGATCTCCCCGATGTTGCCGGCGTCGAGCTGGGCCAGGAAATCGCTGTAGGCGAGCGGCTCCACCTGTCGCCAGGTGCGCAGCACGTCATTGATACCGATCATCGCTATGATGGCGATGATCACGTACCAGGCGTTCCAGTGCAGTTGCTTGGGCGTTGGCATGGGCATGGCGATCGGATTTTTCCCCGCAAACGCGCATTCTCGCCCAGTCTGCGCGGACGGCGCCGGTTTCCGGCGCGGCGCCGTGCAGGGAGGCGCCATGCAGGGATAGAATCCGGGTACTCCGCGGTGCCTCGCCGGCCCGCCTTCTGCCACCGCCCGACGCTCCGGAATCCGCCGATGAAAATCGAAGACCTGCTCGCCGCCCTCCCCGAACAGGAAGTCACGATCGACGTGCTTCGCGAAAAGTACGCCAAGGGCGAGGAATCGAGCGCCCACGACGTGCGCGTGCGCGTGGCCCGCGCGCTGGCTTCGGTGGAGGCCGAGGCGCAGCGCGAGCATTGGCAGGGCGAATTCCTCTGGGCGATGGAAAACGGCTTCGTGCCGGCCGGGCGCATCAACTCGGCCGCCGGCACCGACATCCGGGCCACCCTGATCAACTGCTTCGTGCAACCGATCGGCGACGCGGTGTGGGGACACGACGCGCAGGGCACGCCCGGCATCTATGCAGCCCTGCAGGAAGCCGCCGAGACCATGCGTCGCGGCGGCGGCGTCGGCTACGACTTCTCGGCGATCCGGCCGCGCGGGGCGCTGGTCAAGGGCACCTTGTCGCGCGCCTCCGGCCCGGTGTCCTACATGCGCGTCTTCGACAAGTCGTGCGAGACCCTCGAGTCGGCCGGTTCGCGGCGCGGGGCGCAGATGGGCGTGATGCGGGTCGACCACCCGGACGTCGAGGAATTCATCAACGCCAAGAACGACGGCTCGCTGTCGAACTTCAACA
>CAZXLV010000169.1:0-5586 GCA_964641405.1 uncultured Limnobacter sp. | reverse complement strand
GGTGCGCGCCGACGTCGCGATGACCGGCGAGATCACGCTGCGCGGCGAGGTGCTTGCGATCGGTGGCCTGAAGGAGAAGTTGCTGGCGGCCCACCGCGGCGGCATCCGCACGGTGCTGATTCCCGAGGAGAACGTCAAGGACCTGGCCGAGATCCCCGACAACGTGAAGAACCGGCTCGAAATCGTGCCGGTCAAGTGGATCGACCGGGTACTCGAACTCGCACTGGAGCGCGAGCCCCAGCCCTTGCCCGACGAAGCGCCGGGCAGCGGCACGGCGGCGGTCGCTGCAACCCCACCGGCCAGCGGTGGCGACTTCGTGAAGCATTGAGAGGGCGTCCCGCTGCATGCACCTGCGCATTGCAGCGGACCCTCGACTGGCGAGGCGGTGCGTGGCGCGGCTTGACACTGGAGGGTGCCGGCGATTTAATACGGCTCCGTTTCCCGACAACAGCCACCTTTGTCCGACCGCGCATGCGCCCGGAGAAAGGCATCGACATGCGCATCGCCTGATGCGCTCATCCAACCAGAGAAAACGGACGTGAGGGGATTTCTGTGAACAAGACCGAATTGATCGACCACATCGCAAGACAGGCCGACATTTCCAAGGCTGCGGCAGGTCGCGCACTCGATGCGCTGGTCGGTGCGGTCAGGACCACCCTGCGCAAGGGCGGCACCGTGACGCTGGTCGGCTTCGGTACCTTTGCGGTGGGCAAGCGCGCTGCGCGCAGTGGGCGCAATCCACGCACCGGTGCCACCATCCGCATCAAGGCGGCCAAGGTGCCCAAGTTTCGTCCCGGCAAGGGCCTGAAGGACGCGATCAACTGAGCGTGGCCCTGCGCTGCGGCAGCTTGATCGATAGCTGGTACTGCATATATAATCAGCGGCTTCGCAGCGGTCCGATCCGGGCAAGGCAGCCCCGCAGGGTGCTTAGCTCAGTTGGTAGAGCGGCGCCCTTACAAGGCGTAGGTCGGGAGTTCGAGCCTCTCAGCACCCACCAGTCCGCGGTCATCGCTTCGCGCGGCGATCGGGCAGCAGCCGGCACAAGGAGTGGTAGTTCAGTTGGTTAGAATACCGGCCTGTCACGCCGGGGGTCGCGGGTTCGAGTCCCGTCCACTCCGCCACAACGCGAAGGGCGAACGAGAGTTCGCCCTTTTTCGTTCATAATTTCCGATTTGTCCTTCCGTCCTTGTCCTTCCGACCGGAACGCCCCGCATGTTCGATGTAGTCAGAAAACACCAGCGCCTGATGCAGTTGTTGCTGCTCATCCTGGTCTTCCCGGCGTTCGCCTTCTTCGGCATCCAGGGTTACGACCAGTTCTTCTCGGCCGAGGGCGCGGTGGCCAAGGTCGGATCGAGCAAGATCTCGCGCCAGGAGTTCGAACAGGCGCAGCAACGTCAACTCGAGCAACTGCGCCAGATGATGGGCGAGCGACTCGATCCGGGCGTGCTCGATACGCCCGAGGCGCGCCAGCGCATCCTCGACGGACTGGTCGCCCAGCGCGTATTGCTGGCGCAGGCGATCGACGAACACATCACTGTCCCCGACGAGCAAGTGCGACGCACGGTGCGCGCGATTCCCGGACTGGCCGGCGCCGACGGCAGCTTCGATGTCGAGCGCTACCGGTCATTGCTGCGCGCGCAGGGCAAGAACGAGGCCATCTTCGAGAACGAAGTGCGCCGCGACCTGGCACTGCAGGCGCTGCCGGGTGCCATCTCGCAGACGGTATTCGTGCCGAATGAACTGGTCGATCGCATCATTGCCATCGCCGAGCAGACGCGCGAGATCCGCACGCTGGCGTTTCGAACCGAAGACTACGTGGCGAAGGTCGTGCCGACCGATGCACAACTCGCCGCCTACTACGAGAGCCACCTCGCGGCTTTCGAAGTTCCCGAGAATGCCAAGGTCGAATTCCTGGTCTTGTCGGCCGACATGGTGAGCAAGCAGATCCAGGTATCCGAAGCTGACGCACGCGCGTATTACGAGCAGAACAAGGCGCGTTATGCGGTTCCCGAACAGCGTCGCGCCAGCCACATCCTGATCAAGGTCGATCCCGGTGCCAGCGAGGCGGCGCGCCAGGCGGCGCGCAGCAAGGCGGAAGCGGTGCTGGGGCAGTTGCGGGCCGGCGCCGACTTCGCCACCCTGGCGAAGTCGGAATCGCAGGATCCGGGCTCGGCGTCGGCCGGCGGCGATCTCGGCTACTTCTCGGCCGACACGATGGTCAAGCCCTTCGCCGAAGCGGCATTTGCCTTGAAGCCCGGCGAGACCAGCGGCGTGGTCGAAAGCGAGTTCGGCTATCACATCATCCGCCTGACCGGGATCCACCCCGGCACGCAGCGCAGCTTCGAATCGGTGCGCCCCGAGATCGAATCGGAGATCCGCGCGCAGCAATCGAGCAGCCGCTTTGCCGAGGCGGCCGACACGTTCAGCAACCTCATCTACGAACAGTCCGATTCGCTGCAGCCGGCGGCCCAGCGCTTCGGCCTGACGGTGCAGTCGGCCGACCACGTCGAGCGCAGCGGAGACAAGGACCTGCCGCCCGAGAGCCCCCTGAACAATCCGCGCCTGCTGGCGGCGCTGTTCAGCGCCGACTCCATTGCCAGCAAGCGCAACACCGAAGCCATCGACGTCGGCCACAACACGTTGGCGGCGGCGCGCATCGTCGAATATCGACCGGTGCGGCGCAAGCCCTATGACGCGGTGAAGGACGACGTGCGCCAGCGCTACGTGCAGGCACAGGCGCAGCAACTGGCCGCCCAGGCCGGCGAGGCCCGGCTGGCCGCATTGCGTGGTGGCGAGGCGGCGAGCGGTTTCGCGGCGGCGCACAGCGTCACGCGTACGGCGACCGCCGATTTTCCGGCGGCAGCGGTGGAAAGCGTGTTCAGCGCCGCCTCGGACAAGCTGCCGGCATGGGTTGGCGCCAACCTCGGTGCGCGCGGCTATGCCGTCTACGAGATCGACAAGGTGGTGCTGCCCGACGAGAAGCACGTGGCCGAGCGGCGCGATGCCTATCGCCAGCAGCTGAACCAGGCCTACGGCCAGCAGGCCCTTGCCGATTACGTCGAATCGGCAAGGGCGCGCGCCAAGGTGGTCACCTATCCGGAGCGACTGGCCCCGGCGCAGAACCGTTGACCGCTTCGATGACCTGGCGCGCGGCGGCTGACAGCGCCGCTTCGTCGTCGCTCTCCAGGCCCACGCAGGGCGCACCATCGATACGCAGGTAGTTGCGTCGTGTCGAGCGATCGTAGGCCGGGTCGTAGTGCAGGGTGAGCAGCGAAGCGACGAAGGCATTCCAGTCGCCGGCGCCGGCCATCGCCTTCCAGGCTTCGATCTGCCGGTGTCCATGCAGTCCGGCAAGCCGATCGAGACGTTGGTACAGCGTCGCGGTGTCGTGCGTGAATGGGCGGTATTCGCGCAGCAGCAGCGCCGCGCGCACCGGTATCGAGGCCTCGACGAGGATGCAGGGCGCATTGCGCATCGCCGCGATCAGCGCATCGGGAAGATGGCAGCGGCCGACCCGCCGGCTTTCCGACTCGACCAGCACCGGACGACGCGGATCGAAGCCGCGCATGGCCTGCCACAGGCGGGTCTCGAAACGCCTCTGCGAGGCCTGCACGGCCTGCGGCATCAGGCCGAGTACCGAACCGCGGTGCTCGGCGAGCGCCTCCAGGTCGAGGACCTGGGCACCTTCGACAGCGAGACGATGCAGCAGCAAGGTCTTGCCGGTGCCGGTGCGCCCGGCCAGGATCCGCAATTGCACGCCATCGGGCCATCGGGCGAGATCCTCGACCACGCGTCGTCGAAAGGCGCGATAGCCACCTTCGAGGATGGTGGTGCGCCAACCCACGCGCGCCAGCACCGTGGCCAGTGCACCGGAACGGTTGCCGCCGCGCCAGCAATAGACCAGCGGTCGCCATTGGCGCGGCTTGTCGGCCAGCAGGCCTTCGAGCATCGCCGCGATGTTGCGCGAGACCAGGGCAGCGCCGAGTCGGCGTGCCTCGAAGGGTGACTGCTGCCGGTAGATCGTGCCGATCAGCGCACGTTGCGTGTCATCGAGCACCGGTGCGCCCAGTGCGCCGGGAAGATGGTCATCGGCGAATTCCAGTGGACTTCGCGCGTCGAGGATGTCATCGAAGTCGTCGAGCGCCGCCAGGGCCTCGTCGACCGGAATCACCAGGGGATCTCTCATGGCAGGCAGGGGCGATGGCGTCTTGCGCCACGGTGATGGTGCTTCGCGCCGCAAGGTCGGCCGGATTCTACCAGCGCGAAAGCACGTACAATTGCTTGCAAGGAATGAGCCGATGAAAGTATTCAATCTCGCTTGCCAGCGCGAACACCGCTTCGAAGGCTGGTTCGCCTCCGCCGACGCCTACGAGGAACAACTCGCCCGCGGCCTGGTGGAGTGCCCGGTGTGTGCCAGCCAGTCGATCCGCAAGATGCCGGCGGCGCCTCGCCTGAACCTGTCGTCAGGTCGTGAGCGCGCGACCGGGGAGGCCGGTGCGGACGATGCGCCGGTCGCCGGCGCGGCGATGCCCACGCCGCAGCAACTCCAGGTGATGTGGATGAAGATGGCGCGCCATCTGGTTCGCAGCACCGAGGACGTCGGCGAGCGCTTCGCCGAGGAGGCGCGTCGCATCCACTACCAGGAGGCGCCCGAACGGGGCATCCGGGGGGTGGCCAGCGCGCAGGAGCGCGCCGAACTCGCCGACGAGGGCATCGAGGTGTTTGCCTTCCAGTTGCCGGCAGCAGCCAAGGAACCCTTGCAGTAGGGCGGATGCGGCATCAGCGCCGCGCATACTGCGTGGCGCCGTACAGGACCTCGCGCGCCTTGTCGTCGGTCACGTCGCGACGACGATCGGCCAGCACGGTCAGTGCGCGCTGCACCGGGGTCCGCGCGCCAATCGCCTCGAACCAGCGCTGCACGGCCGGGTATTCGGCCAGGTCGACGCCCTGGTTGGCATGTGAACGCAGCCAGGGCCAGATGGCGATATCGGCAATGGAGTATTCGCCTCCCGCGATCCAGGCGCCACTGGCGGCGAGTTGCCGATCGATCACGCCGTACAGGCGCTGTGCCTCCCGGGTGTAGCGCTCGATCGCGTAGGGAAGCTTCTCGGGCGCGTAGATGCGGAAGTGGTGCGCCTGTCCGAGCATGGGGCCGACGCTGCCCATCTGGAACATCAGCCACTGCAGCACCTCGTATTTCGCGCGCGTGTCGCGTGGCATGAACTTGCCGGTCTTGCCGGCCAGATAGACCAGGATCGCACCGGACTCGAACAGCGAGATCGGCTGGCCGTCGGGCCCGTCGGCGTCGACCACTGCGGGAATCTTGTTGTTGGGGCTGATCTTCAGGAACTCGGGTCCGAACTGGTCACCGGCGCCGATGTCGATGGGGTGCACGGCATAGGGCAGGCCGCATTCCTCGAGCATGATGTGGACCTTGTGGCCGTTGGGCGTGGGCCAGCTGTAGACGTCGATCATGATGTCTCCGGTACGGGTTGCCTGGAAGGCTGTCGGGCATGGACGATTGATTCAGCGCTTCTCAGAGGGTGTAGACGAAAACAACATCTCGCGCGTTATGCTCTGATCGAA
>CAZXLV010000168.1:4251-5773 GCA_964641405.1 uncultured Limnobacter sp. | reverse complement strand
CCTCGGTGAGGATCTTGAGGCTCTCGTTGGTCTGCCCCCAGCCGGTCGCGCTGCAGCGGTTGAACACCGGGATGCGCATCAACTCGCGCATCGAGGGCAGCCCCACGATGCGCAACTCGCCGCTCTGTCCGCCCGAGAAGAACACGTAGTACTCGTCGAGTTCACCGGGTCCCACGTGGGTCTTTGCAATCGCCGCGGCGGTCGACGACGCCGAGGCTGATGCCCCGGCCGGCGCGGACGCGGCGGCTGCAGCCGGCGCATTGCTCGCACCCGCCCCGGGTGCTTCAGCCTTGTCGCTACAGCCGACCAGCAGGCCGCCCGCGGCACCGGCGGCCAGTGCAACAGCGCGCGCGCCGCCGCCCAGGACGGCGCGCCGGTTCGGGTCGGCCGGGCCTGCAGGATGGTTGTCGTCGTTCATGTTCTTTCTCCCTGTCGTGTCGGGCGCCGTGCGGCGTCCCTGGGTGCGGGTGCCGCCTCGGCAGCCCGCGGTTCAATGCCCGGGCGCCATCGCGGCGCGTTTCTCGCGCTTCAGCCTGCGCTGCACGCGCACCGGGCACTTGTAGTCATCGTGATACAGCACCTGGCAGTGCAGGCAGGAGATGCATTCGTTGGGGTTGATGTGCCCTTCCGGGTGGATCGCCTCCACCGGGCACTCCTTGAAGCAGCGCATGCAGGGGTTGCCGCACTCGCGGTAGCGCTTGAGCCAGTCGAACATGCGCATCCGGCCCGGTATTGCCAGCGCGGCACCGAGCGGGCACAGGTAGCGGCAGAAGAAGCGTTCGACGAACAGCCCGGCGCCGAGCAGCGCCAGCGCGAACGCGACGAACCACCACTGGCGCATGAAGCGCAGCACGATCGCGGTCTTGAAGGGCTCGATCTCGGCCAGCACTTCGGCGAAGGCCATCGATCCGAGCGACACGCCGAACAGGCCCAGGAACACGATGTACTTGATCGGCCACAGCCGCTCGTGCACCGCCCACGGTATCTTCAACTGCGGCACCCGCAGGCGCCTGGCGATGGCGTTGGAGACCTCCTGCAGCGCGCCGAACGGGCACAGCCAGCCGCAAAACGGTCCGCGCCCCCAGAACAGCAAGGCCGCCGCCACCGCGCACCAGAGCACGAAGATCAAGGGATCGACGAGGAACGATGACCAGCGAAAGCCGCCGCGCAGCGCGTTGGCGAAGGTGAGCACGTTGACCACCGAGAGCTGCGCCTGTACCACCCAGCCGAGCCAGAACAGGGTGACCAGCAGGAACACCATGCGCACGCGATTGAACAGCTTCTCGCGCCTGACCAGGATGTCCTGGAAGAAGAAGATCAGCGTGAGCACGCCCAGCATCACCACCAGCAGGCCAATGGGGACCAACTTGCCGAGCCAGATGCGCTGCCACAACTGCATGCCGCCGTCGTCGCCGAATTCGTCGGCCGGCGTGCCGGCGGCTTCTGGCGCGAGCGCGGGTGCCGCCGCGCCGGCCGTGGGCGCTGCACTGGCGGCAGGCGCTGCACTGGCGGCAGGCGCTGC
>CAZXLV010000168.1:0-4151 GCA_964641405.1 uncultured Limnobacter sp. | reverse complement strand
CAGCCGATGGTGCGGGCGTCGCCACCACCTGCGTGTAGCGCTCGGGAAGGCGGTAGTCGAGCGAAAAGGAAACGAAGGCCTTTTGCAGGGCACCGGTGGCGCGCTGCACCAGCAACTGCAGTCGCCACGGAGCGACCGGGTCGAACTCGTCGCCTTCGGGTATCGCGAACACGCCGATCTCCCTCGGTGCCGGCGCACCGGCGGCGCGCAGCGCACCGACGCGTCGATGCAGGCGATCGCGAAAGCGGATCGTCTCGGCGCCCTGGAGCAACTCGATGCGATCGAAAATGCCGCCGCGCACGTAGCCGGATCCCTTGAACGAATAGATGCCCTCGCCGGCCACCAGCACCGCCTGTTGTCCGGGCGCCAGCATGCGGGCGACGCTGGCGTACTCCTCCTCGCCCAGCAGGCTGCGGCCGATCGCGGGCTGCGACACCAGCGCCACATAGAGATCGATGAAGGCATCGCCGGCCGCCCCGGGCTCGGGTCGCGCGGCTGCCACCGCGTTGCCCGAATCGACGAAGGCCTGGTTGACTTCGCCGATGGTCAGGTGCAGGTGGCGCACCGCTCCCTGCGCGAGCAAGGTGTTCCAGTCGACGATCGAGCCGGCCTTCGGGTCGAGGGCGCGCGTCGCGCCGGCAGCCGGTGCACCGGGGGCGGCGGCACCCAGCTGCAGCGCACGCGCCACCCGCACGGCCGATCGCGTGACACTCTCGCCCATCACCAGCACCGTCACGGTGGCGCCGCTGACGATGTCGGCATGCGGCGGGCCCTTGCCCTCGGCGCTCGCACGCAAGGGGTTGTAGCCGATGAACGAGGCCAGGTAGTCGATCACGCGCTTCTCGGGAATGCCGATCAGCACGATCGGTTCACTGTGCGCAACCAGTTTCAGGCCGACGATGGTGCCGGCAGGATCGAGCCCGACGACGATCTGGATCGGCTTGCCCGAGTAGCCATCGGCGTTGACGAACTGCGAATTCAGGTAGACGTAGCCGAGCAGTTCGTCACCGCGATACGCGGGTGCGATGGGCGTGTCGGCACGCAGCGGGCCGAAACGGTCGGCACCGGGCACGACCTCCGAGGCCCTGAGCCCGGCGAGGAACTGCCCGAGGCCTGCCGGAGCGGATTGCGCCATCGCGATGGCCCAGCACAACCCTGCAACGAGCAGCAGCGCGAACTTCGCGACCGCCAGCCCTGTTGTTCGCCCGCTCAAACCTCATCCCCCTGCATTGCCAGTGTGCGATTATGTTGAGCGGTCCGCCAATGCGGTTTGCTTCAGATCAAGCGTGAAGCCATGGGGAGACGACACCATGCGTGAGTCGCTGCTCGGGCACGATCCCGAGATCGAGCCGGTCGGCATGCCGATGCTGGTCGGCATCGCCTGCGCGATCGAGCGCGAATCCATGCAGCGCTACAGCACGCTTGCCACCACCATGGATCGTCGTGGCGAAGCCGCCACTGCCGCCGCGTTTCGCGTCATGCTCGACGAGGAGCGTGCCCACCTCGACTCGGTCGAGCAATGGGCGGCGCGCCTGGGCGAGCCGATTCCCGCGGCCGGCAAGGTGGCGTGGAAGCTCCCTGCCGACCTGTCGAAATCCTGGGACGAGATCGCCGGCAGCGCGCTGCTCACGCCCTACCGCGCGTTTGCGATCGCGGTCGACAACGAGCAGCGCGCGTTCGCCTTGTACAGCTACCTTGCCGCGCGCGCTGCCGATGCTTCGGTGAGGCACGAAGCGGAACGCCTCGCCATCGAGGAATTGCGCCACGCCGCCCTGATGCGCCGCTGGCGACGGCAGGCCTGGCATCGCGAGCGCCGCGCGGCCCGCAACGAGTGGCCGACGCGCGCGCCGGCGATTGCATCGAGCGAGGCGCTGCACGCCCTGCTCGAGCGTCACGAAGCCGACATCACCGGGCGCCAGCGCGCCATCGCAGCGCGCTTGCGCGCTCTTGGCGACGATGAAAGCGCGCAGGTGCTGGAGCAACTCATGCAATCGCCGTCACGGCCGCACGCCGCGCTGGCGAGCGGGCCGGGCGAAGTGGCGGGCGAAGAGGAGGGCGAAGAGGGGGGCGTGCAATCCGGCGACGACCCGCTGCACCTGCTGGTGCTGGCGCAAAAGCCGCTCGAAGCCCTCAGCGAAGTACTCGAAGCCGTGCTGCGCACCGTCGAGGGCGCCCTCTTCGAGCAGGCGCAGGCCGCGCTGGCCAACGTGGTGGCGCGACTGGCGCGCATCGCCATGCAGGAAGCGCGCCGCACGCAGTCCGCCTGAGACGACTGGCGCAGCGCACGCGCCGGCCGCGCCGATTCCTCAGGCGGCGCGCGCGCGCCCGAAGGCCACGAACCAGTCGATCGAGGCGGGGTTGGCCATCGAGTCGCGATTCACCGATTTTTCCACCGCTTGTCCGAGCAGGATCTTCTTCACCGGTACTTCCATCTTCTTGCCCGAGATGGTGCGCGGCACGTCCGGAATCGCATAGATCTCGTTGGGCAGGTGGCGTGCCGACAGCCGGGTCCGCAGCGCTTCGAGCAGGCGCCGGCGCAGCGCGTCGTCGATGCCGGTGTGTCCGCGCGCGGCCGCTGCGCCATCGGGCGGCGTTGTCTTCGCCGCCACGCCGCCCGCCGCGCTCAGCACCACGAACAGCGCCAGGAAGGATTCGCGACCGAGGTACTCGAGGTCGATGACCAGCGAATCGGCGACTTCGTCGAACTCGTCGACGACGCGATACAACTCGCTGGTGCCCATGCGGATGCCGTGTCGGTTGATGGTGGAATCGGAGCGCCCGTAGATGGTGGCGGTCACCGACTCGGCCCGCGGCGTGAGCTTGAGCCAGTCGCCATGACGCCAGACGTTGGGCGGCCCGGGGAAGGCCTCGAAGTAGCTCTCGAAGTAGCGCCGCCCGTCGCTGTCGCCCCAGAAGTACAGCGGCATCGAGGGCATCGGCTGGGTGCAAACCAGTTCGCCCACCTCGTCGATCAGCGCCTCGCCGGCCTCGCTCCAGGCGTGGATCGATGCCCCCAGCGCACGACACTGCATTTCGCCGGCATAGACAGGCAGGATCGGGCACGCGGTGAGAAAGGCCGTGCCGGGATCGGTGCCGCCCGAAATCGACGCCAGCAGGATGTCGGGGTGCACCTCGCGATAGATCCAGCGATAGCCGTCCTCGGAGAGCGGCGAGCCGGTCGAGCCGAGGGTGCGCAAGGCCGACAGGTCGAAGCGCTCGCGCGGCTTCATGCCGGCCTTCATGCACAGGCCGAGAAAGGCCGGGCTGGTGCCGAAGAAGCTGAGCCGCTCGCGCTCGGCCAGGCGCCACAGCCGGTCCAGGTCAGGGTAAGCGGGGTTGCCATCGAACTGCAGCAGCGTTGCACCGCTCATCAGCGTGGAGACCCACAGGTTCCACATGATCCAGTTGGTCGAGGAGAACCAGAAGTAGCGATCGTGCGCATCGACGTCCAGGTGCAGCAGGTTGGCCTTCATCGTCTCCAGCACGGTCCCGCCGTGCCCGTGCACGATCGGCTTGGGCATGCCGGTGGTGCCCGAGGAGTACACGACCCATAGCGGATGATCGAAAGCGACCGGCGCGAACCGGCACTCGGCCGGCTCGGCCAGCGCCTGCGACCACGAGAGCACTGCCACGTGCTGCACCGCGCCGGCAGCACCGGCATCGCTCACCTCGAGGCTGGCGCGCGGGTCCAGGTAAGGCACGAAGACGACCGTGCGCAGCGTGGGCAACCGACGCACCAGTTCGCGCACCACTTCGCGCCGATCGAAGTCCTTGCCGCCGTAGCGATAGCCGTCCACCGCAAACAGCACGCTGGGCTCGATCTGGCGAAAGCGATCGAGCACGCTGACCGACCCCATGTCGGGCGACGAACTGGACCAGATCGCGCCGATGCTGGTGGTCGCCAGCAGGGCGACCACCGTCGGCGGGATGTTCGGCATGTAGGCGACGCAACGATCTCCCGGCTCGACGCCCAGGCGCCGCAGCGACGCGGTCAGCGCGCCGGTCTGCGCGCGCAGGGCTGCCCAGCCGATCTCGACGCGCGGCTGCAACTCGGACTCGAACACCAGCGCCGGCCGCTCGCCACTGCCGGGCTGCAGCCCCGGAGCCAGCAGATGTTCGGCGTAGTTGAGCGTTTCCCCTTCGAACCAGCG
>CAZXLV010000167.1:3159-5907 GCA_964641405.1 uncultured Limnobacter sp. | reverse complement strand
CGTTGGGCTCCCCCGGTGCGGGCGCCTTCGGAGCGGGCGGTGGGGGCCTTGGCTATTGGGCTGGAGGGGGGGGGCGGGGCGGGGTCGGGGTGTCGGGAGCTCGTCTATCGGTGGCGAGTTCCGCCGCACCGCGTGCGAGCATAGCACATGAATTGAACGGGCAACCGTTTAATTGGGATAGGGCCTGGGTTCAGCGCTGCTGGCGCAGATCCGTGCTCGCTCGTACGCTATCGAGGTAACGGGTACGCGGCACGCCCGCGCACCGAAAGAATTCGGTGGCAAGCACACGCACGCGATGGCTCGCACGCACGACGTGATCATCATCGGCGCCGGACCGGCCGGAACCGCCACGGCGGCCTGCCTGTGGGGCCACGGCGTGCGCGACCTGCTGGTGCTCGACCGCGCCCAGTTCCCACGCGACAAGCCCTGCGGTGGCGGGCTCACCGGCCATGCCGGCGCGGCACTGGAAGCGCTCGGCCTGCGGCTGGAGGTGCCCCGCGTGCCCGCCCGCAGCGCGCAGATCCGCTTTGCCGGTTTCGAGCGCCCGCTCGAACTGCCGCGGCCGGTCGACGTGGTGCGCCGCGTCGAGTTCGACGCCAGCCTGCTCGCCCAGGTGCGCGCGCGCGGTGTGCCGGTACGCACCGGGGTGCGCGTGACGGCGCTCGCGCTGGAGTCGCGCGCCGTCTCGCTGCGGCTCGATTCGAGCGAGACGCTGTCGGCGCGCGTCGTGGTCGGCGCCGATGGCGTGGCCTCGGTGGTGCGCAAGCACCTGGGCGCGACGGTCCATGCGGCCCCGCACCGTCTGTTCGTCCAGGAACTGGCGGTGCCGTCGCTGCCGGCCGTGATGACCTACGATTTCACCCCCATGCTCGACGGCGTACGCGGCTACCTGTGGATCTTTGCGGTGCCCGGCGAGCGGATCAACGTGGGCCTGATGCACTACCCGTCCCTGTCGCGGCAGGGTGCCGACCTGCGCAATGTGCTGCGCGCGAGGCTGCGCAGTCATGGCATCGCACTGCCGGAGCGAGGGCTGCGGGGCTGGCCGATCTGGGGCTACGACCCGCGTGCGCCGCTGGCCGGGCAGCGCCTGCTGACGGTGGGTGACGCCGCCGGGGTCGACGCGCTCACCGGCGAAGGCATTGCGGTGGCGCTCGAACAGGCACGACTGGCCGGCGCAGCGGTGATGCAGGCTCTGCTCGATGGCGACTTCCGCTTCAGGGACTATGCGTGCGCCCTGCGGCGCGCGACGGTCGGGCGCGAACTGGCGCTCGATCGCTGGCTGGCCGGCCGGCTCTACCAGCCCGGCCCGGCATGGCAGTTCTGGCTCGCCCTGATGCTGTTCGAGCCCGAACTGGCCGAATCGTATGCGGCCCGTGTCGCCGGCACCGCGGTGCTGGCCGACCACAAGCTGCGCATTGGCGCACTGATCGCCCGCCACTGGGCGCGCCGCCGTGAGCGCCACCGCCAACTGCACCACCTGCTCGATGAAGCGGCTCCTTGCCAGGTCCCGACAGCCTCCTGGCACCCCCCGGCCTGACGCCGGCGCGCGTAACGCGGTCGCGGCACCGCCCGGGCACTCTGCGCACAGTTTCTCAGGTCGTCGCTGGTCCGCCTTCCAGGGCGCGGCCGATCAGGATCTTCTGGATGTCGCTGGTACCCTCGTAAATCTGGCACACGCGCACGTCGCGCCAGATGCGTTCGACCGGAAAGTCGGCCAGGTAGCCGTAGCCGCCGTGGATCTGGATCGCTGCCGAACACACCTGTTCGGCCATCTCGGAGGCGAACAGCTTGGCCATGGCGGCCTCTTTCAGGCACGGCCGACCGGCGTCCTTGAGGGCTGCGGCGTGACGCACCAGTTGGCGCGCCGCCTCGATGCGGGTGGCCATGTCGGCGAGCCGGAAGCCCACCGCCTGGTGCTCGAAGATCGGCCGTCCGAAGGCCACTCGCTCCCGGGAGTAGCGCAGCGCCGCTTCGAAGGCCGCGCGCGCCATGCCGACCGCCTGCGAGGCGATGCCGATGCGCCCGCCTTCGAGCCCGGAAAGTGCGATCCGGTAGCCATGGCCTTCCTCACCGATAAGGTTCGCCGCCGGCACGCGGCAGTGCTCGAAGAGCACCTGCGCGGTGTCCGAGGCGTGTTGGCCGGCTTTCTCCTCGAGCCGCGCGACCACGTAGCCGGGCGCATCGGTGGGCACCAGGAAGGCCGAGATGCCGTGTTTGCCGGCGTCGCGGTCGGTGAGCGCCATCACGATCGCCACGTCGGCGTTCTTGCCCGAGGTGACGAACTGCTTGACGCCGTCGAGTACCCATTGCTCGCCGTCGCGCCTGGCGGTGGTGCGCAGCCCCGATGCCTCCGAGCCGACCTGCGGTTCGCTGAGGCAAAAGGCGCCCAGCATGCCCCCGGAGGCGAGCGGACGCAGCCATCGCTCCTTCTGTGCGTCGTTGCCCCAGGCGGCGAGGATGGAGCACACCGGGCAGTTGTTCACCGACACCACGGTGGAAGTGGCGCCGTCGCCGGCGGCGATCTCCTCGATCACCAGCGCCAGCGACAGGTAGTCCAGGCCGGCGCCGCCCCAGTGCTCGGGGATTGCCACGCCGTAGCAACCGAGGGCGGCGAGGCCTCGCAGCGCGTCGCGCGGAAAGATCGACTCGCGGTCCCAGCGCGCCGCGTGGGGCGCGATTTCCTTGTCCACGAAGGCGCGCACGGCGTCGCGCGTCATGGTCTGTTCATCGCTCAGCAACATGGTCAGG
>CAZXLV010000167.1:0-3059 GCA_964641405.1 uncultured Limnobacter sp. | reverse complement strand
TCACCAGGCCAGCGACTGGCCGCGATAGTCGTAGAAGCCGCCGCCGGGGTAGGCGAGCGCCTCGGCGATCACCCGGCGCATGCCGGCGATGCTGTCGACGATCTCCACTTCCGCGTTCGGACCGCCCATGTCGGTGCGCACCCAACCCGGGTGCAGTGCCAGCACGCGCACGCCCAGCGCGCTGAATTCGACGTGGGCGAGGCGAGCCACCATGTTCTCGGCGGCCTTGGACACCCGGTACAGCGCGCCATGCCCGCTGCTGGTGGCCGAGATCGAACCCATCCGGCTCGACACCACGGCCAGCGTGCCGCGCGCCGGCCCGAGCAGCGGTGCAAGCACCGGAAGCAGGCGCATCGGCGCCAGCACGTTGGTGTGCATCACCAGGTCGAAGTCCTCGTTCGAGGGCGGCCGGTTCAGCGTGCTGTGGCGCGGTCCGTAGACGCCGGCATTGAGGATGGCCACGTCGAGGCGCTCGCCCTCGATCTGCCAGGAAAGACCGGCGTGGTCTTCGGCGCTGCGCGCGTCGAACTTCAGCGTGTGAGCGCCCAGTTCGCGCAGGCGCACCCGGTCGGCCTCGCTGCGATGGGTGGCGTAGACCTGCCACCCATCGGCGAGATACTGGCTGGCAAATGCCAGGCCGAGTCCGCGCGACGCGCCCAGGATCAGTGCGGTGGGCATCTCCGGCCGACGGCCGTCGTGCCTACAGCAACTCGATGGCGACCGCCGTGGCTTCGCCGCCGCCGATGCACAGGGTTGCCACCCCTTTCTTCAGCCCCTTCTGGCGCAGCGCGCCGATCAGGGTGACGATCAGGCGGGCGCCGGAACAACCGATCGGGTGGCCCAGCGCGCACGCGCCACCGTGGATATTGACCTTGTCGTGCGCCAGGCCATGTTCCTTCATGGCCGCCATCGTGACCACCGCGAAGGCCTCGTTGATCTCGTACAGGTCGACCGACCTGGTGTTCCAGCCGACCTTCTCGTAGAGCTTGGCGATGGCACCGACCGGAGCGGTGGTGAACCATTGCGGCTGCTGCGAATGGGTGGCGTGGCCGACCATGCGCGCCAGCGGCTTCAGGCCGAGTTTCGCAGCGGTGGAGGCACGCATCATCACCAGAGCGGCCGCGCCGTCGGAAATCGACGAGGAGGTGGCGGCCGTGACCGTTCCGTCCTTGCGAAACGCCGGCTTCAGGCTGGGGATCTTCTCGACGTTGGACTTGTAGGGGGACTCGTCCTTGTCGATGATCACGTCGCCCTTGCGCCCGGCCACGGTGACCGGAGCGATTTCCCACTTGAAGCTGCCGTCGTTGTTGGCCGCCAGCGCGCGCCGCGTCGACTCGATCGCGTAGGCGTCCTGCTCCTCGCGCGTGAAGGTGTACTTGCCGGCGCAGTCCTCGGCGTACTGGCCCATCGACTTGCCGCCGCCGTTGGGCGTCTTCTCGTAGGCGTCCTCGAGGCCGTCGAGGGCCATGTGGTCATAGATCGTGCCATGGCCATAACGATAGCCGCCGCGCCCCTTGAGCATCATGTAGGGCGCGTTGCTCATGCTCTCCATGCCGCCGGCCAGCACGATGTCCTGGCTACCGGCCACCAGTATGTCGTGGGCCAGCATTGCGGCCTTCATGCCCGATCCGCACACCTTGTTCAGGGTGGTGGCGCCGGTGGAAGGCGGCAGGCCGGCGCCGAGGGTGGCCTGGCGCGCGGGTGCCTGGCCCTGGCCGGCCGGCAGCACGCATCCCATGATGACTTCCTGGATTTGCTCGGGTTTCAGGCCGGCGCGCTCGACGGCAGCGCGGATGGCAATCGAGCCGAGTTGCTGCCCGGCCAGGCTGGATAGCTCGCCCATCATGGCCCCGATGGGCGTGCGGGCTGCGGAAACGATGACGATGGGGTCGCTCATGGTGAACTCCTGCGAAAAAACGAAATCAAGACAGGCATGTTACGCCGGTCGACTTTCCAAAGCCCGACAGCGTCCCGAAATGGGCGAACCGCCGCAGCGGGTCGCGGCGAGGCGGATCGATCATGCGCCTGCCGCGGCGAGGGTGTCAGGCCCCGGTGCGGGGGCGATCGTGGCGTGAACCGGTCCCAGCCGATGGCGGAAGCGCAGCGTTTCGGGATACGGGAATACGTCGTCGAGTTCACCGTCTCGGATGCGCCGCTGACGTTCCTGCCAGTAGTCGGGTTCGAGCAGGTCGGCGTGGTACTTCATGAACAGTTCGCGCACCCGCGGGTCGCCCAGCAGGAAGGTGGCGAACTCCTCCGGAAACACGTCGTGCGGGCCGACCGAGTACCAGGGCTCGGCCGACATCTCGTCTTCGGGCGTGCGTGGCTGCGGAATGCGCCGGAAATTGCAATCGGTGATGTAGGCCACTTCGTCGTAGTCGTAGAACACCACCCGGCCCTGCCGCGTGACCCCGAAGTTCTTGTACAGCATGTCGCCCGGAAACATGTTGGCCGCCACCATCTGCTTGATCGCATCACCGTACTCGAGCAGTGCGTGTTCGCGCTGCTCGTCGGTGGCGCGTTCGAGGTACATGTTCAGCGGCACCATGCGCCGCTCGATGTACAAGTGTCGCAGCAGGATCGAATCGCCCTCCTCCTCGACCAGGGAAGGCGCGTACTCGCGCAGTTCCGCCAGCAATTGCGGGTCGACCCGGTTCCTGGGGAGCACCACGTCGGAGTATTCCCAGGTGTCGGCCATGCGGCCGGCACGGTCGTGGAACTTGACCAGCTGGTACTGGCTCTTGATGAACTCGCGCGAGACTTCCTTGCCGCGCTTGTCCTTGATGACCTTGAACACGTACGGAAACGAGGGCAGCGTGAATACCAGCATGACCAGGCCCTTGATGCCGGGCGCGATGATGAAGCGGTCGTGCGAATACTTCAGGTGCTGCAGCAGGTCGCGGAAGAACAGCGTCTTGCCCTGCTTGTGAAAGCCCAGCATCGTGTACAGCTCGGACTCGGGCTTGGTCGGCATCAGGGTGGTGAGGAAACGCACGTAGGCCGATGGCACGTCCATGTCGACCATGAAGTAGGCGCGCGCGAAGTTGAACAGCGCCTCG
>CAZXLV010000166.1:0-5959 GCA_964641405.1 uncultured Limnobacter sp. | reverse complement strand
ATCTCAGGCCGTAAGCGCCGCCGCGGCGGCGCGCGCCAGGGTAACCCGGCTGGTGAGGTGCGCGAGCGCCTCGCCGATCTGGTCAATCAGGATCAGGCACAGGTCACCCGGCTGGAGGCGATCGAGCGCCGTGTCGATGGCCAGGAACTCGCCATGGAGGGCGTGCACGGTGGTCACGCGGTGGGCGCGCTCCAGGCCCTGGCGCAGCAGTGCCAGCACCTCTCCGTCGCTGCGACCGCGCTGGCATTGATCCTCGTAGAGGATTGCCTCGTCGAAGACGTCGCCGAGGATCTCGGTCTGGCGGCGGATGTCCTCGTTGCGGCGATCTCCGGCGCCGCTGATGACGACGAAGCGGCGCTGCGCCGGGATGGTCTCGATGGCCTGCACCAGCGCTGCGATCGCATCGGGGTTGTGGCCGTAGTCGGCAATTACGGTCGCGCCGCGGAACTCGAACACGTTGAAGCGCCCCGGCGTGTTGGACGCGTCGGTGACGAAGCCGTGCAGACCGGTGCGGATCACGTGCCAGTCGAGGCCCAGCGCCCATGCCGCAGCGACGGCAGCCATGGCATTTTCGACCTGGAAGTCGATCGTGCCGGCGCGGGTAAATCCGATGCCGGCCTGCGCAATGCGCTGCTCGAACGTGCCTTGGGCGGCCACGATCGAGCCGTCGTCGACGTAGACCACGCGTTCGCCGCGCGCGCGATGCTCGCGCAGGACCGGCAGCTGGCCATCGGCTGCAAAGAAGGTGATCGAGCCAGGGCAGGCGGACGCCATGGCGGCCACCAGCGGATCGGCCGCGTTGAGCACGGCGACGCCACCGGGGGCGACGTTCTCCACCACCACGCGCTTGATCGCGGCGAGTTCCTCGACGGTGGAGATGTAGTTCAGCCCGAGGTGGTCGCCGACGCCGATGTTGGTGACCACCGCGACCTTGCAGCGGTCGAATCCCAGCCCCTCGCGCAGGATGCCGCCGCGGGCGGTCTCGAACACCGCGGCATCGATGTGGGGGTGCATCAGGACATTTCGTGCGCTTTGCGGGCCGCTGCAGTCGCCCGTGTCGATGCACTGGCCGTTGATGTAGATGCCATCGGTGTTGGTCATCCCGACGCGCGCACCGGTGGCCGCCAGCAGGTGGGCGATCAGGCGCACGGTGGTCGTCTTGCCGTTGGTGCCGGTGACCGCAACCACCGGGATGCGCCCGTCGTCGCCCTCGCCGAACATGGCGGACATGATCGCCTCGCCGACCGGTCGACCCTGCCCGTAGGATGGCGCCAGGTGCATGCGCAGGCCCGGTGCGGCGTTGACTTCGACGATGCCGCCGCCTTGCTCCTCGAGCGGGCGTGACACGGTCTGGCAGACCACGTCCACGCCGCAGATGTCGAGCCCCACGGTCTGCGCGGCTTCCACCGCGCGTGCCGCCAACTCCGGATGCACCTCGGCGGTCACGTCGGTGGCGCTGCCGCCGGTGCTCAGGTTGGCATTGTTGCGCAGCGTGACGCGCACCCCGGCGGCCGGGATCGACTCGACGCTGTAGCCCTGCATCGCAAGGCGGGTGGCTGCCACTTCATCGAGTTCGACGCGCGTGAGCGCGGTGGCGTGACCTTGCCCGCGGCGGGGGTCCAGGTTGAGTGCGTCGACCAGTTGCCTGATCGTGTGCAGGCCGTCACCGATGACCCACGGTGGATCGCGGCGCGCCGCGGCGACCATCTGGCCGCCGACGATCAGCAGGCGAAAGTCCTGGCCCGCGATGTAGCGCTCGATCAGCACATCGGAGCTGACCTCGGTGGCGGTGGCCCAGGCGGCGATGAGATGTTCGCGGCTCTCGACGTTGACCGAAACGCCCTTGCCCTGGTTACCGTCACGCGGCTTGACCACCACCGAGCCGCCCATCGCCTCGTGTGCGGTGATCGCTTCGTCGAGGCTGGTCACGGCATGCCCGAGCGGGACCGGCACGCCGACGGCCGCAAGGAGTTGCTTGGTCAATTCCTTGTCCTGCGCGATCTGTTCGGCGACGGCGCTGGTGGCGTCGATCTCGGCGGCCTGCATGCGGCGTTGACGGCTTCCCCAGCCCAGTTGCACCAGGCTGCCGGCGGTGAGGCGCCGATACGGGATGCCGCGTGCCACGCCTGCGCTCACGATGGCGCTGGTGCTCGGCCCCATGCGCAGGTCCTCGTCGAGGTCGCGCAGGCGCGCCAGGGCGTCGGCGAGATCGAAGGGTGCATCGTCCAGGGCCGCGCGGCACAATGCTTCGGCCAGTTCGAAGGCCAGGCGACCGACTGCTTCCTCGCTGTACTCGGCGATCGCCTGGTACACGCCCGCTTCCAGGGTAGCGCTGGCGCGGGCGAAGCCGACCGGGCAGCCTGCGCCGGCCTGCAGGGCGAGCGCGGCGGCGGCCAGCGCATGCGCGAGCGAAGCGTCTTCGCGCGGTGCGCCCGCCGTGAGCGGACCGATGGCGGGGAAGCGCTCGCGCAGGCGCATCTCGAATCCGGGCAGGTCGTCGATCCGGCGCTCGCCGTCCTCGCAGCGCACGATCGCCTCGATCGCGGTGCGGCGGCTCCAGCGGTTCGGCCCGCGCAGCGCGCGGATGCGTGAAATGTTCATGGCTCGTGGGTGAGTAATGCGATGAGCGCTGCCGGTACCGGGGTGAGTGCGCGGGCAGCGATTCAGGCGGTGGCCGACGCGAACGTTTCCTTGCGGACCGTGCACAGCACTTCCAGTCCGGCGCGCATCGACTCGGGCGAGACGCCAAGCGCCCAGGCGGCTCCGACGGCTGCGAGCACATCGTCGAGGCGGTGCGCGGCGCCGGGTTCGGCCGGCGTATCGAGCGCAAGGCGTGACAACTCGATGAGAGGGCGGCTGGCTTCGGCCTCGGCAAGCACGATGCGTTCGGCGCGCACCAGCACCGCGCGACCGCCGCTGGCCAGGTGTGCCTGCACGGCTGCGCTTCCGGCGCCGGTGTCGAAGAAGATCACCTCGCCATCGCATAGCGAGGCCATCTTCGCGACCAGCGGGTCGCCCGCATCGAGGACCGCAGCGCCGCCGGACAGCACCACGTCGACCTGCGTGCGCAGCACCGTGTACATCTGTTCGGGCGTGTCGATCTCGAATTCCGGGATGCGCGCCTGGGCATCGATACCGGTGACGATGCCGACCTGGCAACGGTCGTAGGCCAGTCCTTCGGAGACGATCGTGAGGCCGCCGTTTTCGATCACCGCGGCTTCGACGCGGCGATTCATGAGCAGGCGTCGCGCCGCATCCCAGTGCGCGCAGTCACCGCCGGCGATGCGACGCGCATCGACGTACAGGCCGTCGGCGCAGGCAAGCCCGCTGCGTACCCCCTTCAGGCGCAGCAGTTCCGACACCAGCCGCGCGATCGCGGCGCCGCTGCGCGTGCCGGTGACTCCGACCACCGGAATGCGCCCCGATTCGCCTTCGGGAAACAGGTTGGCCACGATGGCGGCGCCAACCGGCTGCGGTGTGCCGGCGGCTGGCTTGATGTGCATCAGCAGGCCGGGTCCGGCGTTGACCTCGACGATCGCACCACGCTGCGGTGCCAGCGGCCTGGAGATGTCTTCGACCACCAGGTCGATGCCGGCAATATCGAGTCCGACCACGTCGGCGGCCACTGCTGCGGCAGCCGCCACGCTGGGATGGACCTGGGCGGTGACGTCGATGGCGACGTTGCCATTGCGCTGGATCAGGAGTTGCACGCCCTTGGGCGGCACCG
Organism: uncultured Limnobacter sp.; assembly: GCA_964641405.1. Classification (GTDB taxonomy): domain Bacteria; phylum Pseudomonadota; class Gammaproteobacteria; order Burkholderiales; family Burkholderiaceae_E; genus Zeimonas. The sequence goes on along the minus strand of CAZXLV010000166.1, from coordinate 2,232 downwards.
AATCGGCGTCGAACCCCTGGCGCGCCAGCTCGATGCGGGCAGAGGTGTCGATGCGCACGAAGTTCAGCGGAAAGTCTTCGGTACTGCCGCGCATCGGATTGCAGTTCAGCTGCCTGTCGATCAATCCGGTGACGCTCGAGTGGCCATCACCGACGACGCAGGCCGGCTCGCCGCGCGAGGCTGCCACCAGGCGCCCGCCGACCACCAGCAAGCGATGCTCGTTGCCCTGCACGAAGCGCTCCACGATGACGCCGCTGCCTTCCTCGAGGGCGACGTGCCAGGCGGACTCGACTTCTTCGCGCGTGAGCAGGTTCGTCAACACGCCGCGGCCGTGGTTGCCGTCATAGGGCTTCACCACCACCGGCAGCCCGATCTCCTGGGCGGCGTCCCAGGCGTCTTGCGGGCTGCTGGCGAGCCGCCCCTCCGGAACCGGCACGCCGCAGGCGCGCAGCAGTTCCTTGGTGAGATCCTTGTCGCGCGAGATACCCTCGGCGATGGCACTGGTAAGGTCGGACTCGGCCGTCCAGATGCGGTGCTGGCGCGCGCCATAGCCGAGTTGCACCAGGTTGCCGTCGTTGAGCCGGATGGCCGGGATCTGGCGGTCGTCGGCCGCCTGCACGATCGATGCGGTACTCGGGCCGAGGTGGTGTTCGTCGACCAGTGCGTGCACGTGGCTGACGGCGGCCGCGACGTCGTAGGGGCGGTCTTCGATGGCCGCCATGACGAGATCGCGCGCGTGGTGCAGGGCTGCCAGCGCAACCTGCTCCTGGGGGGCGCGGATCACTACCCGATAGATGCCGCGCACCGGCGTTTCGCGGGCGCGTCCGAAGTCACCGGGCAAGCCAGCCAGCGACAGCAATTCGAGCGCTACGTGCTCGAGGATGTGCGCCGGCCAGGTGCCTTCCCGAAGCCGCCTGAGGAATCCGCCCCGTTCGCCGTAGCTGCAGCGATGTTCGATGAGCGTGGGCAGCCAGCTGGCGAGGCGTTCGGGGAACCCTGGAATCAGGTTCGACGGGCATTCTTCCAGCCCGCCGATGTCGACCACGGCTTCCAGAACCGGTCGGTAGGTCCAGCGTCCGGGGCCACGAATGTGGCTGACCTCGAGGATGGAGATATCCCTTTCGGCAACAGGGAAGGCCTGCGGACGCGGCGCGAGCATGAAGGAATCCGGAAGTGGTTTGTGCGTTCAACGCGGTGTTCGGGCATCGGTTGACGCGTGGATCAGGGATTGCCCGCATTCGCGCTGCGCGCCGACGGGGATGGGCGTCGCCGGGATGCGGTAAGCTTGCCGGCCCGTGTCAAGCCTGTCGGTCCCGTCCGCCGAAGCATCGCTGCCCGCCGCCTGGCGCGGCGCGCTGGCGTCATGCCTGGGCCGCGACGAATCGGTGCTCGCCTGGCTCGAGACCGACCTCGACCAGCATCTGCGCTACGCGCGCGGCGTGCTGGTGCTGACCTCGCGGCGCCTGCTGGCCATCGATGCCGCAGCAATGGTGCACGACTTTGCGCTGGGCGGCAGCCGGACGCTGGAGCTGTCCGATCACGGCGGCGTCGGGTCGATTGCCCTGACCGACGCCGAGTCGCGCATCGCCGACTGGCGTTTCACGCTCGGCCACCACGCTGCGGCGCAGCGCCTGATCGATGGCTACCGGCATGCGCGCGACGGCGCGCAGGCGAGGCCGGGCGCTGCCGCACCGGTCATCCTGTGCCCGCGCTGCCAGGCGCCGCTGCCAGGCGCCGACCAGCCATGCCCGCACTGCGAGGATGAAGCAGACGAGCCGGCTTCGACCTGGACGCTGCTGCGCCTGTGGCAATTCGCCCGGCCTTATCGGCGCCAGCTGGCAATCGGATTCGCGCTCACGCTGGCGTCCACGGCCGCGACGCTGGTGCCGCCGTACATGACCCTGCCGCTGATGGACGACGTGCTGATTCCGCACCAGCGCGGCGTACCGATCGATCCATGGCTGGTTTCCGCCTACCTCGGGGGCCTGCTGGGGGCGGCGCTGCTTGCCTGGGGGCTGGGCTGGGCGCGCACCTACATCCTGGCACTGGTGAGCGAGCGCATCGGCGCCGACCTGCGCACGGCCACCTACGAGCACCTGCTGAACCTGTCACTGGAGTACTTCGGGGGCAAGCGTACCGGCGACCTGATGGCGCGCATCGGCGCCGAAACCGACCGCATCAACGTCTTCCTGTCGCTGCACCTGCTCGACTTCGCCACTGACCTGCTGATGA
>CAZXLV010000165.1:0-5993 GCA_964641405.1 uncultured Limnobacter sp. | reverse complement strand
CCACCACGCCCAGCTTGGCCATCGATTCGCCGAACACGCCGCCGCCCAGGCGCATTTTCAGCCCCTTGAAGTCGGCGGGCGACTTGATTTCCTTGCGATACCAGCCGCCCATCTGGGTGCCGGTGTTGAGGGCGCCCAGCGTGTGGAAGTTGTATTTCGCGAACACTGTGTCGAGCAGCTTGCGCCCGTTGCCATGCTCCTTCCAGGCCAGGCTCTGGCCGGCCGTCAGTCCGAAGGGCACGGCGCAACTGAAGGCGAAGACCGGATCCTTGCCGGTGTAGTAATAGGCCGCGGTCTCGCCCATCTCGATGGTGTCCTGCTCGAGTGCATCGACGATGCCGAAGGCCGGGATGATCTCGCCGGCAGCATGCACCGAGACTTCGAACTTGCCGCCCGACAGCGCCTTGACGGTCTCGGAAAACTTCACGGCGCAGCCATGCAGGGTCTCGAGCGACTTCGGAAAACTGGTGGCCATGCGCCAGCGCACGGCCGCCTGGGCGTGTACCGCCGGCGCCACTCCAGTGGCCAGGATGCCGGCAATGCCGGCGTTCTTGATGAGGGAACGACGATCCATGAGGTGTGACTCCTTGTGTAGACAAGACAGAACCGGTCGAGTTTAATGAAATGTCAGGCTGACGGGCCATCAGGGGTTTTACCTGCCGCGGATCCTCTTCGGCAAGGCGCTTTCAGGCGCCGCCTGACGGCGGCGGTGGGCGCTCGTTGGACCTGTCCTCAGGCGGCTTTGCGTCGGCGTCGATCTCGCGCATTTCCACGTCGATGACCTGTGCCGGGTCGTTGCCGGAGGCAGCGGGCCGCGCACTGTTCGCGCGTCGGCCGAGGAGTCGCGAGAGGGTCAGCGCCACGCCGACGATGGCGACCGTGATCAGTGCCACGCCGGCCATGGCTGCAGCCAGTAAGGCGCCCAGCAGGAACGCCAGCACAGCGAGGATGCGGCGTGCCAGGCGGCGCAGGTACTCGATCATCCGCTTCGCCTGCTCACGTTGGCGTCCTCACACCGGTTCCGACTGCAGGGGGCTTTCGTCGCCAGCCGGGGATCCGGGTACCGCCGTGGCGAGCACCTTGTCGATGCGCTTGCCGTCCATGTCGATGACCTCGAAACGCCAGTTCTCCCAGACCACGGTATCGCCGGTTTGCGGCATGCGCCCCAGCATCAGCATCAGCATGCCGCTGAGCGCCTGGTAGCGCTCGCGCTCCTCGTCGGGCAGCGAGCGCAGCCCGAGCAGGTCCTTCAGTTCCGGGGTCGGGATCAGGCCGTCGAGCAGCCACGAGCCGTCTTCGCGCTGGAACGCCCAGCTGTCCTCGGCGTCGCCGGTGGCGAACTCGCCGGTGATCGCCTCCATCAGGTCCTGCAGCGTGATCAGGCCCTGGACTTCGCCGTACTCGTCGATCACCAGTCCGAGCTGGGTGTTGGAGGAGCGGAAATTCTCGAGCAGCTCCATGCCGGTGAGCGTTTCGGGCACGTAGAGCATTTCGTTCAGGCCCTGCGTCAGGTCGATCGGTGCGCCACGCAGCGACTGCACCAGCAGTTGCTTGGAATGGATGAACCCGAGCACCTCGTCCAGGCTGTGGCGGCACACCGGAAAGCGCGAGTGCGCCGTGTCGGCGACCTTGGCCAGGTTGACTTTCAGCGGATCGGTGACATCGAGCCACACGATGTCGGCGCGCGGCACCATCAGCGACGATATCTGCCGATCGTCGAGCCGGAACACGTTGCGTACCATGGCGTGTTCGGATTGCTCGATGACTCCCGCGTCGGAGCCCTCGGCCAGCAGGGCGTGGATTTCCTCTTCGGTGACCGATGGTCCCTTGTCGCGGGTGGCGCCCAGCGCGCGCAGCAGCAATTCCGTGGATGCGGAGAGCAAGCGCACGAACGGCATCGACAGCGTCGCCAGCAGATTCATCGGATGGGCGACCAGCCGCGCGATGCCCTCGGGGTTGAACTGCCCGAGTCGCTTGGGCACCAGTTCGCCGATCACGATCGACACGTAGGTCACCACGATCACCACCAGCGCGGTGGCGGCGTAGCCGGACCAGGGCCGCGGCACGCCCAGCGTGGTGAGCCACTCGGCGAAGGGATCCGCCAGCGCCGCCTCGCCGAAAATCCCGTTCAGGATGCCGATCGAAGTGATGCCGATCTGGATCGTCGACAGGAACCGGTTGGGATCGGCGCCAAGCGCCAGGGCCAGGGCGGCCCGGCGGTCGCCCTCGTCGATGAGCTTCTGCAACCGGGCCTTGCGTGCCGTGACCAGCGCAATCTCGGACATCGCGAACAGTCCGTTCAGCACGATCAGTGCGAGCAGGACGACGATTTCCATCAGGCCATGCGCGCCGCGCGTTCAGGCGGGCGCCGAAGTGCGTCAGGGCAAGGCCATCGCGACTCTGGCTCTTTCATTCGGTCGGGCCGTGCAAGCGCGGCTACGCGCTGTCGTGAGCCCGCTCAGGACTGGAAACGGCCCGATTATACCGAGCGCCACAGCCAATCCGATGGCTGGCTGGGGATTTCCCCAGCGCCGCGGCACACCCTGCGAGGGTATTATTGCGGCCAGCCAACCTGGAGACTCCGCACCGTGAAACGCATCCTGCTCGGTCTCGTCGCAGCCGCCATCATGGCGCTGGGCGGCCTGTCCATCGCACAAACCACCCGCCTGTCGGTTGGCACCGGCGGCACTGGCGGCGTCTATTATCCGCTGGGTGGCGGCATGGCAGCCGTGCTGTCCAAGTACGTGCCGGGTTGGGAAGCGACTGCCGAAGTCACCGGCGCTTCGGTGGCCAACCTGCAGCTGATCGGGCAGGGCAAGCAGGACATCGGCTTCACGATGGCCGACGCCGCATGGGATGCGGTCAACGGCCTGGCCAAGTTCAAGGATCGCAAGGTCGAGGCGCGCACCCTGATGGTGCTCTACCCGAACAAGATGCACGTCGTCACCACCGAGGGTAGCGGCATCGCCCAGGTCACCGACCTGAAGGGCAAGCGGGTGTCGACCGGCGAACCCAACAGTGGCACCGAGGTGATGGCGACCCGCCTGCTGGAAGCGGCCGGCATCGAAAAGGACGTGCGTCGTGAACGCCTGTCCGTGGCCGAAGGGGTCAACGCAATCAAGGACCGCAAGGTCGATGCGCTGATCTGGGTCGGCGGCCTGCCCACGGCGGCCATCACCGACCTGGCCACCACGCCGGGCATCACCATCAAGCTCATCGATCATGGCCAGTATGCCGAGGCGATGAACAAGAAGTGGGGGCCCTTGTACGTGACCGGCAAGATCCCGGCCAACACCTACAAGAACCAGGGTGCCGACGTCTCCAACCTCGACGTCTGGAACCTGCTGGTGGCCGACGCGAAAATGAGCGACCAGATGGCCTATACCATCGTCAAGACGCTCATGGAGAAAAAGGATGACCTGGTGGCGGTGCACCGCGAAGCGAAGAACATCACGCTCGAGGCGCAGGGCAGCGGCTCACCGATTCCGTTCCATCCCGGAGCACGCAAGTATTTCGAAGAACGCGGCGTGAAGTTCGCACATTGAGCCTGGCCGACGACAGTCCGGATCGCCCCGGACTGGTCAGCGAAGAGCGGCGGCAGGCCGCCGAGCGCTATATCGAGGAGGAAGAAGGCGCCGTCAGCCGGTTCGGCGGCGCACTGTCGGTCCTGATCACCGTGCTGCTGGTGGTGATGTCGCTGTACCACCTGTATGCCGCAGCTTGGATCGTGCCGACGATGACGCTGCGCCCGGTGCACGTCGGCTTCATGCTGCTGCTGGTTTTCCTGATCTTTCCGGCCACACCGAGGCTGCGCAACCGTCTCATGTGGTACGACGTGCTGCTGGGCCTGCTCGGCGTGGCCACGATCGCCTACATCCTGTGGGGTGGCGACGACTTCTGGGATCGCAGCACCATGCCCGACCGCTGGGATGTCGCCCTGGGCGTGGCTTTCGTGCTGCTGGTGCTGGAGGCAGCGCGCCGCACCACCGGCTGGATCATGCCCGCGGTCGTGATCCTGTTCGGTGCCTACGCCTTCCTGGGCCCGTGGTTGCCCGGGCACTGGGCGCATCGTGGCTACGACGTCGCGAGCATGGTGGGCGTGATGTACATGTCGCTCGAGGGCGTGTTCGGCACCGCGATCGATGTCTCGGCCACGCTGATCATCATGTTCACCATCTTCGGCGCATTCCTGCAGCACTCCGGCGCGGGCAAGTTCTTCCTCGATTTCAGCTTCGCGCTGATGGGTGGACGCCGTTCCGGTGCCGGGCGCACCGTGGTCCTGTCCTCCTTCCTGCTCGGCGGGCCCTCCGGTTCGGGTGTCGCCACCACGGTCACCATCGGTACCGTGGCCTGGCCGATGCTGGAGAAGGCAGGCTACGATCGCAACTCGGCCGGCGGCCTGCTCGCCGCCGGCGGACTGGGTGCGATCATTTCGCCACCGGTGCTGGGGGCGGCAGCCTTCCTGATTGCGGAGTTCCTGAAGATCTCCTATCTCGATGTGCTGCGCATGGCGGTGATCCCGACCTGCCTGTACTACCTGTCGCTGTTTCTGATGGTCGAAATCGATGCGCGCAAATACGGGTCGCGCGCAGTCGCCGGAGCCAGGCTGACCGCCACCGCCGGGCAACTGGCGCGCCGCTACTGGTTCCACTTCCTGTCGCTGGTCGCAATCATCGGCTTCATGGTGTACGGCTTCTCGCCGCTGATGTCGGTGTTCTGGGCCACCGTGGTGGCCTTTGCGGCAAGCTTCCTGGCACGCGACACGGCGATGTGGCCGCCACGTCTGATCGCGGCGCTCAGCGACGGGTCGAGGCAGGCGCTCAACGTCGCCGCCACCTGCGCTGCGGCGGGAATCATCGTCGGCGTGGTGGGCAAGACCGGACTCGGGCTGAAATTCAGCTCGATCGTGATCGCCTACGCGGGCGGCAACCTGCTGCTCACGGCGATCTATACCTCGCTGATCGTGTGGATCATCGGCCTGGCGGTGCCAGTGACGGCCAGCTACATCATCTGCGCGGTCATCGCTGCGCCGGCGCTCACCAAGCTGGGCGTGCCCGACTTCGCCGCACACATGTTCATCTTCTACTACGCGGTGCTCTCCGAAGTGTCGCCACCGACCGCTTTGTCGCCATTTGCAGCCGCCGCCATCACCGGCGGCGATCCGTACCGCACCACGCTGCAATCGTGGAAGTACACCTTGCCGGCCTTCCTGCTGCCCTTCGTGTTCGTGCTCGATCCTGCCGGCGCCGGCCTGCTGCTGACGCCTCCCGCGGCGGTGAGCTGGTGGCAGGTTGCGTGGATCGTCTTTACCGCCTTCGCGGGCATCGCGGCGCTGGCCGGCGGCGCCCAGAACTTCGTGCTGGTGCGCTGTGCCCTGTGGGAGCGGCTGGCGCTCGTCGTGGCCGGGCTGTTGCTGGTCTACCCGAGCGACTGGGCCGATGCAATCGGACTGGTGCTGGTGGCCCTGGCGCTGGTGTCGCAGTGGCGGCGCAACCGCGTCTTCCGGCGCCTGGACCCGGCCTGAGCGCATCGGCCGGCGCGGGTTCGGGGCGGGTTCAGCCGCGCTCGGCGTGCAGGCGCAGGCGGTGGCGCGCGATGGCCGCGCGCACCTGATCCGGAGCCGTGCCGCCGACGTGCTTGCGCGCCGCCACCGAACCCTCCAGGGTCAGTGCATGGGCCACGTCGGCTTCGATCAGCGGGCTGAACCCGCGCAGCTCATCGAGCGTCAGTGCGGCCAGGTCGACGCCACGCTCAGCCGCGCTGCGCACCGCTCGCGCCACCGCTTCGTGGGCGTCGCGAAACGCAAGGCCCTTGCGCACCAGGTAGTCGGCGAGGTCGGTTGCGGTGGAGAAGCCCTCGGCGGCAGCCTGGCGCATGCGCTCGCGGCGCACTTCGATGCCCCCGACCAGGTCGGTGAAAATGCGCAAGGTCTCGATCACCGTGTCGGCGGTGTCGAACAGCGGCTCCTTGTCTTCCTGGTTGTCCTTGTTGTA
>CAZXLV010000164.1:0-6030 GCA_964641405.1 uncultured Limnobacter sp. | reverse complement strand
CGGCGCAGTCGCCGACGTTGTCGCCGACGTTGTCGGCGATCACCGCCGGATTGCGTGGATCGTCTTCGGGAATGCCCGCTTCCACCTTGCCGACCAGGTCGGCACCGACGTCGGCGCCCTTGGTGAAGATGCCGCCGCCCAGTCGCGCGAAGATGGAGATCAGCGACGAGCCGAAGGCCAGGCCGATCAGCGGCTTGATCACCGTGTGCAGGTCGACGACGTGGTCCAGGCCGTGCGGCGCCGAACCCATCAGGATGCCGTAGTAGCCGGCCACCCCGAGCAAGCCCAGGCCGACCACCAGCATGCCGGTGATCGCGCCGCCCCGGAACGCGACCGCCAGCGCATCGGCGATGCCCTGGGTGGCAGCCTGGGCCGTGCGCACGTTGGCGCGCACCGAGACGTTCATCCCGATGTAGCCGGCCGCACCGGACAGGATCGATCCGATCGCGAAGCCGATGGCCGTGGGCAGGCCCAGGCCGGGCACGAACCAGATGACCAGGAACAGGATCACGCCGACCAGGCCGATGGTGCGGTACTGGCGGTTCAGGTAGGCCTTGGCGCCTTGCTGGATCGCCGCGGCGATCTCCTGCATGCGCGCGTTACCCGCGTTCAGCGACAGGATCCAGCGGCTCGAGACGATGCCGTAGATCACTGCCGCCAGCCCGCAGGCCAGAGCGAGCCACAGGCCCGCCGACGTAGCAGTCATGAGAGAACCTCCATCAAAAGAATCGGTGCTGGTGCGAAACGGACGTGAGTTTACTTCAGCGCCTCGAACGCTCGGGCGGTGATCTGTTCGACGCTGCCCAGGCCGGAAATGCGCCGATAGGCTGGCGCGGCCTTGTCCCCGGTACGCTCCCAGTTGCGGTAGTACTCGACCAGCGGGCGCGTCTGCGAGTGATAGACCGACAGTCGCTTGCGCACGGTTTCCTCGCGATCGTCGTCACGCTGGACCAGTTCCTCGCCGGTGGCATCGTCACGACCGGGGTGCCTGGGCGGGTTGAAGCTGACGTGATAGGTGCGACCGCTTGCGACGTGCACGCGCCGCCCGCCCATGCGTTCGATGATCGCTTCGTCGGGCACGTCGATTTCGAGCACGTAGTCGATGCGCACCGAGGCCACCTTCATGGCCTCGGCTTGCGCGATGGTGCGCGGGAAACCGTCGAACAGGTAGCCGCTCTGGCAATCGGGCTGCTGCAAGCGGTCCCTGACCAGGCCGATGATGATGTCGTCGGAGACCAGGCCGCCCGCGTCCATCACCTTGCCGGCCGCAAGTCCCATCGCCGTGCCGGCCTTGACCGCGGCGCGCAGCATGTCGCCGGTGGAAATCTGGGGGATGCCGAACTTCCCGGTGATGAACGCGGCCTGCGTGCCTTTACCGGCCCCGGGAGGACCGAGAAGTATCAAGCGCATGACTTGGCCTGGTGACGTTTTGGCGGAATCGGGGGGAGCAGCGAGGCAGTCCGCGCAACGGCCGGCTGGCGTGCGTGAAGCGGGCAAAGCGTACCGTCAAAGGCGCCGCTCGGTCAAACCGTGCCGGGTCCTGCAAGCAGTGCGCGCACCCGCGCCAGATCTGCCTCGGTGTCCACCCCTTGAGGTGGTGCCTGTTCGGCGATCAGCACGGCGATCCGGTGCCCATGCCATAGCGCGCGCAGTTGCTCGAGCGCTTCCAGGTCTTCCAGTGGCGAGCGTGCCAGCGACGGGTAGGCCGCGAGGAAGGCGACCCGATAGGCGTACAGGCCGACATGGCGAAGCGGCTGGCCCGCAGCGCGCAGTCGCGCCGGCAGTTGCGCCGGCAAGGACTGCGGAAAACCGGCCATCGCGTCGCGCTCGAACGGAATCGGGGCGCGGGTGAAGTACATCGCACGTTGCGTGCGATCGCACACCACCTTGACCACGTTCGGATCCAGAAAATCGCGCAGGTCTTCGATCGGGTACGCGGCGGTGGCGATTGCGCAATCGGGTGACGCAGCCAGTTGCCCGGCCACGGCTCGTACCAGCGCCGCCGGAACCAGCGGCTCGTCTCCCTGCACGTTGACCACGATTTCGCCGGCCTGCAGCCCGAGGCGCTGCGCCGCCTCGGCGAGCCGGTCGGTGCCGGAGGCATGATCGTGGCGGGTCATGATCGCCTCGAAGCCGGCCGCCTGCACCGCATCGGCGATGCGCGTGGAGTCGGTTGCGATGGCCACGCGGCTGGCGCCGGCTGCGCGCGCGCGCTCGGCAACGCGTACCACCATCGGCTTGCCGGCCAGGTCGGCCAGCGGCTTGTCGGGCAGGCGCGTGGAGGCGAGTCGGGCCGGGATCAGGGCAACGAAGTCCGCCTGAGCCGGGGCGGACATGTCGGCTTCGCTCACGCTCGCTCAGTCGCCATCGGGCAGCTTGCGCGCCTCGTCCACCAGCATCACCGGGATGCCGTCACGTACCGGGAATGCGAGCCGGTCGGGGCGGCAGATCAATTCGCCGTCGAGCGTGCTGCCGTCGGCAGCGGTGCCGCCGCGCTGGTACTGCAGGGGGCCCTTGCACAGCGGGCACACCAGGATGTCAAGCAAGCGTGCGTCCACGGATCGCCTCGGTCAGCCAGTTGATCAATGCGGGATCGGCAAGCGCGCGTACTTCGAGCGCCCAGCAGCGGTCGTCGGCCCACGCCGCGCATTTTACGGCGTCCTTGGCAGTCATGACGACCAGCGTCGCGGCCAGCGACATCAGTTCCGCGCGCTGCAGCGTTGCATGGTCGCCGGCAGCGATGCAGCGTGGCGCCAGGCCGAGTTCGCGCAAGGTGTCGAAGAAGCGCTGCGGCGCCGCGGTGCCGGCGATGGCCACCACCTGCTGGCCGCGCGCGCGCGCCACGAATGCCGACAGCGGCAGCGGTGCGGCGCCACCATTGACGGCCACGAAGCGCACGGCTTCGATGTGAAAGCGATATTGGCGCGGATGCGCCAGCGGTGCCGCCGCATCGCCGTTGAGCACCAGCGCGTCCATCGTCGCCACCTGTGCCAGCGGCGCGCGCAGCGGTCCGGCCGGAAGCAGGCGTCCGTTGCCGGCGCCTCGCTCGTCGAACAGCGCGAGTTCGATGCTGCGCGCCAGCGCGGCATGCTGCAGGCCGTCGTCGGCCAGCACGACGTCCAGGTCCGGGTGCGTTTGCAACAGCAGTGCCAGCGCCTGCGCGCGCTGGCGTGCCGCAGCCACCGGCAGCAGACTCATGCGCGCCAGCAGCACGGCTTCGTCGCCGACCTCGGCGGGGTCGTCAGCGGGGTGTACCAGGCGAGCGTCGCTGCGCCGTGCGCCGTAGCCGCTGGCCAGGATTGCGGTGCGCAGGCCGCGCTCGGCCAGTGCTCCCGCGAGAGCGGCCACCAGTGGAGTCTTGCCGGCACCGCCGACCACGAGATTGCCCACCACCACCACGGGAACCGCGGGCCTGGGCAGACGCCGCATGCGATCGCGGCGCCGTTGCGCGACGATCGCGGTCAAGGCCGACAGCGGCGCCAGCGCCACGCGCAGCGCACGCAGGCCGGGCCCGCCGTTGCCGTCGTACCACAGGCGCTGCAACATTGCTTCGAGGCGCCTGCGCAGCGGCGCTCTCATCGCGGCGATGCGCTGCTCTTGGCTGCGAACGTCACTTTCGCTACCCCGGCCTGGCGCGCTGCCTCGAGCACGTGCATGACCGACTGGTGTCGCGCGCCGGCATCGGCGTAGACGACCAGCACCGGATCCTTGCGGTCGGCCGCTGCGCGCCCCAATTCGGTGGCGAGCGAGCCTTCGGCGACGAACTGCGGGTTGCCCGCGTCGAGCAGGTAGCGCCCGTCGGCCGAGACGGTGATCACGATCTCGCTCGGACGCTCGGCGGCCTGCTCGGCGTTGGCGCTGGGCAGGTCGACCTGCAACTCGGTGAACTTCGAGTAGGTCGTGGTGACCATCACGAAGATCAGGATCACCAGCAGGACGTCGATCAGCGGGACGAAGTTGATCTCCGGCTCGTCACGCCGGATGGCGCGTCGCAGGTTCATTTCTGCAGGCCGCGCAAGCTGTCGACCAGGCGCAGCGACTGCTGTTCCATCTCGACCAGGTAGGCGTCGACGCGCGTGCGGAAGTGTCGATAGGCGATCATCGCCGGGATCGCGATCAGGATGCCCAGCGCCGTGTTGTACAGCGCCACCGAGATGCCGTGGGCGAGTTGCTGCGGGTTGGTGCCGCCCGGCGCCTGCGAGCCGAAGATCTCGATCATGCCGACCACTGTACCGAACAGGCCCATCAGGGGCGCAATGGTGGCGATCGTGCCGAGCGCCGACAGGTAGCGCTCGAGCTCATGCCCGACCGCGTGGCCGGTTTCCTCCATCGCCTCTTTCATCAGGTCGCGCCCGGCGCCCTCATGGCGCAGTCCGGTCGCGAGTACGCGTCCGAGCGGCGAGTTGGCCGAGAGGCGGTTCAGCATCTCGGCACTGATCGGCTGGGCGCGCCGCAGGCCGAGCACCTCGTCGAGCAGGCCCGGTGGCAACACCTTGCGGCGCTTCAGGGTTACGGAGCGCTCGATGATCAGCGCGACCGCGGCGACCGAAGCAATGATGAGGAACCACACCGGCCAGCCGGCAGCCTGGATCAGGGACAGCAAAATTCGTTCTCCGGTTTCCGGTCTGGTCGCAGCCGAAGCCGTGCCGCGCGACACGGCACGGCCAGTGCGGGATCGCAATTGTCGGGGCATTCGCCGCGCCCGGGCAAGTTTGGCCGCCCGGCGGCGCGGGCGCCGGTTATCGACAGAATCTGGGGACAACTCTGTGAACAAGTGGCCTGCGTTGGCCGCAATCCCGCGCCAGATCACCCAATGCGGTGGCTGCCCGTTTTAGTGGCAGGGGATTTATTCATTTGAATCATATACTTGCAACCTGCGCCCGAGGGCGGGCAGGCAACCCGTCGTAGGCGCGCAGAGGGTGTGGGCTTTGTGGAAAGATGATGGCCGGAGAGGCGCATGAATACGGGGTTCGCGAGCCCGAATGACGAATCGGCGCGGGAAATCCTGACAGTTTCCCGCCTGAACCGCGTCGTTGCTGGATTGCTGCAGCGCAGCCTGCCCCCGGTCTGGGTCGCGGGCGAGTTGTCCAACGTGACGCGCGCCGCCAGCGGACATTGGTACTTCACCCTGAAGGACGCGGGCGCGCAGGTACGCGCCGTCATGTTCAGGGGGCGCGCCCAGTACGTCGACTTCGTTCCGCGCGAGGGTGACCGGGTCGAAGTGCGCGCGCAGGTGTCCCTGTACGAGCCGCGTGGCGACTTCCAGCTGTCGGTCGAAGCGATGCGCCGCTCCGGGGCCGGCGATCTGTACCAGCGCTTCCTGCAACTCAAGGCACGACTGCAGGCCGAGGGCCTGTTCGAGGACGCGCGCAAGCGCGCGCTGCCGGCGCTGCCGCGCGTGATCGGCGTGATCACCTCGGCGCACGCTGCGGCGCTGCGCGATGTGCTCACCACCCTGCACCGGCGCGCTCCGCAGGTCGCCGTGATCGTCTACCCGACCCTGGTGCAGGGCGAGGCCGCGCCCGCGGCGATCGTGGCAGCACTCGCTGTCGCCGCGCGGCGCGCCGAGTGCGACCTGCTGCTGCTGGTGCGCGGCGGCGGCTCGATCGAGGACCTGTGGGCCTTCAACGATGAAACGGTGGCGCGCGCGGTGATCGCTTCGCCGATCCCGGTGGTGAGCGGCGTGGGCCATGAAACCGACTTCACCATCGCCGACTTCGTGGCCGATGCGCGTGCGCCCACGCCGACCGCGGCAGCGGCCCTGGCCGTGCCCGATCGCATCGAACTGCTGCGGGGCACGCAACGACTCGGCGAACGATTGGCGCGCGCCTGGGCGCGCCGACTCGAGTTGCTCGAGCAGCGCCTCGATACGGCGGCACGACTGCTGAAGTCGCCTTCGGCGCAATGGCAGGCGCGTGCCCTGCGCGTGCACGGGCTGGCGCAGCGACTGGGCGCGCTGGCGCGCGCTGCGCTGGCGCAGCGCGTCCTGCGCGTCGCGCAGGCGCGCGCAGGCCTGCGCGCGCCGCGCAC
>CAZXLV010000163.1:0-6235 GCA_964641405.1 uncultured Limnobacter sp. | reverse complement strand
GCGCGCAAGCTCGCCGATCGCTACGGCGCCCAGCCGGTGCTCGAAGATCCGCTGGGCAACCCGTTCCTGGCGCGCTTCTATCGCGACAGCCGCCGCTACGCACTGCCCACGCAGCTGTTCTTCCTGTTCCAGCGGGTGAACCAGTTGCGCGACCTGGCGCAACAGGATCTCTTCGCGCGCTCGGCAGTGGGCGATTTCCTGCTCGACAAGGATCCCTTGTTCGCGAGCCTGACCCTCGATGACGACGAGCTGAAGCTGTACCGGCAGATCTTCGAGAGCCTGCGCCCGCAGGCGCCGCTGCCCGACCTGGTGATCTACCTGCAGGCACAGCCCGACACCCTGGTCGAGCGGGTGCAGAAGCGCGGCCTCGAGATGGAGGCGGGCATCTCGGAGCCCTACCTGCGCGCACTCGTCGAGGCCTACAGTCGCTACTTCCATCACTTCGATGCCGCGCCGCTGCTGATCGTGAACACCGAGCACCTCAATCCGATCGAACGCGAGGAAGACTTCGCCACGCTGGTGCGCCAGCTCGACGAGATGCGCGGACGTCGCAGCTTCTTCAGCCTCGGCGGGTGAGCCGATCATGCGCATCGTCCACACCATCGCCGAACTGCGCAGCGCCCTCGCCGGCAGCACCCGCACCGCCTTCGTCCCCACCATGGGCAACCTGCACGACGGCCACCTGTCGCTGGCACGCATCGCCAGGGCGGCCGGCGCGCCGCTGGTGGCCAGCATTTTCGTCAACCGCCTGCAGTTCGCACCGCACGAAGACTTCGGCAGCTACCCGCGCACTTTCGAAGACGACTGCGACAGGCTGCGCTCGGTCGGCTGCGACCTGCTGTTTGCCCCCGACGAGCACGAACTGTACCCGGTCGAGCAAGGGTTCCGAATCGCCACCCCGCCCGGCCTGGGCGACGTGCTGGAAGGAGAATTCCGGCCCGGCTTCTTCGAAGGCGTGGCCACCGTCGTGATGAAGCTGTTCGGCTGCGTGCAGCCGGCAGTGGCAGTGTTCGGCACCAAGGACTACCAGCAGTTGATGATCGTGCGCCGCATGGTCGAGCAGTTCAACCTGCCGATCGAGGTGCGCGCCGGGCCGACCCTGCGTGAAGCCGACGGGCTGGCCATGTCATCGCGCAACGGCTACCTGAGTGTCGCCGAACGCGCCGAGGCGCCGGCACTGGCGCGCACCCTGCAGGCGCTGGCGCAGCGCACCAGCGCTTGCCGCTCCTTGCCGAGGCTGGCCGACGCCGAACGCGAGGCCATGGCGACGCTTCAGGCGCGCGGCTGGAAGCCCGACTACCTCAGCGTGCGGCGGCGCATCGACCTCGCAGTGCCGCAGGCTGCCGACCTGGCGGCTCCGGGCACCCTGGTGACACTGGGCGCAGCGCGCCTCGGCACGACCCGCCTGATCGACAACTTCGAGTCCTGAACGACGTCAGCGCCGAACCCGCTGCAGGTATCGCCGTCTTGCCGGCCGCCGCCTACCGCCCCGCGTATCCCGCCGGATTGGCGCTTTGCCAGCGCCAGGCATCGGCGCACATGCGCTCGATGCCCAGGCTCGCGCGCCACCCCAGCAAGGCCTGCGCGGCCGAGGCGTCGGCATAGCATTCGGCAATGTCGCCGGGACGGCGCGCCACGATTTCGTAGGGCACCGCCCGTCCGCTCGCGCGCTCGAAGGCGCGCACCATCTCGAGCACCGAATGGCCGGTGCCGGTGCCCAGGTTGACGGTAAACGCCCCGGGTTGCGCGAATGTGCGATCGAGTGCTGCCAGGTGCCCGCGCGCCAGATCGACCACGTGGATATAGTCGCGCACGCCGGTGCCGTCACGCGTCGGCCAGTCGCCACCGAACACCGACAGCCCGCCGCGCGCGCCCACCGCCACCTGGCTCACGAAGGGCATCAGGTTGTTCGGCACGCCGCGCGGATCCTCGCCGATCAGGCCGCTCTCGTGCGCGCCGACCGGATTGAAGTAGCGCAGGATGCCCATCGACCAGCGCGCATCCGAGGCGGCCAGGTCACCCAGCAGCTGCTCGACCATCCACTTCGAGCGGCCGTACGGATTGGCCGGATCGATGCGCGCATCCTCGGCGATCGGCAGGCGCAGCGGATCGCCATAGACGGTTGCCGAGGAACTGAACACGATGCGGTGCACGCCGGCCTGCGAAAGCGCGCGCAGCAGCGTCACGGTTCCGACCACGTTGTTGTCGTAGTACGCCAGCGGCTGCGCCACCGATTCGCCAACCGCCTTCAGGCCTGCGAAGTGAATCACCGCGTCGAAGCGCTGCGCGCGCAGCAGTGCCTGCAGCGCGCTCTCGTCACGCACGTCGGCCCGCACCAGTGGCGCCTCGCGTCCGGCGATGCTTGCGACCCGGCGCAGCGACTCCGCGCTGGCATTGCACAGATTGTCCAGCGCCACCGCTTGCCAGCCCGCCCGCAGCAGTTCGAGCACCGTGTGCGAACCGATGTAGCCCGCGCCGCCGGTCACCAGCACGCGTCGCGTCGAATCTCCCGTCACTTCCTGCACTCCTTCCCCGCGCCCGCGTGCTGTGCGCACCCCCGGTCGTCCCGAACTTGCCGTCGGCGTGGACAGTGTCGCATACCGGAGCAGTGCCAGCCGTACAATCGAACGCTTCTTCATCCAGGCGACACGACACGCGATGCTGATCCCCGTCATCCTCTCGGGCGGCTCCGGCGCCCGGCTCTGGCCGGTGTCGCGCGAGGCGTTCCCGAAGCCGTTCATGAAGCTCGGCGACCGCTTCAGCCTGCTGCAGCGAACGCTGCGGCGCGCCCTGCCGCTGGCCGACGGAGCACGCGCGGTCATCGTGACCAACCGGGAATACTTCTTCAAGACCCGCGAGGAAATCGAAGCCCTGCCGGATGCGCACAAGCGGCGCATCACGCAACTGCTCGAGCCGGTCGGGCGCAACACGGCGGCGGCGGTCGCGGTCGCCGCGCTGTGGGCCCAGGCACAGGATCCCGCAGCCACGCTGCTGGTGCTGCCGGCGGACCACCTGGTTCCCGACGAGGCTGCCTTCCAGGCCGACGCACGCTGCGCTGCCGAACTCGCCGCCGGCGGCGCCATCGTGCTGTTCGGGGTCCGCCCGAGCACGCCGGAAACCGGCTTCGGCTACATCGAGACGGGCGCTGCCGTGCCCGCAGGCGCCTTGCAGGTGCGCCGCTTCGTGGAGAAACCCGACGCAGCACGCGCAGTGCAGTTCCTGGCTGCCGGCAACTTCCTGTGGAACAGCGGCATGTTCTGCTTCGGCGCGCAGGCGATCCTGGCAGCGATGGCCCGCCACGCCCCCGAGGTGCTCGCCGCCGCGCGCGCCGCCTGGGAGGCGAGCAAGGCGGCGGCAAGCGAGGAAAAGGTGACGCTGGACGTCGAGGCCTTCACTGCCTGCCCCGACATCTCGCTCGACTACGCGGTGATGGAGAAACTGTCCGACGTGCTGGTGCTGCCGTCGCGCTTCACCTGGAGCGACATCGGTTCGTGGAAGGCAGTCTCCGAACAACTGGTGGCCGACGCCGACGGCAACACCACGCTCGGCGACACCATGCTGGTCGGATCGCGCAACACCCACATCCAGAGCGAAGACCGCCTGGTGGCGGCGATCGGCGTGGACAACCTGCTGGTGGTCGACACACCCGACGCACTGCTGGTGGCCAGCAAGGACGCCAGCCAGCAGGTGCGCGAAATCGTCGGACGGCTCAAGGCCAGGGGCCACGAGGCCGCGCGCGTGCATCGCACGGTCGCACGGCCCTGGGGCAGCTATACGGTGCTGCTGGAAGGCCCGCGCTTCAAGATCAAGCGCATCGAGGTCAAGCCGAAGCACTCCCTGTCGCTGCAGATGCACCACCATCGCAGCGAGCACTGGGTCGTGGTGTCGGGCACGGCCAAAGTCGGCTGCGACGAGCGCAGCTTCCTGGTCTCGGCCAACGAATCCACCTACATCCCGATCGGCTCCAGGCATCGACTCGAAAACCCGGGCATGGTCGAACTGGTGATGATCGAAGTGCAGTGCGGCGACTACCTCGGCGAGGATGACATCGTCCGCTTCGACGACCTGTACGGTCGGGTTCCACCGCCGACGAACACATAGCGGCATCCGGGTCGGCGCCACCGGGCGGCTGGCGGGCCGCGAAAAGGAGTCGCACCGCGCACCTCGGCGTGGCGCAGGGAGCAGCCGGCATGCGTTTTTTCTTCGCCTTGCGTCCCGACCCGGCGGCTGCCGCGCAACTGGGCGTCCTGGCCAGCCGCCTGGCAGCAGCGGCCGGCGGGCGCGCACTCAGCGGACACGACGTGCACCTGACCCTGGTCTTCATCGGCGAGCGCCCGGTCGAGGACGCGCCGATGCTGCATGAGTCGCTGCGTGACCTGCCCGGGTGGCATGACGTCACAACCGGGCATCCCGGCTCGCCGCCTGCGCACGCGAGCCTTGCATTGTCGCAGCCCGGCCGTTTCGGACGCGGCCTGCTGTGGCTGGGTCCGTCGGACCCGGACGCGCAGCCCAGCGGCTGGCCCGCCCGGCTCGCCGCGCAACTGGGTCGGCGCCTGCACGCCGCCGGGATCGCCTTCGATGAGCGGCCGCTGCGCCTGCACCTCACCCTGGTGCGCGGCGCACGCGCCGCCAGCGCACGCGATCCCGCCTTTCCCTTCGACCGCATCGCCCACGCCCTGCCCATCGTTCCGCACACCTGGGCGTTGGCGCTCGGCTGGGCCGGCGCCAATGCCGATGCACATCGCCGCTACCGCTGGCTGGCGGCGCCACCTGCCACGCAACGATAATGCCCGGGGCGATCACGTGTATATTGACGCGCGCGGGCTACCATGCCTGCTGCTCGCCTCCAGCGGCCATGATCGGCTGGTCGAAGCCGTGCCCGCCGGGAGGTGCCGATTGCCACCCCGCAGATGATCGTCTCCCGCGTGAACCTCCTGCTTCGCAGCCTTGCCGCCATCGCCCTGGTCGTCCTCATCGGTATCGGCCTGGACACCTTCGTCTCCGAGCACGGCGCCGTCTGGTGGCTGGGCATCACGTTCACCATCGTTGCGCTGATCCAGTCCGTCTACCTCATGCGCCTGTATCACTGGGCCTCGCTGCCGCGCAATCGCGCCTTGCCCGCCGGCCTGGGCCCCTGGCGGCCGCTGATCACCCGGCTGGCACGCTTCGCACGGCAGGAAACCGACGCGCGCAACGAACTCAGCGCCGAACTCGAGCGCATCCACGCCGCGGTCGACCGGCTGCCCGATGGCCTGGTGGTGCTGGATCGCTACGACCAGGTGATGTGGACCAATGACGCCGCCGAGCAGCTGCACGGCATCTTCGGCACGCGCCGGCCGATCCACCATTTCATCCGCCAGCCCGGATTCGCCGAATTCGTGCAGGCCAACCAGCCCGACAGCACCATGCGCGTGCATTTGCCCGATTTTCCGGGCCACACCTACGAATTGCGCCTGCACCGGGCGCACGGCGACCAGAAGCTGCTGATCACGCATGACATCACCGGCCAGGCCAAGCTCGATGCGATGCGCAGCGACTTCGTCAGCAACGTCTCGCATGAGCTCCAGACCCCGGTGATGGCGATCGCCGGATTCGCCAGCGAACTGCTCACGCGCGAACTGGACGAAACCGCACGGCGCGACCGTCTCGGCAGGATTCTCGAGCAGAGCCAGACCATGCAGCGGCTGGTCGAAGACCTGATCACCCTGTCATCGCTGGAGAACGCCGGCGAGTCCCTGGATGATGAACCGGTCGACATGCCGGCGCGGCTGCAAGCCCTGCTCGAGGAGGCACGCGCACTGTCACGTGGCCGCCACACGCTGGAGTTGCATCTGGAAGGCCCACGCCGCGTGCTCGCCGCGCCGGTAGAACTCGAGACCGCGGTACGCAACCTGCTGAGCAATGCCATTCGCTACACGCCCGCGGGCGGACGCATCATGATCGACTGGCGGGTGCAGGACAGCGAAGGGCGCATCACCGTGCGTGACAGCGGCATCGGCATCCCGACCGAGCACATCCCGCGCATCACCGAACGCTTCTACCGGGTCGATCGCGACCGTTCGCGCGCCAGCGGCGGCACCGGCCTCGGCCTGGCGATCGCCAAGCACATCATGCAGCGCCACCAGGGACGCCTGGAATTCGAAACCGAGGCCGGCGAGGGCAGCGCGTTCACGCTGTGCCTGCCGGTGGCGCGCCTGATTCCCGATCCCGCCCCCCTGCCGCCGGTCCACGACGA
>CAZXLV010000162.1:1229-6242 GCA_964641405.1 uncultured Limnobacter sp. | reverse complement strand
TAGTGTGAACAGGCCCTAGGCGGCTGTCGCGCTTTCAGAAGGGCTCGCCGATCGAGGCGCGCTTGCGGCGTCGATTGCGCGCGCCGCGTGTTCCCAGACAGCGTGGTCGTAGGCCAGCGCGACGTGGCCCAGCGCCGACAACGCGATCGTCTGGGCGCCCTCCAGCGTCTGGATCGGCTGCGGCAGCACCATGTTGTCGTGGTGCGTGAGCACCACCGTGAACAGGGCTCGCGACGCGCTGGGTTCGCGCGCGGCCAGCGCGCGCAGCCAGGCGCTGTCGAGGCGCATCTGGCGCGCGTTCGCGCCGTGCCCGAAGCGCGCCATCCAGGTGCCGCGATGGGGCGTGCCGAGCGTGACCACGGCTCCCAGGTCCTCGCAGCCGTGCCGCGCGATGAATGCCCGCACGGCCAGCCCGCCCATGCTGTGCGCCACGATGGCAACGCGCGCCGCGCCGCTGCGTGCGCGCAGGCGCGCCAGCGCCTCGGCGAGCAAGGGCACGTAGTCGTCGATCGCGCCGAACACCGGTTCCAGGTTCAGCGTCTCGACGGCGTGGCCGCGCGCGGCCAGCCAGCGTGCGAAGGGGTGCCAGATGCCGCGATTGCACAGGTAGCCGTGCACCAGCAGTACCGGCATGCGCCCGGGCGCATCGCCGCTGGGTGCTGCGCGCGCGCCGTAGCGCACTTGCGCGTAAAGGAAGGTGCGCAGCGAGGCGGCGATTTCCCCGAGCCAGGCGCGCAGGTCAGCGCCCAGGCCATAGTGCAGGTCGGGTTGCACGCGCCGTCGTTGCCAGGCGCCGATCACGAACTGCAGGCCCAGCAGCGCCGCATCGAGCGCCAGTGGCACGACCGAGGCTGACAGCACGGCCAGCGGCCACGGCCAGTCGAGCCACAGGTGCAGCCACGCGGCCAGCAGCGCGATACCGGCGGCGATCGCCACCAGCATGCCGACCAGCAAGCGGCGAACCATCGCTCTCAGGCGGCCGCCTGCGCGTCCAGCGCGGGCGCAGCGCGTCCAGTCAGCCGGCGCGCCAGGCCGGCGGCCAGGCGTGCGGTGATGCCGTAGATCGACAGTTGCGGATTGGCGCCGACCGAAGTCGGGAAGATCGAGCCGTCGTGCACGGAGAGGTTGGCAAGCTGCCAGTGCAGCCCATCGCTGCGCACCACTCCGTGTTGCGGGTCGGCCGCCATCGGGCAGCCGCCCATCACGTGGGCCGAGACCACGCGGGTGAGCAGCGGCTTCATCGGCAGGGCGCTGATGGCGCGTCGTGCCGCCGGCCAGTCGCGGTACCCCTCGGCCAGTTCATGCACCGGATAGACCACCTGTGCGCCAGCTTCGAACTGGATCTCGGCCATCGACAGCAGCGCGCGGCGCGCGCCATCGAACACGAAGTCGGTGAGCGGGTAATCCAGCACCGGCGAGCCGTCGCCGCGCAGTTCGACCTTGCCTCCCGCGGCCTGCGGATGAAAGCCGTCGCGCATCAGGGCGATCAGCGCATGGGTGTGCGCGAAGTCCTTCATGTGCTGCGCGTGGATGGCGCCGAAGCCTTGCAGCGTGGTGGCCACCAGTACCGGGTGCAGTGGTGGTGCCTCGAGCTTGTAGCCGATCGGGCCATCGATCGCTTGCGTCTCGAGGAAGTGATCGGAATAGATGGTCTGCGGCGCGCCGGCGTAGCCGTCGACACGCTGCTCGAAGCGGGCCGCCGACACCACCGTCGGGTGCAGGAAGGTGCGCGCCCCGAGCAACTGGTGTGGATCGGGCGCTGCCGAACGCAGCAGCAGCGCCGGGCTGTTGATGGCGCCGCCCGCCAGCACGTAGTGCTGCGCGTGTACGCGTGTGCGCGCACCGCTCGGGCGCAAGCCGGCGCCATCGAGCCACTCCAGTTCGAGCGCGGCAATGCGATCGCCGCTGATCTCGAAGCGCGCCGCCCGTGCGCGCGTGAGCAGCGTCGCGCCCGCCTCGAGTGCGGCCGGGATGGTCGTGACCAGCATCGATTGCTTGGCGTTGGTCGGGCAGCCCATGCCGCAATAGCCCAGATCGAAGCAGCCGCGCACATTGCGCCGGATCGCCGCGGTGGCAATCCCCAGCCGGGCGGCGCCACGGCGCAGCAACTGGTTGTTCAGGTTGGGCGCCACGCCCCAGGGCGCGATCGACAGGCGGCGCTCGGCTTGCGCGAACCATGGCTCGAGCGCCTCCGGGGTGAACCCGGCCAGGCCATGGTGCTCGCGCCACCAGGCCAGCGTGGTCGGCGGGGTGCGAAAGCTCGAGGTCCAGTTCACCGTGGTCGAGCCGCCGACGCAGCGTCCCTGCATGATGTTGATCGCCTTGTCGCGGGTCTTGCGTGCGGCCGATTCCTGGTACAGCTGTGGGTAGGCATCGGCCTCGTGCATCTCGAAGTCGCGCGAACTCTTCAGCGGGCCTTCCTCGATCATCAGCACCTTCAGGCCGGTGCGCGCCAGCATCTCGGCAGTGATGCCGCCACCGGCGCCGGTGCCGATGATCGCCACGTCGCAGTCCAGTTGTGCCGGATGGCTGGCGGCGCTCGCGTCGTGTACCCTCCAGCCACGCGCCAGGCCGGCGGCGACCGGATCGGGGAGTTTGCTCATCGGCCGGGACTCGGTGGGGTCGGCATCGACTACAGGCGCGGCGGTCCGGGGTAGCCGATCGCAGGCCATTGCGCCGCCTCGGCATACCAGCTGCCGGTGACCAGGTCGTGCAGCGCCTGGTAGGCGCCTCGCAGCAGCGCCAGGCGGTGCGTGCGCCAGTCCTGCAGCAATGCGGCGAGTTCGGCCGTGCTCGCATCGCGCCAGCGATGGGTCAGGCCGGCCAGGGCGAGCCGCGTTGGCGGGATCGCCAGCAGCGCGAACAGTTGCGCCAGTTCGTCCTGGGCGGCCGGGGACAGTGCCTCGATGGCGAGCACGACCGACCCGTTCGCGCGCCTCAGCGCCGCCTCGCGGGTCGCGCCCGACTCGGGCAGGGCGCCCTCGAGGACGACCGGAATGACCGCGTCGAGGACTTCCCGGCGATCGGCGGCAGCGTCGCGACCCACCAGCCAGGAGGCGGTGGCGCCGGCCGCCAGCAGCACGGCTCCCGTGAGGCCGGCCTTCAGGAAGGTTCGACGCTGCATCATGGCTTGATTCTAGGCGAGGCGCCTGGAGTGAAGTCTCTAAAGCGAGCGCTTGCGGGTGCCGCTGCCTTGGTGCTCGGCACCGGCTGCGGCAGACTGATGCGCATGGACCATGGCGAACGACTTGCACGAGCCTCGCATGAGGTCGCGCGCTTGCGCACCGAGTTGGCCCGCGATGCCGGCGAGGCCGAGTCGGTGCGAGCGCTCAAGGCCTGGCAATCGCGGCGCCTGGCGCGCACCCACCACGACCTGCTGACCGAGCCTCGGCATGCGGCCGCCGCACGCTTCTTTCTCGAGGACCTGTACGGCGAGAAGGACTTCTCGGCACGCGATGCCGAACTGGCGCGCATCGTGCCGATCATGGTGCGCTTGCTGCCGGGCGCCGCCCTGGCCACGGTTGCCGATGCGGTCGAAATGGATGCGATTGCCGAGCGGCTCGATCGCGCGATGGCGCAGTGGCTGCGCGAGCACGCCGTCCTCGGGATCGACGCGCCGGCCTATGCCGATGCCTATCGGGAGGTCGGCTCGCGCGCGCAGCGCGAGCACCAGCTGGATCTCGTTGCGTCGGTCGGACACTCACTCGATCGGCTGGTCCGTCATCCGATGATCGGACGTCTCCTGCGCATGATGACGGGTCCGGCACGGCTGGCGGGCCTGTCGCAGATGCAGGACTTCCTGATGCGCGGCTTCGAGGCATTTCGCGCCATCGGTGGCGCCGCGCTGTTCCTGGAGCGCATCGAAAGCCGCGAACGCCAGATCCTGGCGGCGCTCTATGCGGGTGCGCGCGAGGGCTGGGATGAACCGCTGCCCGCATCCCCGGCAGCGCCAAATTGATTGGTGCCCTGCACCCCGCTATAATTCGCAGTTCCTTGCCGTACGGTAGATCGACGCGTTTCGCCGGCGGCCTTTGTCCACAGGGAAAGCCCGCGCGACGGGCCCGCGTCACCGCCCTCGTGGCCCGCCTCCGGGCGAGCCATGGCCGGAAACGGTGCCCGCACGATCGTCGCCGGGTCATCCTGGAACCAGGAGAACCGATGCGTCATTATGAAATCGTGCTGATCGTCCACCCCGACCAGAGCGAGCAGGTGCCCGCCATGATCGAGCGGTACAAGACGATGATCGAGGCCCAGCAGGGCAAGGTCCACCGTATCGAGGACTGGGGGCGCCGGCAACTGGCCTATCCGATCCAGAAGATGGCCAAGGCCCACTACGTGCTGGTCAACATCGAGTGCAACCAGCCCGTGCTGGACGAACTCGACCACGCCTTTCGCTTCAACGACGCGGTGTTGCGACACCTGGTCGTGGGCATGAAGAAGGCCGAAACGGGCGCCTCGCCGATGTGGAAGCAGATCCAGAAGGAAGAGGCTCGCAAGGCGGTTACCGAGGTGGCGCCGGTCGAACGCAGCGCGTGACGGCCACCAGCGCGAACCCGGCGGCCCGACCCGGTGCCAACCACGTGGAACTGTCCGGCGTGATCATCGAGCGCGGCGCGCTCAGGTACACGCCGGCCGGAGTCGCGATGCTCGATGCGAGGCTTGCGCACCAATCCGAAACGATCGAGGCCGGCCGCAGCCGTCAACTCGAATTCGAGGTGACGGTGAAATTCGCCGGTGCGCTCGCAACCCGCGCCGACCAGCTTGCCCTCGGCCAGACGGTGCTGGCAAGCGGCTTTCTCGCATCGCGCCGTCGTCAATCGCGCTCGCTGGTCCTGCACATCACCGCATTCAGCCCGTCGGCCCAGCTTGCCGACCCGAACCAGACATCGAACTGAAGGAGAAAACGAGATGGCCACTTTCCGCCGCGGCGCCAAGGACAAGAAACCCCGCCGCCCCGCCCAGAGCGCGCTGTTCAAGCGCAAGAAGTTCTGCCGCTTCACCGCCGAGAAGATC
>CAZXLV010000162.1:0-1219 GCA_964641405.1 uncultured Limnobacter sp. | reverse complement strand
GGACGTCGACCTGCTGAAGGACTTCATCACCGACACCGGCAAGATCATCCCGGCACGCCTCACCGGCACCAAGGCGCGCTACCAGCGCCAGTTGCAGGACGCGATCAAGCGGGCCCGCTTCCTGGCGCTGCTGCCGTACACCGACAACCACTGAGCGCGGGAGAACGCGACATGCAGATCATCCTGCTCGAGCAGATGACCAACCTGGGCCAACTCGGCGATGTCGTGCGGGTGCGCGACGGCTATGCCCGCAACTTCCTCATCCCGACCGGCAAGGCGCGGCGCGCCACCGAGGCGGCCATCAAGGAATTCGAGGCGCGTCGGGCCGAACTGGAACAGGCACAGGCCGATCGCCTGGCGGCCTCGCGCGCGCTCGGCGAGCGACTCTCGGGCACCCGGGTCGAGGTCACCGAGAAGGCCGGGGTCGACGGACGCCTGTTCGGTTCGGTCACCAACGCCGACATCGCCGACAATCTCAGGAAGCAGGGCTTCGCGATCGAGAAGGCCATGGTGCGCCTGCCCGCGGGCCCGCTCAAGACCATCGGGGAAACCACCGTCGAGGTCGCGCTGCACACCGAGGTAGTGGTCGAGGTGACGGTGTCGGTCGCCGGCGAGACGAACTGAGCACCTGAGCCGGCTCGTCAGCCCCCCGATGTCCGCCGTTCCCGCCAGCGCGTCTTCCGACGATCCGCAACTCGCGGCGCTGCGGGTGCCGCCGCACTCGATCGAAGCCGAGCAGGCCGTGCTCGGCGGACTGCTGCTCGATAACGTCGCTTTCGATCGCGTTGCCGACACGCTGCGCGAGGACGACTTCTATCGCCACGATCACCGACTGATCTGGCACCAGATCGCGCGGCTGATCGAGCGCAGCCAGCCGGCCGACGTGGTCACGGTCTATGAGGCGCTGCAATCGCTGGGCAGGAGCGAGGAAGCCGGCGGCCTGTCGTACCTGAACGCGCTGGCACAGGAAACGCCATCGGCGGCCAACATCCGCCGCTACGGCGAGATCGTGCGCGATCGTGCGATCCTGCGCCGCCTCATCTCCACCTCCGACGAGATCGCCACCGCGGCGCTCAACCCGCAGGGCAAGGACACCCGGCAACTGCTCGACGAAGCCGAGTCGAAGGTGTTCCAGATCTCCGAGGACGGCTCGCGCGGCCAGGCCGGCTTCCAGCCGCTGCCCGACCTGCTCGGCAAGGTGGTCGAGCGCATCGACGAG
>CAZXLV010000161.1:0-6269 GCA_964641405.1 uncultured Limnobacter sp. | reverse complement strand
GATCTTCGGCATCATGGGCGTGATCAACCTGGCGCACGGCAGCTTCTACATGATTGGCGCCTACATGGCGTACGCGCTGTTGCCGTGGGTCCAGCAGTGGCTCGGTGGCGGCTTCTTCGCCACGCTGGTGTTCAGCGTGGCCTTGTCGGTGGTGCTGGGCTACGTGCTCGAATGGATCTTCTTCAGCTACCTGTACGAGCGCGAGCACCTGCAGCAGGTGCTGATGACCTATGCGCTCATCCTGGTGTTCGAGGAGATGCGCAGCATCCTGATCGACAACGACGTGCACGGAGTGCCTGCACCCCCATTGCTGGCGGGCAGCATCCAGCTGGGCGACCTGATGACCTATCCGGTCTATCGGCTGTTCGTGTCGGGCGTGTGCGTGCTGGTGGCGGCGGGACTTTTCTGGGTGATCACGCGCACGCGGCTCGGCATGACGATTCGCGCCGGTGCATCGAATCGCGAGATGGTGCAGGCGATGGGCGTCAACATAAAGTTCCTGTACCGCCTCGTCTTCTCGGCCGGTGTCGCGCTGGCCGCACTGGCCGGTGCGATCGCGGCGCCGGTATCCTCGGTGTATCCGGGCATGGGCAACCAGGTGCTGATCATCTGCTTCGTGATCGTCGTGATCGGCGGCATCGGCTCGATTCGCGGCGCACTGCTGGCAGCCATGCTGGTGGGATTCGTGGAAACCTTCGGAACCGTGTTCTTTCCGCAGGCCGCCGGCGTGCTCGTCTACGTGTTGATGGCAGCCATCCTGCTGTGGCGGCCGGAAGGCCTGTTCCGCACCACCTGACCTGCGCATGAATTCGCTCGCATCGCGCTTCGTGCCGGTAGCCCTGGTGGTCATCGTGCTGGCCGTGTTTCCGGTCTTCGGGAGCAAGTTCGCGCTCGATCTGCTGGTGCGCATCATGATCCTGGCCATCTTTGCGCTCAGCCTCGAGTTGCTGGTCGGGCAGACCGGGCTGGTGTGCTTCGGGCACGCCGCGTTCCTCGGCATCGCCGCGTATGCCACCGCGCTGCTTACCCCCCAGAGCGCTCCCGCGCCGCTGCTGCTGCTGCTGCCCGCCGCCGTG
The DNA here is from genome assembly GCA_964641405.1 of uncultured Limnobacter sp. Lineage (GTDB taxonomy): Bacteria > Pseudomonadota > Gammaproteobacteria > Burkholderiales > Burkholderiaceae_E > Zeimonas. The sequence goes on along the minus strand of CAZXLV010000161.1, from coordinate 5,193 downwards.
GCGGCGGCCGGCGCGTACGCCCTGCTGGTGGGGGCCTTGTCGCTGCGCACCCGCGGCATCTACTTCATCATGGTGACGCTGGCGTTTGCACAGATGGCGTACTACGTCTTTCACGATACCGCGCTGGGCCGCGGCAGCGACGGTATCTACCTGTACTTCCGCCCCGAGCTGTCGATCGGCGGCTGGCAGCCGTTCGATCTCGACACCGGACATACCTTCTACTTCTTCGTGCTGGGCTCGCTGGTGTTCACCTTCGGCCTGCTGGCCCTGGTGGTGCGCAGTCGATTCGGACACGCGCTCACGGGCATCCGGGTCAACGAGCAGCGCATGCGCGCCGCGGGCTTTCGCACCTACGCCTACAAGCTGGCGGCGTTCGTGGTGGCCGCCATGCTGGCCGGCCTGGCCGGCTTCCTGTATGCGCTGAAGGACGGATTCGTCAACCCCGAACTATTGGCCTGGCACCAGTCGGGAGCGGTGCTGGTGATGATCATCCTCGGCGGTCTCGGCAGCCTGCGCGGCGCGGTGCTGGGGGCCTTTGCGCTGACCATGCTGCAGGAACTGTTCCAGTCCAGCGCGGTGTTCGGCGAGTTCTCGCGGCACTGGCAACTGATGCTCGGCTTCACCATCATCGCTGCCGTGGCGCTGATGCCCAACGGCCTGATCGGGATCGGCCGCCAGCTCGGCCGGCGTGTGTTCCAGTTGCGGTGGATGCAGCATGGCTGAGCGCGCATCCGGCGAGGTGCTGCTGCGCGCGGTCGACGTCACGCGCAGCTTCGGCGGCCTGAAGGCGGTCGACGGCGTATCGGTCGAGTTGTGCCGCGGTTTCGTGCACGCGGTGATCGGCACCAACGGTGCCGGCAAGTCGACCCTGATCAACGTCCTGTGTGGCGAAATTCCGGCCAGCGAGGGCAGGGTGGAACTGCTCGGACAGGACGTCACCAACTGGTCACAGCCGCGGCGCGCGCGTGCCGGCCTGGGGCGCAGCTATCAGCGCAATACCATCTACTCGCCTTTCACGGTGCTCGAGAACTGCCGGCTCAGCGCGCAGGCGGCGCTGCAGCGACCCTGGGACTGGATCTCGCCGGCCGAGCGCTGCCCGGCCAGTCTCGCGGCGGCACAGCACGCGCTCGAGCGCGCCGGGCTCGCGGCGCAATCCCACCTGGTGGCCGGCACGCTCTCGCATGGCCAGAAGCGCCAACTCGAAATCGCCATGTGCCTGGCCACGGCGCCGCGCGTGCTGGTGCTCGACGAGCCGCTGGCGGGCATGGGCGCCGAGGAATCGGAACGCATGCTGGCCCTGCTCGAAGGACTCAAGCGCGAGCACGCGATCCTGCTGGTCGAGCACGACATGGACGCGGTGTTCCGCGTCTCCGACCTGATCACGGTGATGGTCAACGGGCGCGTGATCGCCAGCGGCGCTCCGCAGGCGATCCGCAGCAACGAGGAAGTGCAGGTCGCCTACCTCGGCGAGGCCTTCGCCGACTGACCCCGCACGCATCATGAGCGCCTCCGAATCCCTGGTGGAAGTCGACGACCTGCATGCGTACTACGGCCAGAGCCACGTGCTGCAGGGCGTGAGCCTGCGCATCGCGAGCGGCGAAGCGATCGGCCTGCTCGGGCGCAACGGGATGGGCAAGACCACGCTCATTCGCAGCATGCTCAGGCTGATGCGCGGAACCACCGGCCGCATCGTGATCCGCGGTCGCGATCGCAGCGCCGACCGTCCCGATCGCGTGGCGCGCCTGGGGATCGGCTACGTGCCCGAGGGACGCGGCATCTTTCCCAACCTGTCGGTGCGAGAGAACCTGCTGATGGCTGCGCGCCCGGGCGTGCGCGGCCAGACCGACTGGAGCTTCGAGCGGGTGCTCGAGACCTTCCCGCGCCTGGCCGAGCGCCTGCACCACGGCGGCAACCAGCTCTCCGGCGGCGAACAGCAGATGGTGGCGATCGGGCGCGCGCTGATGACCAATCCCGACCTGATGGTGCTCGACGAGGCAACCGAAGGACTGGCGCCGCTGGTGGTGAAGGAAATCTGGCGCATCGTTGCCGGCATCCGCGCCAGCGGTATCGCCTCGCTGGTGGTCGATCGCAACTATCGCGCCGTGCTTGCGCACACCGACCGCTGCGTCGTGCTCGAGCGCGGCCGCGTCGCCTTGCAGGGATCATCGGCGGCGTTGCGCGCCGATGAGCCTGCGCTGCAGGCCTACCTGGGCGTTTGAAGTGCCGTCGATCAGGATGGGCTGAAAGTCACCACGTGGTCGGCGTCGAAGCGGATGCCGATGTGTTCACCGACGGCGTGATCGTGATGGCTGGACACCAGCGCGAGCAGCATCGCCCCACTGGGCAGGCGCAGCGTGTAGAGGAACTGCGCGCCGCGAAACGCCTTGCGCACCACCTCGGCGCGCAATGGGCTGGCGTCGTCGTGGATGACGTCGTCCGGGCGCAGCAGCACGGTGACCTCGCCCTGCGCGTTGGCGGTGATGCCGGCGATTGCCTGGTCGGAGCGCGCGCGGATCGGCAGCGTGCCCAGTTCCAGATGCACGCGCGTGTTGCCGTCGCGATGTTCCAGCCGGCCGGGCAGGAACGCGCCCAGTCCGACGAAGTCGGCCACCAGTCGCGTGTCCGGCTGGTGGTAGAGGCGGTAGGGGGTGTCCCACTGCTCGATGCGTCCGGCGTTCATCACGCCGATGCGGTCGGCCAGGGCGAAGGCCTCGTACTGGTCATGCGTCACCAGCAGCGTGGTGATGCCCCGACTCTTGAGGATCTCGCGCAGGTCCAGCGCCAGGCGCTCGCGCAACTCGGGGTCGAGGTTCGAGAACGGTTCGTCGAGCAGCAGCACCGATGGACTGGGTGCCAGCGCGCGCGCCAGCGCGACGCGCTGCTGCTGCCCGCCGGACAGTTCATGCGGAAACCGGCGGCCGATGTCGGGCAAGCCGACCAGTTCGAGCATGCTCGCGACGTGTGCCGGTCGCTCGTGCGCCGGCATGCCGCGCAATCCGAATGCGACGTTGGCCGCCACGTCGAGGTGCGGAAACAGGGCGTAGTCCTGGAATACCACGCCGACACCGCGCCGCTCGGGTTGGACCTGTCGCTGCGCCGATGCGACACAGAATTCGGCGATGTGCACACAGCCCTGCTCGGGTGCGACGAAGCCGGCGATGGCGCGCAATGCAGTGGTCTTGCCACAGCCGGAGGCTCCGAGCAGGCAGCCGATCTCGCCGGCGCCCAGGTGAAAGCTCAGCCCGTCGAGCACGCGTGTGCGCCCCGCCGGTTGCGCGAACGACACGTGCAGGTCATCCACTCGCAGCGTCGCTGCCGCATCACTCGGCGGGCAGGCGTGGTCCGGAGGTGATGTGGCGTCGATGCGCGGCGGCTTCGGGCTCATTCCAGATGGATATAATTCTCAATCCACGATTGTAGTGCCTGATTCGCGGCCTGCCTCCCGGAAGACGTGCCCACCGAAACCCTGCATTGGAAGGACGCCGCGCCGCGCGCCAGTTCGCTGCAGCCGCTTGCACTGGGTTCGATCGCTGCGGCGCTGCTGGTGGCGGCGCCGATCCTGGCATTGCTGTGGCTGTCTTTCACGCCGGCCCCGTCCGAGGTGGGCCTCGAGGGCGTGTTGACTCACCTGCTCGGCACCGTGCTGCCGCGCTATACGCTGACCACCGCCAAGCTGGCGCTGGCCGTACTCGCCGTGGTGCTGCTGTTTGGCGTGAGCAGCGGTTGGCTGGTGGCGGCCTGCGAATTCCCGGCGCGTCGCGCCCTGGCGTGGATGCTGGTGCTGCCACTGTCGACCCCGGCGTTCGTGATGGCCTACGCCTACACCGATTTCTTCGCCAGTTTCGGCCCGCTGCAAACCGGCTTGCGCAAGCTCACCGGTTGGCAGGTCGGCGACTACTGGTTCCCGGACATCCACTCCTGGCCGGCCGCCGGGATGTTCCTCGGACTGGCCTTGTATCCCTATGTGTACCTGCTCTCGCGAGCCGCTTTTGCCGATCGCAACCCCTCGCTGTCCGAAGCGGCGCGCTCGCTGGGCCTGAGCGAGCGGCGCGCGTGGTGGCGCATCACCTGGCCGGTGGCGCGGCCGGCAGTGGCGGCAGGTTGCGCGCTGGCGCTGATGGAAACGCTGGCCGACTTCGGCACCGTTGCCTATTTTTCGGTGGACAGTTTCACCGCCGGGATCTATCGCGCCTGGCAGAGCATGGGCGATCGCACCGGGGCGGCGCGCCTGTCGGTGATGCTGCTGGTCTTGGTGCTGGCGCTGCTGGCGCTCGAGCGCGGCCAGCGCGGGCGCATGCGCTTTCATGCGCGCAATCCGCGTCCCGCGCCACGGCGCAGGCTGAGCGGCCTGGCGGCCTGGCGCGCCACGCTGGTCTGCACGATCCCGGTAGTGCTGGGTTTTGCGCTGCCGGCGGTGCTGCTGGGACAGGCGTGGCTCGCTTCGGGAGGTGCCTGGGACGCGCGCATGCCACAGTGGATCGCCAACACCGCCCTGATGGCGGGAGCCGGCGCGGCCATCGTGTTGCCGGTGGCCCTGGTCGCGGTCTACAGCGCCCGCCTGGCCAACTCGCCTGCCTTGCGTGCTGCGCTGCTGCTCACCAACAGCGGCTATGCGCTGCCCGGCGTGGTGCTGGGCGTCGGCCTGCTGATCCTGTCGGGGCTGTTCGATCGCGCACTGGCGCCCCTCACCGGATGGCTCGGCATCGCGCCACTGCTGGCCGGCGGCAGCCTGGCAGCGATCGTGTATGCCTACGCGGTGCGTTTTTTTTCGGTCGCCTACCAGGGCGTCGAATCGGCCCTCGAGCGCATCAGCCCGTCGATGGATCAAAGCGCGCGCAGCCTGGGACGACGGCCGCTCGAGGTGCTGCGCGAGGTTCACTGGCCGCTGATGCGGCGCAGCGTCGGGGCGACCGCGCTGCTGGTGGCGATCGAATGCCTGAAGGAGTTGCCGGCCACGCTGGTGCTGCGGCCATTCAACTTCGACACCCTGGCGGTGGTGACCTTCCAGTTCGCATCCGACGAGCGCCTGGCCGAGGCGGCACTGCCGGCGCTGCTGATCGTGCTGGTGGGTACCCTGCCGGTGATCTGGCTGTCGCGTGTCGCGCTCTCCGAGCGTCGCACGGCTGTTGTATAATTTTCGTTTTGCAGGCGCGTAGCTCAGCTGGTTAGAGCACCACCTTGACATGGTGGGGG